>CAWUKD010000087.1:0-15010 GCA_963922815.1 uncultured Gammaproteobacteria bacterium
GGGCAACCAGACCACCGTAATTCGCAGCATTCCAACCACCAGCAAGCCGGCACCGTTTGCAAACACCGAAGGCGTACAGGCCCCAACGTCCGCCCTCATCCTCAAATTCAACGGCACAGACTGGGTCGACGAGTCCGGCACCCAGTTCAATGCACGGGCGTCGCTTAATCTGCCTGATCTTGACGTGTTTGAAATCGACGCGATGGCCGCGACGCCGCGGCAAACGAACGAATGGAGCGGCGTTGGAACAACGCTGTTCAACATGGCCGTCCATCCACAAAACGGCAGCGTCTATGTCAGCAACACCGAAGCGCGCAATCACGTTCGCTTCGAGGGGCCCGGCAGCACGGCCACTACCGTGCGGGGACACGTCACCGAAAACCGGCTGAGCCTGCTGCGCACCAGCGGCGACGTGCAGATTCAAAACCTGAATAGCCATATCGACCGCAGTCGAGAATTTGGCACGCAGTCCGAGCGGGATGCCGCGCTGTCGCAGCCCCTGGAGCTGAGCTTCAGCGCCGACGGTAACCTGCTCTACATCGTGGCCATGGGTTCCAACAAAGTAGGCGTACTCAACGTGAACGAGCTTGAAAGCGCCAGCTTCGATCCAACCGCTCAAACGCACATCACGGTGAGCGGTGGCGGACCCACCGGCATCGTGCTCGACGATATGCGTCAGCAGGCCTACGTGACCACGCGCTACGATAACGGCATCTCGGTGCTCGACACCGTGACGCACACCGAAGTCTCCCACGTCCTCATGCCCAATCCCGAACCGGACTCCATCAAGAACGGCCGCCCGTTTTTGTACGACGCTACGCTGACGTCAAGCAACGGAGAGTCATCGTGTGCTTCGTGCCACATTTTTGGCGACACCGACCACCTCGCGTGGGACCTCGGCAATCCTGACGGCGTTGAGAAACCCAACCCGTTCGGCTCCGTACCGTTTACGCGACCCATTACCGGTAACTTTCGGGTCAAGAATCCAAACTTTCACCCCATGAAAGGACCGAAAGGTACACAGAGCCTGCGCGGCATGCCCAATCACGGTCCGCTGCACTGGCGCGGCGACCGCACCGGGGAGAGTCCGGTCAATGGTGAAACCCGGGAGGAAGCCGCGTTCAAGGAATTCAACGCAGCGTTTGATTCACTGCTCGGTTTATCGGGCGAACTCAGCGACAGCGACATGCAGTCGTTTACCGACTTTGCCATGGAGCTTAGCTACCCGCCCAACCCGCACCGACCGCTCGACAGTATTTTGACGGCAGACATGCAGGAAGGGTTTCGGGTTTACACGCGCGTGTTCACCTCTCCCGGAGGTACCGTCGGCTGCAATACGTGCCACATTCTGGATCCGGCCAACGGCCGCTTTGGCGCGTCGGACACAATGATCGCCGTACTCGGTGAAAATGCGCAGGACTTCAAGGTTCCGCATTTTCGCAATCTGTACCAGAAGGTCGGCTTTTTCCGCGGCGGCAACGCGCCGCAAATACGTGGCTTTGGCTTTAGCGAGCCCGGTTCAACGGCAGGACTGATGTCATTGATAAACAGCGGCGATTTCCAGTTCGAGAACAACGCGCAGCCTCTGCAGCTGGCTTCATTCCTGTTTGCCTATGACACGCTTCTACCGCCCATCGCCGGCCAGCAGATTACGCTGTCGGAGGACAGCCCGGCAGACGTTGAAGCTCGTATCAATCTCATGTTTGATCGCGCGCGCGGCGTCAATTCGGCCAGTGAATGCGATCTCATTGTAAAGGGCGTCTGGAATGCGGAGGCGCGCGGCGCCGTGATGCTTCCGGACCAGTCCTTTCAGACCGATCGCGCCAGCGAGCAATTGTCCCTGCAGGAACTGCTGGATCTTGGCCGCGCCGGGGACAACCATCTGACTTTCACGTGTACGCCAAACAACTCGGGCACCCGCATGGGCGTCGATCGCAACGAAGACGGGCAGTTTGACGGAGACTGATTGAGGCCCAGCCAGCGTCGCGCCACTCTTCTTTACAATCCCGTGTGTACCGCGAGGTAACCGGTGGCCAGTCGCCGTGCAAATGCGGTATTCTTCGACCCCCTGCTCAGGAGAGATTTCACCAATGAAGATGATCACCGCCATTATCAAACCGTTCCGACTCGACGACGTTCGTGAAGCGCTCGGCGAGGCAGGTGTTCATGGCATCACGGTCACCGAAGTCAAAGGATTCGGGCGCCAGAAAGGTCACACGGAACTCTACCGCGGTGCCGAGTATGTGGTTGATTTTCTTCCAAAAATGAAGCTCGAAGTAGCCGTCCCGGACGATCTGGTGGATACCGTCACCGAAGCACTCGTCGCGGCCGCCCGCACCGGCAAGATCGGTGACGGCAAGATCTTTGTGACGACGCTCGACGAAGCGATTCGCATTCGCACAGGCGAAACCGGCGATTCCGCGATTTAACCGCCCGAATATACCGAAAAACCCCTGGAACTCAGTCTTTTTTTTGAATTTGTGACGCCTCTTCGGGTGCTTCCCCCCTGTTTTTGTGATAATGGGACTCCACGAAATTCCAGAGACCGACACCATGAAAACTTCGCATACCCAACTTCTGTCTTTAATCCTGCTTGCGCTTGCGTGCCTGGGAACGACGGCCGAGGTGTACAAATGGACGGATGAAACCGGCCGGGTGCATTATTCAGACAAGCCCGACGGTGAAGATCTCGTGGTCATGAACGTCAAATCCAAGCGCACCGACAAGGCTGCACTGGCGCAGGTTCGTCAGGAAAAACTGGATGCCGCACAGGCCGCTGCCGCAGATCTTCAGGCGCAGGAAGCACTGGCTGAAGAAGAAATGCAGAATGCCGCCATCCGCGAAGAAAACTGCCGCCGCGCCACCGAAGCCGTTACAAGCATGAAGAATGCCCAGCGTCTTTACGTGCCCAGTGAGGGTGGCGAACGCCGATATCTGTCCGACGACGAGATTGCCGAGCGCATTCAGCGGGCCGAAACGGACCAATCCAGATGGTGCAGCAAGGTATAGATCGATGCACCCCATGCGTCCGGGGCAATTACGCGGCGTTCTTGGCATAATGCGCGTTTAACAGCCCGCGCCTGATGGCCCGGGTGCCAAGCCTCCACCGGAGACGCTGCGCATGCAAAATTCTGGCGTAGACGCCGCTCGCCAAGCCAGCGAATCGGGTCCGCATGAATCCTATTTGCCCGACTTCTGTGCGGGCAAGACCGCTCTGGCCATTGTGCTGATTGCGGAACTGGTTGCGATCACGCTGGCGCTTGCCGGTGCCGCGACCGCCGAAAATTTCTGGACCGACCTGGCGCGCCTTTCCATGCTCCTGCTGTGGATCGGCCTCGCTAATGCCGCAGCGCTGTGCATGGCCCGCCGGTACTTAACCAACGCCAGTGTGACCAAAGTTACCGCCGTCAGCATGGGACTGATTCTGCTCGTATGCGCGATCATTTCCGAGCTCACCTTTCAGTTGGGGCAGTTTGCCTTCCCGGAACCCAATACCCAGACGTTGTTCCCGAAAGAACGCGGCCCTTTCCTGGCTCGTACGCTCGGCATCAGCGTCATTACCGGCGCGCTGTTGCTTCGCTATTTCTACGTCACTCAGCAGTGGCGAACCAACGTTCAGCTCGAAGCCCGCTCGCGGGTGCGCGCCCTGCAGGCTCGCATTCGACCCCATTTTCTGTTTAACAGCATGAACACCATTGCCGAACTGACGCGCAGCGATCCTGTCGCCGCCGAGCAGGCCGTGGAAGACCTGGCCGACCTGTTCCGCGCCACGCTGGCCGACTCCATGCAAAAAGTCAGACTCAGAGATGAACTGGACATGGCGCAAATGTATCAGCGCATCGAACAGCTGCGTTTGGGCGACCGACTGCGGGTGCAGTGGGACGTTGATGAATTGCCCATGCGCGCGCTAATTCCCGGCATCAGCATTCAGCCGCTGTTGGAGAATGCGATCTATCACGGCATCGAGCGCCTGCCTGGCGGCGGCACGATATCGGTAGAGGGTGAATTTAATGGCAAGAACCTGTCGATCATGATTCGTAATCCTGTTGCTACGGACAACGCTTCAGAACGCAAAGGCGGCAATCACATTGCTCTTAACAATATTCGCCAGCGCTTCGAACTCGCGTACGATGGCCTGGCCAACGTCAAAACAAGCCTGATCGACAATCAGTTCAGTGTGTACCTGAGCTTTCCGCTGCTGGAGGAAGAGTGAGCGAAACGATGTACAAAGTTCTGGTGGTCGACGACGAATCGCCTGCCCGCGGCAGACTGAAACGTCTGCTCGACGAATTCGACGGCTACGAATGCGTTGGCGAAGCCAGCCATGGCCTGGAAGCCCTTGAGCTCACCCATGAGCTGGGTCCGCACATCATACTGATGGACATCCGGATGCCGGGGATGGACGGCATTGAAGCCACGCGCCACCTGTCTGAACTTGACTCCCCGCCAGCGGTTATTTTTACCACGGCCTACAACGAATATGCGATTGACGCGTTTGACGCGCAGGCGATTGCTTATCTGATGAAACCCGTTCGTCGCGAAAAGCTCGAGCGTGCACTCGGTCATGCTACGCGCCTGACCGTAGGGCAAATTGATACGCTGGCCACGGAAGCCAACACCAGCGAGCCACGTACGCATTTGTCCGCACGCATGGGAGACCGGCTGCGCATGATTCCGTGGGAAGACATACGCTACTTTCAGGCCGATCAGAAGTACGTAAGTATCGGCCTTGAAAACGAAGAAATACTGATCGACGACTCGCTCAAGAGCCTCGAAGAGGAGTTTGGCGAGAGAGTGTTTCGAATTCACCGAAATGCGCTGGTCGTGGTCCGCCACCTGCACGCACTCGAGCGACAGCCCGACGGCTCGCAGCAGGTGTTGGTCAACAGATGCCAGAAAACGCTGGCGGTCAGTCGACGCCATGTCGCCAGCCTGCGCAAACTGATAAAGAGTAACCAACGATGACCACACTTCGTATTGCGACCCGGCAGAGCCCGCTGGCGCTATGGCAGGCCGAGCACGTGCGGGATGCGCTAAAGCGAGCTCACCCTGATCTGCATGCGGAGCTCGTGCCCATGAGCACCCGCGGCGACGAAATACTCGACAAGAGCCTTGCCAAGATCGGAGGGAAAGGACTGTTCATCAAAGAACTGGAAGTCGCCATGCTGGAAGACCGCGCGGATCTCGCGGTTCATTCCATGAAGGACGTACCGGCGGAGCTGCCAACAGGCTTCACCCTCGCCGCCATCCTTGAACGTGAAAACCCGACCGACGCGCTTGTGAGCAACACTTGCGCATCGTTTGATGCGCTCCCTCAGGGAGCGATTGTCGGCACCTCCAGTCTCAGGCGACAGGCGCAAATCCTGAATCGTCGACCGGACCTGGAGGTCAGGCCGCTGCGCGGCAACGTGGGCACACGGCTGGCAAAACTCGATTCAGGCGAGTTCGACGCCATCATTCTCGCCTCGGCGGGCCTGATTCGCCTTGGACTGGAAGACCGCATCGCTGAAATGCTCGATACCCGCCTGTGCATGCCCGCAGCCGGACAGGGCGCGGTAGGAATTGAATGTCGCTCGGACGCCACACAGACGCGCGAGCTGCTTGGTGCACTTGTACACGTAGAAACCACAGCACGTGTTACCGCCGAGCGCGCGGTAACCTTTGAGTTGGGAGGATCATGCACCTCCCCCATAGCTGTTTATGCGACGCACAAAAGTGGCATAATCCATCTGGGGGCTCGCGTAGCCGACCCTTCGGGCAGCGAAGTGCTCGAAACGGTGGCTCGTGGCAAGGCGCAAGATGCGCAAACCTTGGGTTTGCAGGCAGCCGCATCACTGAACCGTCTCGGTGCGGCACGATACCTGACACAGGACGACTGAATGGACCCATCGCAAAAAACCGACTTGAGGATCATCGTGACCAGACCGGTCGCTCAGAGCGATCGCCTGTCGGCCATGATTACTGACGCCGGCGGTACGTCCATTCGCATTCCCGCACTTGAAATTCGCAGTACAGAACACGCGGAAATCGCCAGGGAGACCTTTGCCCGAATCGGCGAGTTCCAGTCGGTTATTTTTATCAGCCCGAACGCCGTCCGGCACAGCCTCCAGTTTTTCCAGGTAACCGACCTGGACAAGCTTCGTTGCGTTGCCATTGGGGCCAGCACGGCCAAGGCCATGACCCAGGCGGGCATACGCTGCGACGTGCATCCCAAAGAAAACTTTACCAGTGAAGCGCTTTTGGACCTGCCCGAACTGCAGCAGGTCAGCGGCGAAAACATTTTGATCGTCCGCGGCAACGGTGGTCGTGCGCTGCTGGGCAACGAACTGACCAATCGCGGCGCAAGCGTCGCCTACGCCGAGGTCTATCAGCGACAGGTTCCGGAAAAAAGCGCCAGGAGGATCAACGAACTGCTGGCGAATGACGGGGCCGATATTCTGATTGCCAACAGCGGCGAAACGTTGTCGAACATTCTGGAGATTGTCGACGACCAATGGCAGGGAAAATTGCTGGCCATGCAGCTCGTCACCGGCAGCGCGCGCGTAGCGCAAGCCGCCGTTAACGCAGGTTTCGTCCACCCGCCGGTAGTCGCCAACGCGCCCGACGATCAATCGTTAATGCGGGCGATCATTGACTGGTCTGCATCGAAAGCCGATGACACCGAACGCGACAGCAAAGACGCCGAACAAACAGAATCCGCCACGCAAGAAACAGACACCTCATCTTTCGATACCGATGAGCGTGATCCACTCGAAGCACCATCAACAGACACTCTCCAATCCGGGCAACTGCCGGTTGGTACCGATGCACACAAAGAGAACGCAATGACTGATGAATCAATCAATAAACAGCCAGACGCTGACTTAGACGATGCGTCGAACGCAACGCAAGGCGAAGAAACGGCCACTGACGCCGACTCCTCGCCTGCTGATGACGTAATAGCTGCACCGGTTAAGGCCGCCGTCGAAGTGACGCAGAAACGCAGCGGCGGAGGCGTCGCCTGGGTAGCGCTGCTGGCGGCAATGCTGGCACTGGCAGGAACGGCATGGAACTGGTGGCAAGGCAAGAGCGCGCCCGAGCAGGCCGCCTTTGATGTCGCATCACTCAACATTCCAACCAGCGATGACATCAGCGCCCAGATCCGACAGCTGGGCCAAACGGAATCCGGGCGTGTAACGCGCCAGCTCGAACAGCAGCGAGACACGATTGAAGCCGTTCGTGACGAACAGTCCGAACTTGCCTCCCAGGTCAGGACGCAAAAACGCAGCGTCGAGAACCTGACCGACGAACTGACTGATATGTCGGACTCGATCAGCGCAATGAGAGGCGTGTCTGCCAGCGTGCGCAACACCTGGGTTCGCGCCGAAACCGAATACTTTCTTCAAACCGCCAACACCCGCCTCCAGCTCGCCGGCGATATCAAGAGCGCAATACAGGCGCTAAAAGCGGCCGACGAACGCATTGTTGCACTGGGTGATCCATCGCTAACGCCCGTACGCGCCCAGCTGAGTGAAGACTTGCTGGCACTCGAAAGCCTTCCCTTTATCGACATTGAAGGAATGGCGCTCACCCTGAACTCGCTGGCAGACAGCATTACCCGGTTGCCACTGCGCAACGAAGCGGCCAGTAATTTCGCCGGCGACGGCGTACAGGAAACGGCCAGCAACCCGGACGACGGCGCCTGGGACAAAATCAAGTCGGCGCTTAGCGACACGGTAGGCAGTTTTGTGCGCGTCAGCCCAACCGAAGACGCGGGTGCCGTACTGCTCGCACCGGAACAGGCTTATTTCTTGTATCGTAATCTCGAGCTTCAGCTACAGGCCGCGCGCATCGCCGCTCTGCAAAGCAAACAGGCCGTGTACGACAACAGCCTGGCTTCCAGTAAAGCCTGGCTCGAAGAATACTTTGACCTGGACGACTCGCGGGTCGAAACCGTGCTCTCCCGCATTATCGAACTTCAGGGCGAGACCATTGAACAGGAGCTGCCCGACATCTCACGTTCGCTAAACCTCATACGTGCCGTGGTACCGGTCCGGCGAAGTTCCGGCGGGCAAACCGGCACCAGCGGGGCCGGCGTCACTCCTGTACCGGTAGCGCCACCGACTGAAACGCAGAACGCCGATGCTGAACGGAGCGATCCAGAGTCATGAGAAAAAGTCTGTTCCTGCTCTTTCTGGCGATACTCGCCGCCATTCTGACTCACTTTATGATGGGGGATCGCGGGTATGTTCTGATTAACTTCCGGGGCTACGCGTTCGAATCATCCGTACCCGGCCTGATTCTCGTTTTATCCCTGATCTACCTGGCGATCCGCGGCACCATTTATCTGTTTCGTGCACCGAGAAAATTCGGGCAGGCCGTGTCAGCTCAGCGCCAGCACCGCGCGCGGCGCAAGCTCAACCGGGGCCTGATTGAAATGGCCGAAGGCAACTGGAAAAAAGGCGAAACCATGCTCGCCCAGGGAGCCAAATCCGGTGACATGCCCCTGCTAAACTACCTGAATGCGGCGAAAGCGGCGCAGCTGCAGGGCGAACACGACAGACGCGACAACTGGCTGATGCTCGCTTATGAACAGGAGCCCGATGCCAGCACCGCCGTGCTGCTGACGCAGGCCGAGCTGCAAATGGGGCACGAACAATATGAAGAAGCTCTGGCGACGCTGCGCAAAGTCGAAGACAGCAACCCCAAACACACGCATGCCAAAGTGCTGATGGGAACCATCTACGAAAAACTCGGTGACTGGGACAGCCTGTACGCTCTGCTCCCCCTGCTGCGCAAGATTAAGAAATCGCCGGCTATGAACGACATCACCCGGCTGATTGCAGCAGCCAGTCGACACCAGCTCGTCGCAGCTGGTAACAAAGGCGACAAAGCCGAAGTGAACAAGATCTGGCAGGGACTCACGCTGACAACGCGGAAGGACCCCGAGCTCGTCAGCATTTACGCCCGCGCCCTGTGCGCGTGCAATGAACACACGCTTGCCGAGCAAGTGGTCAAGAAAGCCATGGGCGTACAGTGGAGCTCCGAGCTCGTCACCCTCTACGGAAATATCGAAACGGAACACCCCAAAAAGCAGCTGGCCGTTGCCGAAAGCTGGTTGCAGTCTCGCGGGGATGACAGCGCTCTGCTGATCGCAGCCGCGCGGCTGTCCATGCGCAGCGAGCTGTGGGGCAAGGCACGCAGCTATCTGGAGTCATCGTTATCGATTGACCCTCAGCCGCACGCTTACCAGCTGTATGGCGAACTGCTGACTCAGCTGGGTGAAAACGACAGCGCCGCCGCGGCTTTTCGCCAGGGTCTGGCCCTGATGACAGGTGGCGTCAACCTGACGCCCGTACTGGCTGCACCAGAACCGTCGTCAGAAACGCCCGATACCCAATCGTAAACCGTTACGACCAGGCCTGATCGGACGAGAGGCCAGTTCACGCCCCAATCGACCGGGCTGCGACCTGAACAGAGTCGATGCGCGGCTGGTTTTTTGTTCCGGAAGTCCTGACGCCGTTGTGTATGGCTCCCTGTGTAGGCGAACCATGAAACCCCGCGGCTCTGGCTAGCCGTCCCGCTCGAACTGCCCGAACGCCGCGTAGCGCCACTCCCTCATCGCGAGCACCATCGTCATACCGTGGCGTCGTGTGCTGGAGACTTCCTGGCGCTCGTCCTCGGCAATCTCATCAAACAACTGGCCTATGGTTTCAAGTCTCTGACGAATGCGTTCCTGTGCCGCACGCGACAGATCGGCCATCTTGACCAGATGCAAATCCGTTTCCCCCGAAAACGTACCGCCGAAAAACTGGGACTGAACCTGCGACCTGAAAAAGCGCTCAATCGGACCGTTGGCCTGCCAGCGAAAATTACTGCCAACCAGCGTGCGCACACGATTCTCGGGCAACAGTTCGATCAATTTCATGCGATCGAGTCTGGCCAGACAACGAATCAAGTCGGTTTCCGACACCTCATATCTTTCCAGAACCGTGTCGACCGTCCAGTGATTCACCATGCAATAAGCAACGAGCAACAGCTGCGGATCGTCAACCAGAGCCTGCTCATCTTCGAGCGGCAGTTCATCCATACGCTGTTCGTCCTGGTCGAGCTTGCGAACAATGTCGCCGAGATCGCACGCAATGGCTGTACAAATATCGTCAAGCCGGCGCAGCGACATGTTTCCCGTGGCAAACATTCTTTTTACGGCGGATTCGGACAGTTCGAGTGACTCAGCGAGCTGACGATAGGTCAGACCACGTTCTTTAACGAGCTTTTTAACCGCGCTGATCATAGCGGTACTGGTAGCCATTTTCGCCCTTTAGTATCGAATTATAATACTTAACATACTCTTATTTTAATCTTTAGCCAAATAAGTTGCGTAATTTTGACCCTCTGTAACTATGGCCCTGCAATCCGCAATGAGATCGAAAGGAGATACCAGTGAGGCTACTACACAGAATCAGTTCAACCATCAGTGCCAAGGTCGACCAGGCGATTACGCGGGTCGAAAACCACGACGCGATCATTCAGGCAGCCATCAAGCGAACCCAGGCCAATGCGGCCACGGCGCGCGTACGTCTTGCCCGGGTGACCAGGGACGGCGACAACCTGCGCCGGAAACACGCTGCGCTTGAGCAGGCCATAGCAGACTGGACCCGTCGCGCCCGGGACGTAGCGGACGACGACAAATCGACCGCGCTCGAATGCGTGCGTCGCCGACGCATCGCCGTTGACCAGCTGTCTCAGGTCAAGACGTCGCTCAAACAGCATCAGGAACTCGAAAAGCAGGTGACCCGAACATTGCATGACCTGCACGAGCGCCTGGCTGAAATGAATCAGCAGCGCAACATGCTGCGCTCCCGGGAATCCGTCGCGGATGCCATGCGCATCATCAACGAACTCGACGGAATTGGTAATGGCGACATCGAAGATACGTTTGAACGCTGGGAAGTCATGATTACTGAAGTCGAATTCGATGGCTCAGCTCCGTCCCAGATTGACGACCTGGAGGCGAGTTTTATCCACGAAGAAGACCGCGCCGAGCTCGAAGCCGATCTCGAGCTGCTGTTAAGTAACGGAGGTGACGATCATGAGCCGCCAAAATAACACTACGCGTCGATATGACTCGCTGTATACCGACGCGTCCGCCGATCCGGGCTGGAGTGAATCCGCTTCAGTAGAAACGACCGTTCAGTCGGACCCGGTTCCGCCGACCTCGGCTACTCCGCGACTTCGTCATGTGCTCGATACGCTGCGTCAGTTTGCAACGTTGTCCGAGCTGCTGCGTATCGTCGGAGCCGCCATCATGGTGGGATCGCTGTCTCTGTTTATGTTGCAGGGATGGCTGGAAGGTAACGACATCCAGCGCTATCTGAAGCTGCTCGCTCAAACGCTGCTGCTCACCGCGGGCGGATTTGGGCTGAGTGCGTGGCTGAGGGAACACAAAGGTGCCCGGCTGTTCTTTGGCCTTGGACTGGCTTCTGTGGCGGCCAACTTTACGATACTGAGTGCGCTGATCTATTCGATCGTGCAGTTTGACGGCATGCTCGGCAGCTATCCGAAATTTGCTGCCTGGACCAGTCAGTCACCTGCTCACGTGATCGGCATCACTCTGCTGGCACTCGCCGTGTTGATCCCGGTAACGCGTCTGGCCTTCACTGTGCTGGCCAGGCCGGCGGCCAAATGGTTGACTACCACCTACCTTATCGGTGGTGCCCTTCTGCTGTTTCCGGTACGCAGCTCGATATGGTCAAGTCTTCTGGCCGTGGCGCTGGTGGCGTACATCATCTGGACCATCAGTCGAAATCGCAACGACGACAGTAGTCCGGGCACTACGGAAAGCAAGTTTTCCGTGCTGCTCCTGTTTCTGCCACCTGTTATTCTGTGCGTGCGAAGCTTCTACTTCTATTCTGTTGAAGCGCTGGCACTGGCGTGCATGAGCGCCGCGGCGTTCCTGTTAATTCGCCACATGTCTCTGCGTACGCCAGGTGCGGGAATGCAGAAACTGCTCGACATCGTATCACTGCCGATTCCGCTGTTTACCGCCGGCGCGCTGGTGGTTGGACTCGACGCCATGTCGAACAGCCTGCTGCTCCCGGCATTCGCCTTTTTCATGATGCCCATGATGGCCGAGCTGACTTTGCGTCGCCCCAACACGAAGCGCTCAGTGTTCTTCGGCACGATCGGCGCACTCAGCATCTGTGCTGCCCTGCTGACCAACCAGCTCTTCTTCGAGGGGTTCCTGGTCGCAACCGCGGGTCTGACCGGCACGCTTCTGGTCGCCCTCGCGGGCTACTGGTTGAACCGGAAAGTACTGACAGGTATCGGTTTCATCGCAGCCGGGATAATCGGTGTGATCAACGTTGCGCATTTCTTGCAGTGGTTCAACGTCAACAACTGGGTACTGCTGTCAGTTTTGGGTGCGAGTGCCATCATTTTGGCCTCACTGCTGGATCGCTATGGCGCTGCGCTCAAATTAAGGCTGGACGCATTACGTGCCAGGAAACTGCACGCGTAATCGTACGGTCAGGAGGAACCAACGGCGGCTGCTTCGGCAGCCGCCGTCTGGTTTTTGAAACCGTGAATGCAACGATTTCTGTTCTGCAGGTACAACCAGGCGTTTTGCGGGAATGCGCTGGAACACGCGCCAACCTGGCACCCCTTCCGCGAAAACCCTGCGCGACGTCGAAAGCCTGGGCGCACGATCAGGCGGCCGGTGTCGCGTAATCAAACGAATCGGTGACCAGCCGCTGCTCATCAACGTCTTTCTCACGGCACGATGCAACCACGCTGCTAACCAGACCGGGAGGGCCGCTTACATATATCATCGCGTGTTCAAAAGACGCGTATGTTTCCATGGCAACGTCGCCCACCCGACCGGTTACCATGTCAGTGCGATTCGTCGCCGACTCCGCCACCGGCGTGACCGTTAACCACTCATGAGCTTCCTGCCAGCGAAGCAGTTGTTCCAGCTCGTAAAGGTCATCGGGATTCCGCCCGCCCCAGTACACGTGCACCGGAGACATCGTTTCCCGGGTCATGGCCTCCAGCAGCATGGACTTGATCGGCGCGTAACCGGTGCCGCCGGTAATCATTAACACCGGGCCATCATGGTCGCGCCAGCCAAAAGTCCCGAAAGGCCCTTCGATCCGAAGCAGACTGCTGTGCGCACCCTGAGCAAACGCAATATCAGAAAACAGTCCGCGTGCCACGCGCCGGACGTGCAACTCCAGGTGGCTGGCTGCCCGGGATACTCCGCCCGATGCGCTTTCACCGTCCGTACCGACGGCAGAGTCGGGCAGGCACGCCAGCGAGTAGCTGCGTCGCTGGCCCTTGTCCAGCAATACATCGAGATACTGGCCCGGACGAAAGTCCATGGGCTGCGTGCGGGGCAGCTGCAGCGTCAGTTTTACGACGTCGGGTGCAACCACTTCGCGCTCAACAATACGGCACGGAATTAGAATAACCGGCGCTTCCCCGGCCACCCCGCTCTTCGCCGTTTCAATGGTCATCGGTCCGCGAGGCACTATCTGGCATAGCAGCGCCTTGCCCGCCAGGCGCTGTTCGGCCGTCAGCCCCGGAGGCAACGTGGTTCGATCGTATGCGTAGTCGCCAACAAGAATGCTGGCGACACAGCGTCCGCAGTTGCCTCCCCTGCAGCTGTGCGGCAGAGTCAGGCCGGCATCGAGACCCGCGTCCAGAACACGCTGTTCCGACTCGCAGTAAAACGCCTTTTTCTCCGGCAAGACTTTAATTAGATGTCGCGGTGTATCCGGCACGTTGGTTTACTCAGGTAGACAACGTCGAATCATGCCGCTAATACCGCCCCGACTCAATCGCTTGCTCATCGGGAATGTCTCAGTCCGTAAACGCTGGACGGCCCTGCCGCCCGTTACGGCGGTGACCTCACCCGCACAACGCATTACTGTCGCTCAAACGCCCGACTTGAAGCTGATTGTTGCGCCGAAACAGGGCACACTAAGGCCCGTATGCTGACATCAAATCCAATAATCTACCGCCTGTCGGGGGCGATGAGCCTGCATGACTAGCAATGCTCAGCCCACCGTTGTGGTGGCCGGAGCGGGCTATGTCGGCACGGCGCTTGCCCAGGCGTTGGCACAGCGCGGGCGTGATTGCCTGGCGGTGGTCGGCTCCAGGCGCAGTGCCGACCGGCTGGCGTCGATCGCGATTCCCCATCAGAAAATTGACCTCGATGAGGCTGAGCTCCGCATCGAGTTGCCCGGGCACTGTAGCGCTATCTATCTTGTACCGCCCGGAAGAAACACCGACCTTGATGAACGATTGCGCCGGTTCTGTACCTGCCTCCCGGACACCGTTTCGGCCTTCACCTATGTCAGCACCTCGGGTGTCTATGGTGATCAGCAAGGCCGCCTGGTGAATGAATTAACCGAACCGGCCCCGTACAGCGCCAGAGCCCGTCGCCGCCTGAACGCCGAGGAACAGGTCATAAGCTTCTGCAAAGAACGAGGAATTGCCTGGGCGATCGCCCGGGTCCCCGGGATTTACGGACCAGGCCGATTGCCGCTGCAGAGCCTGCGCGATGCGCGTCCGATTATCCGGGTGACTGAGGCAAACCCGGGAAACCGGATTCATCGCGACGATCTGGCTCGGGCGCTGGTCGATCTGCATGAACATACCGAAGCATCAAGCGATACGCTCAATAGCAGCGCACCGGGTGGTATCTACAACCTGGGCGACAACAACTACATGAGCAGCAGTCAGTTTACGCTTGAAGTGGCCCGCATGGCCGGTCTGCCCGGGCCGCCTCAGATCAGTCGTGAAGCCATGAAAACTGCCGCAAGTTCTGTACGCTGGTCCTTTCTCGCTGAATCCCGGCGTCTGGACAGCCGCAAGATTCTTGGCGTTCTGACCAGGCCTTTGCAGTATTCAAATCCGCTGCTGGGCATTCGCGCGTCGCTGGACGCGCCCGATGACCCGGCGGCGTGAGCGGCGGTCGTTCCCGAAGTCAGAGATGACGCGCACTCACATCGTGACGTTAACTCATCTG
>CAWUKD010000088.1:0-14937 GCA_963922815.1 uncultured Gammaproteobacteria bacterium
CCCTTTACAGCTGGAAATTGTCAGTCAAGTGAAACCATTCGATAGGCCGGGAACGACCCGAAGGTGACGGTCGCCTCGCCAAATTTTTGCCAGCTCTCTTAGAATCCAATATCCTATTTTCTTGACCGCAGGAGGTTGTAGGACTACTACATGAGATGGCTGATACAAACGGTTGGCGCAATGACAGTGGTTTTAGCACTGAGTTCTGCCGCTGTCTTCACGCTTAGTGAGCTGCAACTTCGAGATAGAGAAGCCGTTCACCAGTTCAGCACCACCATTCCCGACGACAAGGCGAGCATCGAGCGGGGCCGTCGTATTGCGCGAACGCGGGGCTGTTTCGGTTGTCATGGTCAGCAACTTGAGGGAAAGGATTTCGGTGGGCAGTGGGACTGGCCAAAGCGCGCTGTAGCACCAAATCTCGCCAGTTATGCACGTGACTATGATGCGCAGACTATAGAAACAGCCATAAGGCAAGGCATTGGAGCGGATGGCCGGGAACTAATGTCTATGCCCTCATTCAACTTTGCGAGACTGAGAGATGATGATCTTGCGGCGCTAATCGCATACCTTCGCGCCGCCCCGGTTGTTGAAGTTCCACTGCCGCGACCAGCTTTGGGCTGGGGCGTCCGGTGGGATATCGCTAGGGGTCGGGAGATGTCGATGGCTGACTGGGTTGCAATGGTTCCGCCGCTACACATCGATCCCGAATTGCAGCCGAAAATGGCGGAGGGTGAGTACCTCGCAATGACTATGTGTAATGAGTGTCATGGGCTAGATCTCCGCGGCGAAAGCTACTACAGCGGCTTGGACGGCGGACCAGCAACACCCGACCTCGCAATTGTCGTAGCCTATGATCGCGGCCAGTTCGAGGCGCTGATTGAGAGTGGTTACGCTTTGGGTGGTCGCAAGTTGGGCCTGATGGCCTTAGTGGCGGCAGATCGCTTTCCATCGCTGAGCGATTCCGAAGTGGATAGCCTGCATGCTTTTCTTCAGTCTCTGAATGCGGAGCCGGCACCCGAGGCGTTTTGGCGTCCGTGAAGTTCTTTGCCCGATAGTCTTGCCATTGCGCGACTGTCCCGTATTGGCCGTTAAGTGCCAGTAATTTACCGTTATTGGTACGACCGCTTACAGTGAGTGAAGAATTTTCCGATGAAACGCTTCCGACAGATTTGATTAGCAGAAATTAACTCTAAGCCGACATTTATTCTGTGGCAATATTTACCCAATGGAGAGGGCAAACTGTGATGTTCGAGTTAAATAGCATTCTGCACGTCGGGTTTGGGTCACTAGCGTTTCTTGGTGGCGTCGTCGCACTTATTGCCAGGAAAGGATCGGCCTGGCATATCCGTGGTGGAAGGCTGTTTGCGGTCATGATGGGTCTTGTGATTCTCACAACGTTTGTGCAAATGTTCCACGTGTTTCTGCCCCTGGCTATTGTGATGTGCCTTGCGGTGTTCTATCTCATACCGAGTGCAATCCTGTCGGTCAATCGCAACTTTGGCGCGTTCAAAGGTTTCAACATTGGGTTGGTTGTGCTTCTTGCGTTGCTATTCCTGTTTACTCTTGCTCAATTTATTCGCTTCAATCTCAACGGCGACAGAGTGATTATTGGTCCGGGCGTATTAGCCGTCACGTTCGGTTTCTTACTCATTCAAGATTGGCGAATGCTACGGTCGCCGCCATCGCATCCCAACGCATGGCTGCGCCGTCATCTTGTGCGAATGATCCTCGCTTTCACGTTCGCGGTGATGGCTTTTGTTCGCATTGGAATTGATTTTGGTCTGTCGCTTGAAATGTCGGTAGTCGCACCATTGATAGTCGCCATGATCGTGATAGCTGTCGCCTACCCACAATTCCCGATCAAACACCCTAAGCAAGAGTGAGAGACGACAGGGGAGCGAGCAGGGTCAAAATAGACCGTGGTCTGTCCTCTTTTCCTGAAAGCGTTGAACAATTCTCCGGTGACTTTTGGGATCAGGCTACATTCTTGCTAATCTCGATACGCCAGAAATGTACTCTGACCCGTTTAATCCACTAGGCCGCAACTTCCCGATCGAGTTCCAGCTGCGACAAGACATGTTCGGCAAACAACGGATCCAGGTGATTCGGCCGAGTCGTCGGCGCCATATGATCAGCGCCTTCGACACCGACGTAATCAACATTTGGTAACAGGCGAGACAACACCTCGCTGGTTTTTGTAGCAGATGCCCGTGTTTTGGATCCGCACATGAGACGAACCGGAATGGCTATTCCAGCAACCGATTCTGCGGATACCTTTGCATACAAAATTGACTCAAATTCAGCCGCTACTTTCGGCATCAAACTTGCGAATCGCTTCTTGCGTTTGGCTGGCAGACTCTGCCAGGTGCTTTTACCTGACCAGTAGTCTATGAACACCCTGGCCGCACTTGCCTTGCCAAAGGGTATGCGCAACCTGCTTCGGACCTGCTGACAGATAGCCATGATCTCGTCACCCTCAGCGGAATCCGGACCATCGGCAAGCAACATCCGAAACTGGGCGGGTTCGTACAAGCTCAGACTTGCTACCCGCTCGGGGTAGGTCAATGCTATCTGCAGTGCGACTGCACCCCCGTAAGAGTGAGCCACCAGGTGCAATGGGCCATTTCGTTTACCGGTCAGTTTTTCGATCTGCCGCATGATGTTTGCGACCTCATCATCCATGCTGAACGGTTGTCCTTTCCTGAAGGGACTGGC
Source organism: uncultured Gammaproteobacteria bacterium (assembly GCA_963922815.1). Taxonomy (GTDB): domain Bacteria; phylum Pseudomonadota; class Gammaproteobacteria; order Steroidobacterales; family SZUA-146; genus SZUA-146. Next base: position 2,716 of record CAWUKD010000088.1, read on the forward strand.
AGCGGTGTAACCCACCAGATCCGGGGAGATCACCCTGACGTGATCCTGAAGCATTTCTGTAAGCCCCGCCCATTGCCGGCTGGAACTGGCACTGCCGTGCAGGCATACCACCAGAGGCCGATTGTTTTCGATATCCGTTTTCATTGTCTTCTCCTTTGTGCACCGTGGTGATCAATATCTCGATGAATTGCACAATGGAGTACCGGGGAGAAAGAGTCCTGACCATGGCCTAACTTATCCGTGACCTTTCCATGACCATGGGAACAACTGGACTAACGTCAATTTTTTGTTATTTAAATCAATGGAGTAGGGAGTACAGGCAATAACAAAACAGGGGGCAGACCACGGTTCAATATAGACCGTGGCCTGTCGCCTGCTTCCTCACCTGAGACTGGACCGCGTCGGAATTCCCGATCAAAGGGTTCGCTAACAAGCCGATTTATGCGTGTTCACGAGAGCCTGAAACGATTTTCCCCAACCGTTTTGTCCCTTGTCCCAAAACAACAGGTTTCCGGGAGAACAAAGCGATGAAGCGAAACTTCTGTCCCAGCTTTCCCACTGCTCATCGTCCAGATCGCCGTGCCGAAACCCGTAGTGAGCCTGCTCCCACAAATTGAATGCTGCGGTCTTGTCGAAGGTAAACACTCGCCACTCGGCTGCAGACAGTGAAGACGGCTCAGATAAACCGCGCAACATCAGCTCCGCGTGAGCTACATCCTGATTCCAGGCGGCGTATTGAACCTGCAGGTCCAGAAGTGCGTGTGATGTCTGCACTTTGACGGCGTCCGTATTCTCCCCAACCTGGTGACCCAGGTAGATGATCGATATCACGACCGCAATGGCGCTCGTGATTTCCGCAATAAGCGCTCCTCTCTCAAGAGACATCATCATGTTTTCCCACTGTTTCGACAGTCAGGTTTGAGTCTAGCATCTGGGAATGAAGGATCAGAGTGGGATCTTTGGGGTCGGAGATCTTTGGGGTCGGACCACGCGATAGCCCTAAATACGTATTCCAAATTTGTAAGAACGCCAGTTTTCGTTGCTTAAAAGCGATTTTCTGTCCGTATTTTTCGATGGTACTTATGGTGTTGTGATTGCCAGTACGTCTGGTTGGCTTAAAGTTGCGTATTCGGACTAAAATCAGATTCTAAGCCCCGAAAATCGCCACTTTAAGGAATGCCGACCTTCTATAGCAGCAGAAGCAGTGGTCCGACCCCTAGGTCCGTGCCCCGTTACTCTTTGTACCAGTTCAGGTCTATGCGGTAGCCTGCGTAACCGTTGAGGTCCAGGGTAATGGGTGAGCCGTTAACCCGTTGTTCCATTTTAATGCCGGATCTTTCCCAAAAATAGAACGTTTTCTTACCCGGATTGTAATGCCCGCAGGACTTCTGGTCTTTCTGTTTTGCGATGTATTTTGCACCAGATGATTCTTTAAAGTGCAGTCCTTTCCACTGGTTGGTTTTGTTGACGAGGCAGACTTTGATTTTAGCGGGTTTGTCCGACTTGCCTTTAGTCGAGAGGACACCTATGCGGTCGCTGACTCCGGATCCGTTGAGATACAGCGATGTGTTGAGAACAGGGGGCCCGCTAACGTCCTCGCACAACTCTTTTTCGTTTTGAGAAGGGTTGAATGAATTGGCCCCGCCATGTTTTACGCCTGAGTAAAACAGTTGAGCAGCAGTTCTGCAGCTGGTGACGCCTGGTGCATTAAGCAGTTTTATCGCGTCGCGATCGCCCAGATGCTTGTAGTAATACTCGTCACAGTCACGCCGCATATTGTCCAGAAACATGAGATCGCAAATTTCCTGATTCATTCCTTCCATGGCGTAGCAAACGTCGTGTTCGACACAGGCGCTCTTGCCAAAGGCGAGATCGGCCATGCCGGCTACGCCTGCGACACTGTCAGGAATACTGCAGGCGCTCGACCCATTTGGACGCCACTTTATGTCTACCAAACCGCTTCGGCACGCCTCAGCACCTGATCCGTGCAGCAATGCGACTGACTTACGAGGTATCGAGACCGTAGTCCCAAGAATCTTCTTTGTCACGACTGCGGGTGATGTGTCAAACATTGGTCGCTCCGGACAGTGTTCCGGGCCACAGCGTTTGCATAGGAGATTCTTAAAACACGTGCCTTGCCAGCCAAAGGTTGCCGTGTCGCACAAGGCTTCGCGATCCGGACAGTCTGCCAGCGCCGATACGGCGAATAACATCATGGCGATGAACATCAGGGTTTGTTTCATAGTTGGTCTCAAGTTGTTTTCAGGAACCGCGATTTTGCGGAAAGGGATAACGCAACTGAGAGACAATTGAACTACCGACTGACGGCCACAGTAGCAGAAGCACTGATAACAATGTGAGAAACTGTAAATGCAAAGAATGTAAAGGGGACAGACCACGGCTTCATTTAATTCGTGGATTGTTGTCCTTATTTGAGACCTGGTTTCGATATTCCTGTAATTCTGGCCAGCCACCGCTGCAGGCATTTACTTTGACGCAGGTCTATAGGGGCCAGAGTACATTTTTACCAATCCTGGTTCTCCAGAACTGTAGCTCAACAGAAATGTACTCTGGCCCCTTTACTAGTTCGCAGCCTCCACGCGATTCAGCGTGGCCTCGAAGTCATCCAGAAGCTGATCCATGCGGCGAATCAGGGCCTCGTAGGGTTCCGGTGAGGCCATGTCCAAACCGGCATCAAGAAACAGTTCGTAAGGGTGCTTCGATCCGCCAGCCTGCAGAAAGCGCAGGTAGTTGTCGCGCTCTTTTCTGCCGCCGTTGAGGACTTGTTCCGTAAAGTACGCCGCGCCTGCAATGGAAGTTGAGTACTGAAACACGTAGAAGTTGAAGTAGAAGTGTGGCACGAACAGCCACTCGTTGTAATACAGCTCGTCAATACGCATCACGCCTTCGTCCGCCCCGTGGTAGCGACGCAGAATTTCTCCGTAGATTTGGGTGATGCGGTCGCCCGACAGCGGTTCGCCTCGTTCCATGGCGGCGTAGATCTCGCCCTCGAATTCGCTGAACATCGTCTGGCGGAAAAACGTCGTGCGAATTTGCTCGAGCGCGTACCCGAGGTAATAGAGTCGCTCCTCATCATTACTTGCGGTGCTGAGCATGTAGTCCTGGGTCAGCAGTTCGTTGGCAATGGCGGCGGCCTCGGTGGTGAAGATGGAGAAGCCGGCCAGGTGCTGGGGCTGGGCCTCATTGGCCAGCACCTGGTGCAGCGCATGGCCCCACTCATGAGCGTACGTCGAGACCGAGTTGTAGTCATCGAGGTGGTTCAACAGGATGTAGGGATGTTCGTCGTAAACAAAACCGGACATATAAGCGCCGGAGCGTTTGCCCTGTGACGGGTAAACGTGCATCCAGCGTTTGCTGGCCGCGTCGGTGAGCTTGTCGAGGTAGGCTTCGCCGAGAGGAACGACGGCCTTGTTGACAATATCGATCGTATCCTCGATGCCGTATTCCCGCGGTGATTTGATCATGGACACGTAGATGTCCTCGTAGCCCATGTCCTCGAGCTCGAGTACCCGGGCTTTGAGTTTCAGGTATCGGTGCAGGGAAGGCAGGTTTTCATTGGTGACTTTGACCAGCGCGTCGTAGACGCTGCGCGGCAGGTTGTCCTGAAACAGGTTACGGGTCAGTGTGTCGTCGTATTTGCGCACGTTGGTGGTAAACAGCTGCGAGGTCAGGTGCGAGGACAGCGTCTGGCCGGCGGTACCTTTGAACTCCCCCCAGGTGGTCCAGAACGCATCGAACACGGCTTTGCGGTCTTCGCGCTCGCGCGATGTGCGGTGGCGGCTGTAGCCCTGAGCGTTGATTAAGGCTTCTTCGCCGGTACTCAGCGTGATTGTTTGCCACGGAATTTCGGAGTTGGCCATCAGTCCGTAGATATTGAACGGAGAGGCCTGCATGAGACCGGCCGCGGCTATCACGCTTTCGGCTTCATCGCCGAGCGTGTGCGGCTTATAGCGCAGGGCGTCGTTGATGTTGAATCGATAGGTTTGCAGCGCCGGTAATTCGTCGACATAGCGTTCCAGCGTTTCGCGACCGAGCGCCATCATTTCCGGCTGAAACCAGGCGCTGGCCTGCTGGTATTCGCTGAACATACGCTGTGCCTGCTGACGCCGCTCCTGGCCTCGCGGATTACCCAGGTTCTCGTCGGCGCCGAGGCTGGCGTAAGTGAACACCCGGGAGCCTTTGAGAAACCACTCGCTATTGGTTTGAAATGCCGTGAGCAGGGCATTCGGGCCTTTGGACAACGAGCCCTTTAGGGCGCGCAGTTCCTCCAGACTAGCCAGTGCTTCTTCGAGAGCTGCGTCCCAGTCTTTGTCAGATTCGAAAAGGTCGGTCAGATCCCAGTTCCAGCGAGGATCGGGCGCATCCTCGGTAGCGTCGCTCTGAGCATGCACTGCGGCTGTGTTTAACAGAAGGGCGACAATGGCAAGGCAGGCGGTCAGTTTGAATTGTTTCATGGTGAATTCTCAATCTGGCAACTTAGTAAATAAATCATTACAACATTCAGCTATTTCCTCGTCATCGGTTTTGCGACAGACCGCTATATTCGCGGGACGGGAGCAAAGGGTTGAAACGTACTTAATCGGTGCAGCCAGTTGAGAGATGGCAGAGAGGGGATAGACCACTGATAAATCTAATCCGTGGTCTGTCCCCCATTTCATTGCATAATACGAGCAGGAATCCAATTGGCTTACCAAGTCTATGACAAAGAACCGCGTGGTCTACTCCACTGATGCCGGCCGTATAGATCCGGGAAAAGAAAGCGTATCGCCGCCGCCCACCGACGGTGTGGTCCGAATCCGCCGCGAGAGCAAGGGGCGCGGTGGCAAACCGGTGTGCGTAATTTCCGGCCTCGGACTGGACCCGGCAGCGCTTAAGACTCTGGCCAAAGCATTGAAGAAACGCTGCGGTGTCGGGGGTGCAATAAAAGGATGGGATATCCTGATCCAGGGTGATCATCGCGAGTTGATCAAAACCGAACTCGAAGCGCGCGGCTTTACCGTCAAGCTGGCGGGTGGTTAGCCGGTGGGAGCCAGCCGATAAGGGGCAGGCCACGGTTTAGAATAACCCGTGGTCTGTCTGTCAATTTGCGGTCTGGAGTAAACCATGGTCCGGCCTCTGTTTACGCGATCCAATCCCTGTTTTTGGTTCAATCTAAACGGCGGTCTGACCCGTATTTCTATCGCTAAGAGAAGTTTAACCAGTTGATTAATAAGGGTTTGGTCAATATCGGCCGAGCCAGGAAACGAGAGTTTGCTATAGTGTTAATACACCATCGATGTATTGATTCCAGTTTCATGCAAAAGACTGAGGTGCGTTGAGTTAATAGCAGAGGGATTCTCATGAGATACATGTCAGCCTGTAAAGTGATTGCGATTTGGATTTTTGGCAACCTCCTGTTTAGCGCCCAGGCAGGCAGTATCGGGCTGGACGCCCTGAGCTACGATGGCAGCAGTGGCCAGGTGTCCGTTACGGTGATCTTCGACTTTACAGATTCAAACCTTGCGGGTGGCGGACTGGACCTGTTCTATGACGCCAGCGCATTAACGTTTGTCTCCTATGAACGAGCCCCTCTTCCGGTTGAAGCGTGGCTACCTGGGTCTCCCCTTGGAGCATTAGAATCGCCCGGGCTGTATAGCGGATTTGGCATTGGCGCCAATAAGCTGGTGCAAGTATTTGGCGGCATTCAGTCCGCTGGAGCCATTGGCACATTTACTTTCAACGTACTCGGAACAACTGACTCGAATTCGACGCTCTGTGGCATGACGCTCTGTCTGGTAGAGAACCCCATAAATCCGTGGTGGGACGTGTACGATGGCTATATTGGCGATGAATTGCTGGCGAATGGAATAACTGGAGCAGACGTTCTGGCACCGGTGCCACTGCCTGCCGCCATCTATCTTTTCCTGGGAAGCGTGCTCGGGCTACTGGGCTTTAAAGGGGGTCGGACCACGCTATAGCCTGAAATACGTATTCCGAATCCGTAAGAACGCCCGTTTTCGGAGCTTAAAAGTGATTTTTTGACCCCAAACGAAGCTTTAAGCGAATTTCTGCGCGTCAGTTCTAAATGGCACCTGGAGTGTCGTAATTGTTCGAGAGAAATGTACTCTGACCCCTGTTACATCCTCGGCAGCCAGAGGCCCATGGTTGCGGCAAAAATACCAAACGTCATAAAGGCCGTTAACACAAACAGGGTTACCGAAAACGCAACCTTCACGCCGGGGTTTGAATTACGTTCGCAGTAGAAATACCACTCCAGAACGGCCAGCGGCAGCAGGTACTGAGCGAAGCTAAGGAAATACAGGAACGGACCGGTGAAGCTTTCCCAGTCAATGCCAATTCCTCCGGTGAGCATGGTCCAGCCCATCAGTCCAACCCGATAGAACCAGACGGCGCTCGCCACCAAAAACAGACGCAGCGCCCAGCGTCGGTGTTGTTTAAAACGGCGACCCATCGCGTGGTACAAGGCGAGCCCTGCGAAAATAACAATGAGTACCGCATCGCCGGAAATACCAAGGTCAGTGATCATGTTGCCGATCGGGCTTCGTGTCCAGGTCATATAGAGACCGAACAGGCTGCTGGTCACGGCGGCGACAATATAGCTTCGACCCAGCCATCGATGAAAGGTTGGGAAGCGGTTGCGGACGGCCGGGATCAGCTGCAGCGGACCGCCGCCGATAATAATCGCCGCAAGCATGACATGGGCTATCGATGCCAGATTGCCAAACGTGTCTCCCTCAACAAACCCGGAAGGCAGATGTGATCCTTTGAGCGCTTCCATCCCGTGCTCAAAGACGGGCGGGAAGAACGCAGAAAGAATGTACGTCAGGAAAATCCAGTGGCCGATGGCGGCGACGCCGAACCAGAGCTTCACTGAAATACGAAATACCTGCTGCGGCAGTGCCTCGCTGAAGGTTGAGTTTTTGATGGCCATGTCGTTCATGTGCTTGCCCCGGTAGTTAATCTGTAGTCTGAGAGCATCTTGCACTGTGGCAGTCTGCCAGACATCGGCCGCACGTCGAATTTGGTCTCCCCCAAAGGGAGGATATTGGACTGTGTCAATCTCCCTCTTTATTGCCATGACAGTCGATTTCACATTGGTTTAGACTGCTCGCATGAGCCAATCGCTACACGCCGTTACCTGTATCCAGCCGAAACTCCGGCATGGCTAACCTGTTGCAGCACCGCACGGTTGCCGGCGTTCGTGTCTGGCAGCCGCTGAGAGGGCCGTTCGAACGCTGGCCCCAATTAGCCGACTTTTGTGTCGCCTTGCTCTCGTTCCTGCTGACTCTGTGGATGTGGAGACTGGGTTCCAGTCAGGCCGTTCTGGGTCTGCGTACATTGGTCGATGTGGGCATTTATCTGTGTGCCTTTGTCGGCAACTTTGCATTGTTGTGGCGTCGTAGCCACCCCTGGCAGGTTCATGCGGTTGTTCTGAGTGCGTCCATCATCGTACTCCTGGGGCCGGTCACCGATGGCGTGTTTGCACTGGCGTTTTCTCTGTACAGTCTCGGTCGCTACGAGGCCAGCCACCGCGCCAGCCTGCTTGGCATGTTGGCGGCTCTGGTGTTTGTGATCACTGACCTGTTTGTGCTCAGCGAACCGAGTGTTGGCGGTACGATTGCTGCGGGTTTGGTTATTGCGTTCTGGTATGTCGGACGGCGACTTCGTTTTCGCGGAGAGTATTTGCGGCTGCTTGAAGAGCGTGCCGAGCATCTGGAGAAGGAGCGAACCGCAGAGGCGGAGCGAGCGGTGGTAGCCGAGCGCACTCGTATTGCTCGTGAGATGCACGATATCGTTGCTCACCAGGTTAGCCTGATGACCGTGCAGGCCGGTGCAGCAAAAACGGTGAGCCAATCGGATCCCGAAGCGGCCGGCGAAGCTATGGCAGCGGTCGAGAAAGCGGGGCGGCAGGCCCTGACAGAAATGCGTAGCATGCTGGATGTACTGCGACCGAAAGATCAGGAAAGTGCGTTGTTACCGCAACCCGGTATCAGCGACTTGAGCGCACTGGTCAGGGAGGTCAACGATGCTGGGCCCACGGTTAACTTGCACACATCCGGCGCTCTGTCTGGATTAGCGGCGCGCGTGGAGCTCACCGTTTACCGGATTGTTCAGGAAGCCCTTACCAATGTTATTAAACATGCGGGTGTTAATGTGACCGTAGATGTCACGGTGCAAGTGGACGGTGCGAGGGTCGTCTTAAGCGTTAAAGACAACGGTAAAGGACGCGGAAGCACATCCAACACAGGCGGCCACGGTCTTGTCGGTATGCGAGAGCGCGTTGAGTTGCTCAACGGTACCTTCAATGCAGGCACAGGCGATGACGGCGGCTTTGAAATACACGCGGCACTGCCGCTTGAGGAAAACCAATGACGATACGCGTATTAGTTGTTGACGATCAGAGTCTTGTGCGGCGTGGTTTTGCCATGGTGCTCGGGCATGAAGACGACATCGAAGTGGTCGCCGAAGCTGGTACTGGCCTCGAAGCGATAGGCGCGGCTCAGGTGCATCAGCCCGACATTATCCTGATGGATATACGCATGCCAGAGCTGGACGGACTGGAGGCGACGGCGCGTATTCTGGCCGAAGGCAAGGACAACGCACGTATTATTATTCTGACAACGTTTGATCCCGACGAATATGTATACAAGGCGCTGCAGGCGGGTGCCAGCGGGTTCGTGCTCAAGGATATTCCTCCCGAAGAACTGGTTGTCGCTGTGCGCACCGTTGCCGCCGGAGGGGCCATGCTGGCACCAACGATTACGCGCCGTTTGATCGGTCGGTTTGCCACACAGCTTGGTGCTGAGAAAGATTTTACTGAACGACTGGATCGACTGACCTCGCGCGAGCACGAAGTACTGCAGTCGCTGGCGAGCGGAAAGAGCAATGTAGAGATTGCCGACACGCTGTTTATTGGCGCGGCTACGGTAAAGTCTCACGTGTCCAGCGTGCTGTCGAAACTGGAACTACGCGACCGCGCACAGGCCGTGGTGTTTGCCTATGAGTGCGGCCTTGCCAAAGTCGGGGAGAAAGGCATTGGTTTCTGACTTCGACAAAAGACCGTCGCGCAATTCGCTGTACAGCCTGGCGGCTATCGGAGGCGTGTTGCTAGGCCTGTTTCTTATCGCTGCGGCTTACGGCCACCTATCGGCCGTATGGCCGTCTATTGACAGTGGCATGAGTGCCTCGGGCAATAGCCGGTTTGTGTTGTTGCTACCTGGACTTCTACTCGCAACAACAGGCCTGATTAATATTGGCCTGTGTCGTGTGCTGTGGATTGGCATGAGCTGGGCCCTGCAGCTGGCGCTGGTTTCGAATGTACTGGCGGGAGCGTACTTTACCTACCTCTTGTTGAGTCAGGAGGTCCCAGACCATCCTATCGGTCACTTTGTCGCGATGGTGTCCAGTTACATCATCTTACTGGGTGCGATTCGTTTTGGTCTCGTTTGGCCAGCGGCTGCCAGATACGTGGGATACGTGGGGTCGGACCAATGATTCCGCAGCTATATAAGGCAGAGATTGCTTAAACACCCCATTTTCGATTCTTAAACAGCGGTTTTACGCAAAAAACGGCGTTCTAAGGCAGCTTGTCGTCCGCTACATGCGATGTCCACGTCGGCTTTCATGCGGTATACCTTCAGCGCTCATGCTGAATACGTTGATGCACCAATTGGGGGTAGGGCGGTATGGGCAAATAATTCCTTAAATCGCTTTTTTGATATTGAAATTGCGTTTTAAGGTTCGAAAATCGCGCCTCTAACTTGTCTGCCTCTATTGATATAGTAGTGACAAGTGGTCCGACCCATAAGGCCATAAGGCCATAAGGCCATAAGGCCATAAGGCCCCATAAGGCCACCAACCTTTCTCACACCGATTTGCTCTTAGATGAATAGAGCAACACCGAAGCTAAGGCGAGCAGAGCCGGGAGTCCCTGAGTGAATAAGATGCTGGTCTTGGCCGTGAGCCCGCCGAAAATTACTGCGACGACAACGCAAGACAAAAAGAACACCTTGATATCCGTTTGATCCTTTATGAGACCCCAAATCAGCCCGGCTGCTAAGAACCCGTTGTACAGTCCCTGATTCATGGCAAGTACAGCCGACGATTCTGCCACTTCCGGTGTCATTGAAAATATCTTTTGCCCTACGGGGTGGTTCCAGAAAAACATCTCCAGGACCAGGATTCCGACGTGGGCGATGGCCACCAGCAGAGTCAGCGTGTTTGATATCAGTTTCACAGAGTCGATCCCTTTTCCCTATTGAGTGGTTTACAGCTGCGGTTCGGCATTGATTTTACAGGTAGTCTTCAATTCTTGAAGTATGGCACAGGCACGCTTCAAAGACTCCTGATGCCATATCAGGTCTGTTTGCAGGGCGCCCGACAGGTTCATCGTCGATAGATAAAGCTCCGGTGTCGCAACGCTCTGCGCCAGTTTCTGCGAAAAAGTATCGGGACGCACATTCGATGGAATCGCCGCAAGATGACTGATCTTGTCCAGAGTATCGAAATCGCCGGTCACAGAACCTCTTAATGCAAGACTGTTTGAGATATGGCGTTTGGCCAGGGAATCAAAGCGCAGGAGTGCGTCGACCAGGCCTGGAGAGTCGAGAATGTCCATGTCTCCCTGGCTGATGAGTTCCGCAATGGTGTTTGATCCGGCGGCCGCTGGCCGCCAGCGTATAAACGTAAGGTGGTCCGAAAACTCTTTCGTGTTTGGCTCTATACTGCCTGCAACTATATCCTCAGCCAGTTCGCCCGCTGTCTCGATCCAAGAAGTGACGTCACGGACATGTCTCGATAGCTCTGACTCCATTTCGGTGAACTCTGCTACGAGCCGCACTTTGATACGATCCCCGCGAACCTGCTCAGCCCGATTCTCATTCCAGTTACTGACCTGAATACCGATAAAGACGCCAAAAACAACAATGACGAAATCGATTAATACCGCAAACCAGTTCTGTTCGTTCAAGTGTTGTGTTATCCGGCGTAGCAACATGATTTGTGGTCCTGGGGAAATTGGTAACTGAGCGCGGGCGCTTCACTCTCCGGATAAATTATTTCAGCCAAAATTGAAGATGGGAGTAGACCGGGACTCTGCTTTCGGCAGTCAGCGGCCTGCCCACAATTTTCAAACCAGCCTTGTGCACCGATAGTATATACCGTCTGTGATACGTGGGGTCGGACCACTGATTCCGCTGCTATATAAGGCTGAGTACGCTTAGACCCGCCATTTTGGATTCTTAAACTCCCGTTTTGCACAGAAAAGGGCATTCTAAGGAATCGTGTCGCCCGTGACGAGCGATGTCCACTTCGGATTGCGAGTCAGTTCACCCTCCGCGATCTTGCCATTAACGCGATGCAGTTGCTGACGGGCAAACGTCGCAAGATCAGGTTCACCCGCGAATTGATAGAGACGCTTATAGTCGATAATTACGTAGCGCTGACGCGGAAACTGAATCTCATTAAACCCGGCGCACGGCCATTCGCGCGGATGGTCTACGGCGCCGGCACGCACCATGTTCAAGTCGATATAGGTCAGGCACTCCAGAAAATGCGAACGATCTTTGATTGGCACTGCATGGTATCGGTCTTCCCAGAACGCGCCGCGCCGCTCTTTGCGCCTGTTGTAGTTCTGCGCCGTACGTCCAGCCACCAGTCGCATTGTTCTTGGCAGCGTTTCATTATCGTCGCACCAGGCCATCAGGTGTATGTGATTGGAAGTGACGACATAGTTGAGAATACTAACGCCGTACCGTCGGCGTGCCTCAAACAGCCATCGACGCCATTCGCGTCGGTCCCTTCGAAATTTAAGAAGAAACTCCTTTTTGTGACAGCGATGGGTGATGTGCCAGATCGGATGATGATGAAAAAGACGATTGGCTCTGGGCATGATTGCGCTCCTTGCATATCAAGACAAAGCGTGGCGGTACCGGAGGAAAAGCTCAAACCATAAAATACTGAAAGGGTCGCAAATTTAGTAAATCCTTAAACTGCACTTTTTACCCCAAAATCGAGTTTTAAGAGGCAGAAATCACATGTTTAAATAAAATGGTGCTGGTATTGTAGTAGTTACGCTGGTCCGACCCCCCAACTTAATAAGAGGCGCCAATGAGTTCAATCGACACCACGATTCTGTTTGCCTACCTTGCTCTGATTTTGAGCCTGGGTATTGACGCCGCTCGGAAACAACAGGGGATTGTT
>CAWUKD010000089.1:0-14788 GCA_963922815.1 uncultured Gammaproteobacteria bacterium
CAGCAGCGTTGCACGGATTTGCGCCTCCTGCTCGATTAAATGCGGCGGGATCACGACGGAGTTTAGCTGCGGCAACCGATAAGGCTCTTCCACCAAATATTCAATTCCCATCTCGGCGAGCCCGGCCCGCAGCTTCAGGTGCATCGCGCGATGTCGGGCCCAGGCATTCTCCAGCCCTTCTTCCCGCAAAATCACCAGGGCTTCGTGCAATCCGTACATCGCGTTCACCGGGGCGGTATGGTGATACGTTCTGCCGCCCTGCCCGTCCCAGTAACCCATGACAAGATTCAAATCGAGAAACCAGCTCTGTACTTTACTCTTGCGTTTTGAGATTGCCTCAACCGCACGTTTGGAAAAACTCACCGGCGATACGCCCGGCGGAGCTGACAGACACTTCTGGCTGCCCGAGTAAATGGCATCGATACCCCACTCGTCGACCAGTAGCGGCACTCCGCCCAACGACGTCACCGCGTCCACCAGAGTCAGACAGCCGTGGTCGCGACCGAGTTTGCACAGGGTCTGGGCGTCCGACAATACGCCGGTCGAGGTTTCCGCATGAACAAACGCCAGTACTTTGGTTTCGGGGTGCGCAACCAGCGCGGCCTCAACCTTTTCAGGATCAACCGGCGAGCCCCAGGCATCTTCAACCACTACAGCCGTCGCGCCTATGCGCTCCACGTTTTCCTTCATGCGCAAACCAAACACGCCGTTAATGCACACAACGACCGTGTCACCCGGCTCTACCAGATTGACAAAAGCGGTTTCCATGCCGGCCGATCCTGGCGCCGATACGGCGAACGTCAGGTCATTGTTGGTTTGAAACGCGTACCCCAACAGCCCTTTGATTTGATCCATCAGTTCGGTGAAGTCCGGATCCAGGTGCCCAAGCGTTGAACGTCCCATCGCAGCCAGAACACGGGGAGAAACATCTGAAGGCCCCGGCCCCATTAATGTTTTTGTGGCAGGGCTAAAAGAACCAATTGTAAGGTCGGACTTGATGGGAGCTCGGGTCATGAGAAATTCCGATAGGTCATAGTTAAGTTACGGCGCAGGCCCGGCGTCCCGGCAGTCGCCACACGATCGCTAGTGTAAATCACGATGACAACAGGCGTACAGAAACCCGCGTCACTTTTTAACGTTGGACATAATCAGCTGATAGCCGGCGAACAAAGGGGCCATCGACTCTCGGAAGAGGGTATTGCATGAAGAGCGCTAGAGGCTCGTAATAGCCGCAGGGTTAACCGGATTGGCAGACGCCAGTGACCGCAAATAGTCCCAGTCCCCGCTTTGCTCAGCATCAAGCATGCGTTGCCGCATGACGCTGATATCAGCACGTATCGTCTGATACATTTCTTCAAACCTCGGATCCGAGTTGATACTGGTCAGATACGGGTCGTTCGGCAGCGTCCAGAGATCGTAGTTGCGGCTACTGCGAAAACCGGCCTCAATGGCCTCACTCAGTTTCGCCAGTGCCTCTTCAGGCTTGTTCATGAGCGCCAGTATCTGCACGTCTCGGATTCCGTACCCGGCGGCGCCGAGCCTCGGGTGCTGATCAAGCGATTCGAGTGCCACGGCCAGCAGTTCGTCGGCGAATTCGTGATCTCCATTACGCTGTGCGATGTACGCGAGTTTGACGACAAATCGAACGTCATGAGGGTCGACGCCGTCTTTCGCCGCTTCCAACAGGTCCGGCCGCAGCTTGAGCATGTACTTGAGCGCGGCATCCAGATCGCCCACGAGTAGCGCAGTGTCAGACGCCATGTCAAACACAAATGGAGGCAGCGTTATGCCTTCGGCACTCACCCTTTCAACTTCCGCGATCATTTGTGCATATTCGTTATTGGCAAAGTGCTGCATAAACAAATAGAGAGGTGCAAACGGATGATCCTCCGGAACTTGCTCCAGCAAGGCCAAAGCCCGTTCCTTCTCGCCCAGCACAAGGTAAGAGCCCATCGCCGCCGTGCCGGCCAGAGGATTTTCATCCAGCTCCATGGCTTTTACGTTCCAGGCAATGGCTTCGTCGTAACGCCCCAGCCCACCAAGATGTTTGGCAATGTTCTGGTACGGCGTGGGCCAACGCGGGTGCAGACGCACCGCATTCAGCCATTCCTCCAGTGCTTTTTGATTGCGTCCCATAGCGGCATACATACCCGGCAGGTTGGCGTACGGAATACGTGCCAGCGGGTCGAGTTCCAGCGATCTTTGATAAAGCCGTATCGCTTCATCCAGGTTTTCTTCAGACGCCTTCAGACTCGCGTACCACATGACGGCGCGAGCGTGATTGGGGTTCAGCTCCAGGGCTTTTTGAAAAGCAAACTCTGCTTCCTCAAGCCGGGGCCCGGTTCGCGTTTGCTGCCAGATATCGAGATTTAGCAGCCCTAAAGAGGCATAAGCATCAGCACTTTCAGGATCCAGTTCGAGCGCCGTATTCAGGCTCTCTTTGGCCATCACGTACGCTTCATCTCTCGGTACGGCGGCATGGTTGATATACAACAGCAGGATACTGTCCGCCAGCCCCGAATACGCTTCCGAATAATTCGGATCCAGCGCTATCGCTTCCTCGAACTGGCTTCTGGCCAGAATGGCGGTATCCAGCTGACGCTCTTCGAGGTTGTGTCGTGCGGACCGATATACGTTGTAGGCCGCCATGTTTGAGGTTGGAATTCCGTCCAGACGCTGCTGTTCGGTAGGCGTAAGTGCCGCCTTCAATGCCTGGCTAATGCTCCTGGCAATTTCGTTTTGAATTTCGAAAATGTTTCGCGCCGTCAATTCACGGTCGAAGCTGCTGGCCCACAGGTGCGTATCCGTCGCTGCATCGATGAGCTGAACGTTGATTCGCACATTATCCCCGGACCGTTGGACCGCCCCTTCCAGCACGGTTGAAACGCCGAGCTCTCTGGCAATGTCACGAATATTCTTGGTGGTATCCCGATATTCCATGACCGATGTCCGGGAAATAACCTTCAGCGCGCGAATACGCGCGAGATTAGTCAACAGATCATCATGAATACCGTCTACAAACAGGGCATTTTCAGGATTTGTACTGCGGTCGCTAAACGGTAATACCGCGATCGATTGTTTGCCGTTGACGTACCCTTCATCGGTATCGGCCGGAGGTTTGCCAAAAATATTCAGCAGCACCGAAACACTCAGCGCGGCGACCAAAACGCCAATAACGGCCAGATTCAGTTTTTTGTCAGGATCAGAATCAATAGCACTGGAATCATCCAGCTCAGCCTGTCGGCGGATACCGTCGGGCGTAATCTGAAACAGCCAGGCAAAAATGACCACTATGGGCAGCCCGAACGCCGTAACCATCACGAGCGCTTTCAGCGCCCAATCGGGTGCCTGCATCAACGGCAGAAACACGTCGCCAATACTGATTAGAAGCCAGCCTAAAGCCAGGTACCCAAACGCCACACCCAGCACGTTGCGTCGTTTCAACTCTGTAATGATTGAAGCCATAATTCTGTTTGTCCATGGAACCGCTGAGAAGTTCGTACAATCGGGAAACGGGCACGAAGCGGAACCTGCCTGGCTATTGTACCTCCATGAATCCTGCGGCGTCAGTTCATTGAGTCCCCAGACATCACATTGGTTGCACTCTAACGCGTAATTTTACCCCACTTTGAGACCATCCGAGCGTGTCATTCGACAGACGCCACTTTTATTCCCGTTCTGAGCCCCTCCCATGCGCGAACTCTACCCGCTCGTAGGCGAGAACTATTCAAAAACTCTTACCGTTTTGGTGGGTGAGGGCATATCGTCTACACTCAGATAAATAGTGACGGAGAAATGACGATGGCCAGATTCATGTTCACGTACAAAGGCGCAGGCAAACCCGACAGTCCTGAAGAAGGCCAAAGACTGATGAAGGCCTGGCAGGCCTGGGTTGAGAGCGTCAGCGATCGCGTCGTCATTGCAAGCACGCCGCTGGGCCCGGCCAAGCGCGTGGGCAAGGATTCGATTGAGGATCTGACTGAATCGGTAGTCACCAACGGCTTCACCGCGCTGACCGCTGAAAATCTCGAAGAAGCCCTCCAACTGGCGCAAAGCTGCCCGCATACCGAAATTGGCCAGATTGACGTGCGCGAAATGTTTGAGATGCCGGCGCAGAAATCCTGAAGCTGATTGCGTTCGCAGGACCACATGCCCTCTGCGGGAAACACCTCCCCTCCGGTGCCTGACCTGACTCGCCCGCATCGTGCCCCACGGGTCTGCAGGCTGACGATCAGGTACAAAACCGATTATGCGTATTAACTCTCGCTATCTGAGACTTTTTCCAGCGCTTCTGATTACGCTGGACGCCAGCGCTCTGGACCAGGCTGAAGGCGTTCTTGCCACGTTCGGGACGCCGTACTCCTCAGACTACGAAAGCCGGGGGCGCGACAGGGGCTCACTCATCGCCGAGAGTGACAGTGGCGTGATATGGGTCGCGGGAATCGCCGACGCTTTTCCAAGCGATACAGGCGGAGCGCCTGGAAAGCCGTTACTCGCCAACTTTGGCCCGGACGGGAAAATGCAGTGGCAGCAGGTCTACGATCGACCCGGCTGGTCCATACTCGGAATCAATCCGTCTTCAAAAATCCCGTCGGTGATTCTGTGGTTCCCGGAACCGGGCCGGTGGTATCAACTCGATACTGAGCACGAGCACTATTACGAACACGGGCGCGCGGAACTCTGGACTGTCAAGCCTGGCGGGGAACTGGGTGACAAACAGATGACGCTGCATCACCGCGTCAGCAGCGTTAACGCCTCAACGACGCATAGCGGTTTCTCCCTGACTCTGGGCGAACCCGTCCACAATGAAAACCCCTACCGGATACGTTTGAGAACCCACAGCTATGACTGGGGCGGACGCAAGCTGCGCGTGTCGGACACGTTCAGCCTGCCCTCCTTTCCTGACGCGCTGGCCGATGAGCTTGGCGCGGTTGCAAGCGACCTCGATCTTGAGAATAACAAGAACACCTTTCTTCAGTACCGCAACCTGACCACCCGCAAGAGCACGCGCATCAACATTGGGGATTGCTCTCTTTGCCGTATGCACGACGTGCATCGCGTTGACAATACGCTGATTGCCCTGGTAACCCGGGGAGACTGGAACGCTCCTTTCAGGACAGCCTTTTTGTTCACTCTCGAGCCCGAGACCGGCACCATTAAACAGACGATAGAAATACCGGAGGTTGCCCAGCTCGACGGCCTCAGGCTGTTTGCAACCAGCGACCATGTTTTCATTAGCGGTAACGATTATCTCGCAAGCTTTCTTCTGAAGGTATCTCTACGCGACCGGTCTGTTAACTGGGTGAAACGCTTTCTGTCAGGAACATCCAGACTATCTGTCGCGGACCTTGTCAATCTGAAAGACGGCCGCATTGCCATGACGGGCAGCGGCGAACAGTCAAGCGCTGTGCTTTTGCTCAGTGATGCCAAAGGAAATTTTCTCGACCATCACGCGGCCTGCATTAGTCCTGGGTTTTCACTGGCCACGCTACGTCATCGTCTCGCCACGCAACGTCTTGTCAATCTGTATGTAAATCCGAATTACGTTCGTGAACTGGCAGAACAGCGTCACTCAGCCAAACAGCCTGACCCGCCAAAGGGGTCATGTGACCCACACAATGAATGGGCACTCATCGATTTTGGAGAAGCTTTACTCGACTCTCCGATTGACATTGATGCCTCGAAACTCGCGGTAAAGTCAATGATAACCATCAAGCCGGATACGTTCACCTACCCGGCTGGGCAGAGCTTTCGCTACATCCCCCAACATTCGTCATCCGGCGTACCGACGCTGCTGGCTGACCTGAAAAAAGCCGGCGCTGTCGCCCGTGAACTTGAGGAAAACATTTTGCCCTACATGGCGTTCATCGAAGACACCAGCGAACAGTTTTTCTACTCAAGCAGACACGTGTTTTCCAGTGGCAATTCGCTGGCCCAATCCATAGGGCATCACTGGAAGCGCCGTCAACCACTGGCCGTAAGTCCGGCCGAGTACACCCAGGCGATAAAAATACTGAGTCGTAACCTGAATGCTCTGGACGAGTACACGCGTCAGAAAATCAAGCGTTCGGTTAATCGCATGAACATAGTTGCCATCGTACCGGGCTCCGGCCTGACACGTCGCACGCGGACACACACTATAGAGCTTCCGCTCACGAACATAGACGCCTACTGGCAGTGGATACAGGGGGAAAGCAGGCTACTTGCCGAGAGCATTTTTGAAGCGGAAACCCGGCTCGGTCATGCGCTCAACATAGCCTTTATCAATGCACCAGAGATAGAGCCCGAAAACTATTTAGTGTTTCTCGAAACCCTGCTGATTCGTATGGAAACACTTGAGCGATCCGGGCGCCGGGTTGAACTGGAATTTAGCGGTCGGTCTGAAGAACAACTATCCATCCGCCTGCAAAATAAAGAACAATGCCACGCCGTGTCATCGCATGGTTTAAATGTCGATGACCTTGCAAAACAGTTAACGGACGACTGGGCCTGTATCAGCAGATTCGATCACTAAAGCCCATTAAAGTGTTTGCTTCTGGCAGAGTGGCTCGTGCTAACGATCAAATTTCGGGCGCCTGAGCAGCAGACGGCACGCCGCCGGAGAAAAACCGCTCGGATTTCAGACCTTGCGCCACTGCCGCCAGACACCAAGCGCGCCTATGGGTAGTATGGCGGCAACCAGACCCCCACTCCAATGACCGCCAGTCTCTGGAAAATACCCTGATTGCACAGCACCAGTCAAAAGACATGATGCGCTTACAGTGCATACGCCATCATGCCCGCGCATACGACAAAACCGGGCCAGTTACCTTGTCTGCACGAGATGCTTATCGTTCCAACGCATCCCTTTATTTCCGCCCAGTGTCCGGGATTCTGTTTTAACTGCCGTGCGTGACGTTGTTACGAACGTAGCTGGGCGTTGCCAGATACGGATTTTCAAACGGTACGACGCCACTGGCGGCGCGCAGCGCAACCGCGCTCGCAGATGGCTGTACGTCGGTAATAACATCGACATCCAGAGCCGCGAGCTCGGGATACTCGGAAAACCCCCCTCCCGCACCCGCAGTCGCCTTACCTTTGAATTGTGCCACTACCTCGTCAGGATCAAGCACCGCTTCCGGCGAGACCTGTCGCGGTCGCCCAAGCTCATCGCTTTCGTACAAGGCACAGTACACCTGCGCTTTGCGCGCATCGAGACACACCAGCAAGGCCTCGCTGCTGCCATTTTCGGCACTTAAGTCATTCTCCGACATTGATTCCGTGGACTTTACGCTGTTCCCGGCACCCTCCGTGCTCCGTTGTTTTGCGTAGCCCACATCACGGTCGTCGCCGTCAGGGCTACCTGCGTTCCGATCGAACACCTGATGCGCCACGGCGGCAAGACTCGACACGTTGGCAAGCGGTTTGGTCGCACTATACGCAAGGCCCTGAGCAAGCGACGCGGCAACCCTGAGCCCGGTAAAACTGCCCGGTCCTCGCCCTACTGCCAGGCCATCGAGATCGTCAAGCCCTACGTTACATTCGGTCATGATCACTTTGATCAGGTCCAGCAGGTGTTCCGCCTGAGGTCGAGCGTCCTCGCAAACGCGCTGGGTGATGTCACCGTCCAGACTCAATGCGACCGACGCCGGGCTGGCGGCCGCTTCTATGCTGAGGATTTTCATGCGGGAAGTCCTTTGGCAAAACGTCTTGCGACGGGCAAGTCCCGTTCGACTGGCATTGGCGGCAAGCTGTTCAGGAACAGGCGGCCATAAGCTTTGGAAAAGAGCCTTGGATCACAAATGACGCACAGGCCGCGATCGTCTACATCGCGGATCAGTCTCCCTACTCCCTGCTTCAGATTCAATACGGCAGTCGGCAGCTGATAGTCCATAAACGGATTGCCACCCTGCTTGCGCATGGCATCCAGTCGCGCCTGTAGCAGCGGATCACCCGGCGAGGCAAACGGCAGCTTGTCGATCACCACCATGCCCAGCGCGGAACCGCGGACGTCGACACCCTCCCAGAAACTGCTGGTGCCCAACAGCACGCCGCGCCCGTCTGCACGAAAACGTCTCAGAAGCTCGTCTCTTGGCTGCTCGCCCTGCACCAGCAGCTGTCGATTGGGCAGCGTCTCCCGCTCGAGAATGGCCTTGGCAATATTCAGCGCCCGGTAGCTGGTAAACAGCAGGAATGCACCGCCCTTGAGACTGCTTAGCAGCTTGACGCTAACCTCCACGACGCGCTCTGTGTACGATTCATCGGACGGTTCCGGCATGTTGGCTGGAACATACAGCATAGAGTTGTTGCGGTAGTCGAACTCGCTATCGACCTTCAACACCTCCGGGTCGTCCAGGCCCACCCGATCGGCAAAGTGCCTGAAGTTGTCGCCGACGGCGAGCGTGGCTGACGTGAATATCCAGGCGGCTTTTTGCCCCTCGATAATGTGTTTTAACTGCTCAGACACATCGAGTGGCGACCGCTGCATCTGAAATCCGGTGTGCGATGCCTCGACCCATCCCACGGCGTTGTCGTCATCTTTCTCAAGCATTTTTTGCAGCGTGTGCGCGGCATCGCGCGCCCGCCGCCGGCAGCCATCAAGTCCGGCGCTGTGGCCGTCATACGTTTGCAGCGTATCGGTTAGTCCGAACAATCGCGAGGTC
Organism: uncultured Gammaproteobacteria bacterium; assembly: GCA_963922815.1. Classification (GTDB taxonomy): domain Bacteria; phylum Pseudomonadota; class Gammaproteobacteria; order Steroidobacterales; family SZUA-146; genus SZUA-146. The sequence goes on from CAWUKD010000089.1 coordinate 8,643, forward strand.
AGGTCGGCAATTGCATCCTGAGCCGCCACCCCGATCGTGTTCATGTTGCGGCGTCCCGACTGACCACCCAGCGTGGTGCGAACTCTCGCCGCGGCACTGTTGACCGCCAGCGTGGCGGCCTCCAGTTCACCACGTTCGACGCCCGCCGCAAAGCTCTCTGCGCCAACGTCGCGAGTGATGCCGGTTACCTGACGCGAACTGAGACGTACGCCAAAAAAATTGGCCGCCGTTTCAGGAAACTGATGCGCTTCGTCAAGAACCACGACATCCGCACCGGGCAACAGCTCGCCAAAACCGTCTTCCTTGAGTCGGATATCGGCGAGCAGAAGATGATGATTAACGACGACCACATCAGCGGCCTGCGCGTTGCGTCGCGCATTCATGACGTGACAGTCACCAAAAGCCGGACACTCCTGTCCCAGGCAGTTATCTATCGTGGAGGTCACCCAGGGCCAGATGGGTGCACCTTCGGCCACATCGGTCAGTTCAGACGTGTCACCGGTGTCGGTAGTACGTGACCAGGACAGGATCTTGCCGAGCTGGCGACGATTGATCTTGCCGTCGCTTTGAACACCGGCCTGCTCTAAACGGTACACACACAGGTAGTTACTTCGACCTTTCAACAGCGCCACGGAAACGGGCTGGCCGAAAGCGCCCGTCACGGTCGGCAGATCACGATGAAACAGCTGGTCCTGCAAATTGCGCGTGCCGGTAGACACGACGGCCCTGCGACCCGCCATAAGTACCGGTAGCAGGTAGGCGAAGGTTTTGCCCGTACCGGTTCCGGCTTCGACAATCAGGTGCTGCCCGTCACGGATAGCGTCCCGCACAGCCTGCGCCATACGGATTTGTCCCTCACGCGGAACATAGCGCTCGACCTGACGCGCCAAAGGCCCGTCATGAGCAAACCACTCCTGAGCCACCGTGCGCTCCGTGGATGCCCCGTTGTACTCATCCATCGCGGCTACTCGCTGGCTTTGTCGAGCGCCACGGCAGCACCCGCCGTATCACCCATGGATTCGCGTGCCGCTGCGGTCAGCGACCAGCATTGCGCTCGTAATCGGCGATCACCGCCTGCCTGCGCCAGCGCTCTTTGCGCCAGCTGCTCCGCCTGAGACGGGTTTCCCTGTTCCAGACGTATATCGGCCAGCTCCAGGCTCAACCAGGGATTGCCCGGCTGAATACGCATGGCACGCTCAACCGACTGCGCCGCCTGCTCCAGATTGCCGGATGCCCGGTGTCGGGACGCCTCATCCAGCAGGAAGCCGGCCGGACCGGTGGGCAACGACACCGAGTCGATGACTTCGGGCTGAACGATGACCGGCGCAGACTCCGCGTCGGACGCCTCCGGAGCAGAGGATTCCGGCGTCCCTGGCTCACGGACAACCGGAGCGGGTTCCTGACTGGTTTCACTGCGCGACCCGCCAGGCCAGGTCTCGTAGACCGCACAGGCGGGGCTCAGGAATAGGGCCAGTGCAATAACCAGCCACCGTTTGTCTGCATACATTAGGTGTCTTCCAATAACGCCCCGAAAACGGGGCCGCCCGGAGGGCGCAGCTATCGACAATCGACGATGCTCTGTCGATCTACATTCGGCCGCAATGGTATCAGAACTGCCGGATCGCAGTACGGCAGAGCCTCACCGGAAGCGTAGTCAAACGGCGCCTGAAGAAGGCTTTCCGGTGCGTACTGCAGCAGTGGCGATGAGTTTAGCGCCCGCATGATGCTCGCCCACACCGGCAGCGCTCCACGAGAGCCGGTTAGTCCCGTCGGGGCATTGTCATCACGTCCTACCCAGACAACCGCCACAGCGGATTGCGTCAGCCCGGCAAACCAGCTGTCCCGGAAGTCATTCGTGCTGCCCGTCTTGCCGGCAACCGTAATCCCCGGCAGGCGATACGCCAGACTGCGGGCCGTACCCTGGGTCGCCGCAAGACGAAGCGTATGCACTATTTGATACGCACTGTCCGCGGAAGCGGCCTGCTGCACTTCCAGCGGGTAGCTCTTTAGCTCATTTCCTGCCGCGTCTTTCACCGTCCGAACGACTCTGGGTGGCGTTACAAAGCCCCGCCCTGCCAGCCCCAGATACAGCTGCGCTACTTCAAGCGGCGACAGCTCGACAGAACCCAGCAGCAGGGACGGAAAGGCATCGATGTCCCGGGTGATTCCCATCGAGCGAAGCGTTTCGACCACGTTGTCGACACCCACGTCCAGACCGGCACGGACGGCAGGCGTGTTAAATGACTGCGACAGCGCTTTGAACACCGGTACATCGCCTCCGTACAGGTCATCGAAATTGCGCGGCGACCAGATTTGTCCGTTCTCAAGCTCTACGTCCAGCGGGGCATTGCTGATCATGGAGTCCAGATCGTACCGACCGCTTTCAAGCGCCGTCAGATACACAAATGGTTTTATCAGCGAGCCGATCGGGCGCCGCATCTCCAGGGCGCGGTTAAACCCGTCAAAGCCAATCTGGCGTCCACCCACAAGAGCAATCAGCTCACCGGTATCCGGAGCCAGCACCGCTGCCGCCGTTTGCAGACTTTCGCTCGCGGCACCCGAATCGCGCTCTACCTGTTCGAGCGCCTGACTCATATGCTGCTCTACACGCTGCTGAGCAATCACATCCAGCGTGGTAAATACGCTCAGACCCACCGACGTCAGGTCTTCCTGCTTATAATCGCGCAGCAGCTGCTGCTTGACCATCGACAAAACGGTCGGATAACCACCAAAATTGCCGGTCCGGTCCCGGGTTATGCCCAGCGGCTGGTCACGTGCCACCGCTGCGGCTTCTGCGCTGATTACGTCTTGCTGTTCGAGTATGCCAATGACCTGGTTACGACGCTCAAGCGCAGCTTGTGGATAACGCCTGGGATTGTACTGAGACGGTCCGCGTACCATCCCCGTCAGCGTGGCAATCTGATGAACGTCGAGTTCATCGAGGCGGCGCGAAAAATAAAACCGGCTGGCAAGATCGAACCCGTGTATCGCCCGGCGCCCGTCCTGCCCAAGATAGATCTCGTTGATGTAGGCGAGCAATATTTCGTCTTTGTACATTCGCGCATCAAGAGAAATGGCCATCAGCGCTTCTTTGAATTTGCGCTTCCACGTTTGTTCATTGCTCAGAAAATGTCCCTTGATCAGCTGCTGGGTAATCGTACTGCCACCCTGCGTGACCCGACCGGCGCGAATATTGGCAAAAGCCGCTCTGGCTATGCCCTTGAAATCCAGCCCGTGATGGGTAGAAAAACGCCGGTCTTCCACCGCAATCAAAGCCTGTTTCAACAGGTGCGGCACGGCATCGGCACCGACCACCATACGATCCTCGCCGCTGCGCGCCAGAATGCTGCCAATCATTTGCGGCTCGAGCGTGGCGAGAGGAACGGGGGCGCCGTTGCCGTCTGTTAGTTCGACGAGGGTATTGCCTGAAAAGTAAACGTCCAGCGCCTGCGAAGGAACGCCCGCCAGGGAATTACCTCGCGAGATCAGTCGCAGGTGATTCTGTGCTCTTGCAAAGTCTCCCGGACGTTCCGGCTGCCGTGCGCGGGCATAGCCCAGCTCCAGTACGTGGCGCTCCAGCTCCCCGGAAGACAGCGAGGCACCCACATACAGCTCAAGCGGCCGCGCAAACACCCGGGCCGGCTGCTTCCACGGCTGGCTGGCGAATCGATCCTTGATCCGGGCATCCAGAATAAAGCCGTAGATGACAATTGGCAGGGAAACAACCAGAACGAGAACGACGGCCAGCTTTAGTAGCCGTTTTGGCCAGCGCCTGGTAGCCGCCGACGTGCTTCGACGCGAGCGCCCCTTCCGGGCCGTTTTTTTGCGTCGTGCCTTTTTGACTGACTTTTTCGGGGTTTTTTTAGCTCTGCCGGCCGCCTTTTTTTTGGGCGCAGCACGTTTCTTCACGCCCGTCCTGTTACGTTTGGTCACGCCTTTCTTACGACTGGTTTTTTTGCTTCCGGAGGCCATGCGCGCACGATACCAAAGCTACAGACGCCTGTCGCGAAGCAATCGAAACACACAGTGAATGGTCACGGGATTGGCTTGATTGATCACAGCTTTGCCACAATTGGAGAAGCCGTGGCATCCCGCCTGAGTACGGCTACTGCGTACCGTTTCGACGCCGATTGGCCGTTGCGGCGACGTCCTCTCGACGAAACAGCATGCCGCGACGGAAATCGTCAAACGTATGCTGGTCGGCTTTCAGTCGAAACTTGATATACGGACCCTGAGATAAATACCCGGCCTGCGAGAAATCATCGTCTTCGAAACCGGCGATGTTGTAGCCAATACTGATCCACGCGTTTTTGGCCACCGTCATGCCCGCCTCAAGACCCAGCGAATAGTCGTAAACATCCGCGCGCCATGAGTGACGTACGTGCCCATGCAGGCCAATATCGTATTTGTCGGACACATCGTGTCGCCATGCGACGCCAACCAGATCCGAGAATCCGGTGTAGCTGTCACCATCGATGGTGCTGCGTATGAACTTGGCGCCGTACTGAAAATCGATTTGCGTATCACGACTGTACATCCAGTTGACGTTCAGGTTATTCACAAGCTTCCAGGTGCGCGACGCGTTGGTGATCGAATCAATATCGTCGTAACCCAGATCCAGGCGGTCAAAAACCGCCCACCTGCTATCCGCAGGGCGAAACGCCCAGCCCAGGCGAATGTCGGCGTTCAAAGTATCTACGCCGCGGCTGGTGCTGCTGTTAAACACCTGGGTGTTCAGGCTGAATCCTTTGCCTTCGTTTTCGTCCCGGTATACGCCCAGCTGGAACGTTTGCCGCTCTTCCGAATCCGAGTTTCGATATTCAATCCTGGAAGTCGCCGACCAACTGTCACTGCGATAAAGTCCGCCCAGATACACGCTCGTAAAGTCTTCGTTAATGCTGCCTGACGTTGGCGGCGTATCGTCATCAAACTCGAAGAAGTCAGCGTCTTTCAGCGTGTTGCCATGATCAAATCCGACGTCGACTGTCACACGATCACTGATCTGAACGCCCTGCACGAGCCCCACATTGGCAAACACACGCGGCCCATATTCGCTGGTTTGCTGGTTGATCGTCGCGTTGACCCGGGCCCGCTCCCACGGCGTTACCTTTACGCCACCGCGAGTTGTCTGCGCATCAATACTGTCGCCGTCGGCAATTTCATGTTCTGCAAAGACGGTAAACCGGTCGTTCATTCGATAATCCAGGCCCAGCAGTGTGCGCCGTGGGAAATCGCCGTTAGCGTTGCTGTCGCTTAGCGAAAAGTCGGTACTGCCCCGCAGTGTGAGCCGATTGTCGAAAGCCTGAACGCTGGCGTTCACAAACGCCTGCTCGGAGTCATTCTTGTTGCCGTTTTCGTCTTCATCCGACGCCGTGCGCAGTCCAAACCCCAGCGTGCCACGCGCCCCCTGGTAGCGCACTTCGCCCTGCGCAACATTGCGCGTCGCGCCGTTGCCGAGATTGTCCTGCGTATACGCATCCGCATTAAGAGTCAGCGTCCGGCTCATACGCATCCGCGCGCTGAAACCGGTCTTGCGAGTCCCGCTTTCCGTACCGCGCTGCTGGCCAAGTCCAAAACCGGATTCCTGCTCTCGTGTATAGAGCACGCCATCCAGTCTCTCACCCTGATGTCTGAGCTCTACGAGATACGCATCGCCTTCGGCATCGGCGCTGCTGACAGCCGACTCACTGGTGGCATACTCGGCGCGCAGTTCGGTACCGGGCCGGAAGGTAACTTTGACGTCAGCGCCATAAAGCTCGCCGTCTCCACCGGCCGTTCCTTCGCGAATACCGGTCGCTCCGACTTCGACACTATCGCTGATACTGAACGACGCGCGACCGCCGGCGATGAGCTCATCGTCGGCCGACGCCCGGCTTTCGTAATCCACCACAATAAACACGGGATTGAGCTGCGCGTCCCGGCTCATTACCGGCTGTTTGAAGAACAGCGTCCCCTGGAGATAATCCACGTTATAGTCCAGATGACGCGCCAGGCTGCGGCTTTCGAGAACCACCTCGGAGCGGAATCGATCACGGACTTCAATCGTCACTTTTTCACTGTTGATAATAATTGGCTGGCGGCTCAGGCGGTACAACCCGGAAGTGCCATCACCTGCAATTTCATCCTTTACAAATGCCTGATCGGTG
>CAWUKD010000090.1:0-14450 GCA_963922815.1 uncultured Gammaproteobacteria bacterium
AGTCGCTTGTGCTCCCAGTGCAACGAGCATGACTCCTGTTGCTATTAGTGATTTAATCAAATGCATTACGGTCTCCTTGACAGTTATGTTATCTCCGTACCAAATGAGTACCCTTGCCAGGTTAGAAGGTTCAATGAACGGAAGAATAAACTGACAGACCACCAAAATGACCGATTTATCATGTTGGACATTGTCTCGGACCCGCGACATAGGTACTTTAGAAGTATGAGTTTAGGTTCATTGATCCGGTTGCGCGGCGCAGTTTTTTTCTGCGTGTTGTTGGTATCGATCGCTACGGCAACCGGAGCTCATGCCCAGGGATTCTTGCAAGACCGGGTAACGCTCTACGCCACACTCGGCACGGCCGATATTTATCGAGGCTTGCAACGTGCAGACCGGGACTTCGCGATTCAGGCGGGTGCCAATATCCAGCTAGGCCGTTTTAGTATCGGAGCCTCAATCCATGATGCACAGTTTTCAATTCCGCAAGATCGTACGATTGACGAGACGGAACTTGATTTTTATCTGACGTATTCGAGGGAAATCAATGATCGGATCAGTTGGCAGCTGCAATTCAAAACCTACACGTTTCCAGGTAGCAGCGACGCTTTTTTCGAATACGATTACAACGAGGTCGCGTTAAACTTCGAGTTGCCTGCAGGACTGTCCTGGTCGATTGGCGCCAGCGACACCAGCGTGTCTTTTGCGAACGGCATCGCCCATTCGGAGCTTATCTGGAGAAGAGCGTTATCATCCGGGATTGAATTTAGCGCTGGCCTGGGTGCAGTACGTGAACTGTCCTCAGAGCGCGATAGCTATACCTACTGGGATGTCGGTCTGTCACGATTGGTCCACTCGGTGGCCGTCGACCTTCGCTATCACTATTCCCCATACGAATCCATTTGGCTGGGCCGGTCTCCCGCTAAGGGGACGTGGGCATTGAATCTGACGAAGGGTTGGTCGTTTTAGCCGGAATTGCACAGAACAGACTCGAGCCCATGGCATTGACCATCTGGCACGCCGTAAAGGTCTGGTGTCCAGGAAAGTTACTGTTAAGTATCTGACGCAATTTCATGGGGGTCAGTGTGGGTGCAGCTTCAATGGCAAGCGCGGCCATACCGCTCAATTGTGCCGCCGCTATTGAGTTTCCGGACACAAAATCGTAGCGATTATTTGGCGCTGTCGTGAGTACGTCTGTGCCGGGTAGCGTAAGGGTGTCACCGCTGGTTCTGATTATCGCAGCACTGAGCACACCGGGTATGCTGCCAGGGAATGCCCGTTCAAGTGTGTCGCTAAAAGCGCCAACCACTATGACACCCTGCGAGAGGGCCTGTTCAACGAGTCGGGTCAGCAGCGGATCCGGTGGACCGTGCAGGCTCAGATTGATGATGTGTGCCGCTTTGTCGATAGCAAGATCAATGGCCCGAGCCAGTGTAAAGCTGTTGCACTCTCCCGTCTCGTCGCGAACTGACCAGCACGCGGTAATAGCCATGATCTGTGCATCAGGCGAAACGCCAAGAATGCCCTCGCCGCCAACCGGCCTCGCAGCAATGACACCGGCCACGGCAGTACCGTGGGCATCGGCCGAAACAGCGTCCGAGTCTTGTAGAACGTTAAATTGAGCCGATATACTCGCCGCCAGGTTAGGGTGTCGGGCATCAACACGCGTGTCGATTACCGCGACGGTTACGTTCTTGCCCGTCACCGTGGCGTGTACTGCGTCTACATCCAGCACGTCCAGATTGTGTTGGAGCGAGCGGTAGTTCTTCTGCGACGAGGGCGGTTTTGTTTTCAATGCCGTCGTATTTCGAGTACCTGCGCCGCCGGCTTCAGGAAGTTCGGAATCTCTCAAAGTATGAAATCGATTCATTCGCTGAACCGACTCGACACGCGGGTCATCGCTCAATTCAGCCAGAATGTTGTCCGACTCGGATGCGGGTATCTCGAAAACCTGGCACAGAAGTCCCAGTGATTTCATGGCCCATGCGTCACGCTGAGTCAGGGAGTAATCGCGTGAGAGGCTGCGCAGCTGTTGTCGCGCTCGCGTACTTCGGCCGTAACTAGAATTATACGACTGAATCCTGGCCGGCGAACCCAGTAACTGTTCGTTGTCCGGGTTATGCACGGTCACTAATATTGTTTCCGTAGCATCGCGGCTTTCCGGGTCAATTACGACTGAGCTTGTTGAACAGGCCGTCTGTAAGACCATTAAAACGAAAACGATAGCGGTCGTTCTGCTCACGGTTCGGCCTTAAATCCGGTACCTATCGGCTCAGCCAATTCTATGCCAGGCTGCGCACGAAGGGATTCCAGCGTTTTCTGCTGGTGCTGTGTGCTCCATCTCGCCGTGGCAATACCTCGATCAGTGGGGCGACCAACGAGTTCGAGCCCATGCGAATGCAGAATTGAATTTCGCTCCTGCTCCGATAGCATGTGACTAAACACGAGGCGTACATCGCCGTCGTTTTTGTTGTCACTGCTCAATGTCGTGTATCCCGGCACCACGTCACCTGTTGAACCAGCCAGCAACAAAAAGCCCGCCATGATTGCAAGCGCAGCGGCCTGAACGGCCACCAGGTATCGTATGCCCGCTGGTGATCGTGACAAGAGTCCCATAAAGTCGAAAAGTACCCTGGCCTTTGACGATACCGCTAGCTGAGGCTGCAGATCTGCAAGTGCTGATGCTGAGTTTGGCAACAGTGCCGCTTCTTCGCCGACACTCTGAGACAGTCGCTGAAGCTGCACATGTTCCTGCTGGCAGATAACGCACTCGCTCAGATGCTGATGCACTTTCGCGTACTCTTCGCCCACGAGTGTGCCGTTAACGTACCAGGCCAAATGCTGCCGGATCCACTGATGGTCACTCATTGCGATTTTCTCCCGGATAGATCATGTTCGTATTCAAGTTTGGGCAATACTCTTGCCAGTTTTCGACGCGCATGAAACATCCGGGTTTTTACCGTGTTTTCAGGGCAATCGAGTATCTCGGCAATCTCCGCGTAGCCATAGCCGCTGTAATAACTGAGTTCAACTACAGCACGTTGCTGTGGCGACAAGCAGTCAAAGCCGCGTCGTAACCACTCGCGTTGTTCATCGATGCCATAACCGCCGTCGTGGCTGGCCTGTTCAATGGCAATGTCATTGTGCACAAACAATGCTCGCAGACGCCTCCGTCGCAGGCGCTTTAGTGCCACTCGATAGGCAATACCGAATATCCAGGTCGATACTCTGGAATGCCCGGCAAACGTCCCGGCGCTTTTCCAGACTGCCAGCATGACATCGTTCACAATTTCGTCGGCAAGCCAGTGGTGTTTGACCATACGCACAACAAAACGGAACACACGTGGATGATAGGCAAAAAACAGTTGTTCAAACGCTAACCGGTCATGATTGACCACACGATGCAGCAACCGGCGCTCATGTTCGTCGGTTGATCCTGCTTGTGCAGTTTGATCGGTTAGCTCCACACACCTCTCCTTTGTAGGTGAGTACGCATAAAGGCCCAAAAGGTTCATTGTCGGGGACCACGATATCACATGCGAAAACATGCACTTACCGTATATGTTGTTCAAGAGCAGTGGAGCCCGGCATATAAAGTAGCGTTTACGGCGAAATCGGAGCGCCCCAATGGGCAATAAACGTCTATCTAACCAGTCCACAGAACCTTTTGGCTCTTTCAGGGTACTCATCGGGCAGGAAGGTCCTGGTTTGTGTTGGCCGTCACTCGGCATAAAACACCAGCCGTATCAGTATTTCGGTCTCGCTGATTGTTTTCATACATCGGACCGCAATAGTTCATTGGGGAAAAACATGATTCACTCTGTCACAAGATTATTTCACGCATCCGTAGTTTTGCTCTTTGCATTGGCGTTGGGAGTACATAGCTCGGCATTAACGACCAGCATTCCGAAGGGTGATCTTACGATCAGTCTAACGCCCGTATGTTCCGGTCTGACGGCCCCCGTAACTGCCACTCATTCCGGTGACAAGACCGGTCGGCTGTTTATTGTGGATCAGATCGGCCAGGTTCGGATATACGATCAAAACTCAGAGCAATGCAGTACGCAACCTTACCTGGATATTCGCGACCGTGTGGTTGAAGTTAATACGGGATTTGACGAACGCGGACTATTGGGTCTGGCGTTTCACCCAAAGTTTGCTCAAAACGGACGTTTGTTTGTACGTTACAGCGCGCCGAGAGAGGGTGTCGACGGCGAGCCCTGCTTTGGTACCAGTCGAGGGTGTCATTATTCAGTGCTGTCCGAATTCACGGTGGATGACTATTCGGAAGACACGGTAGACAGCAGCACGGAGCGAGTCCTGTTTACGGTCGACCAACCGCAGTTCAATCACAATGGTGGCCATGTGGCATTCGGGCCTGACGGCTATTTGTATTTCTCATTGGGTGACGGCGGTGGTGCGAATGATGGGCTCGGCGAATCTCCACCGCTTCACGGACCAATCGGTCACGGTCAAAACATTGAAACCACTTTGGGGTCAATTCTTCGTATTGATGTCGATGCTCAATCCGACGGGCTGGAGTACGCCATACCAGAATCAAACCCGTTTGCAGGAAACACGCCGGGTGCGGATGAAATCTACGCTTATGGCATGCGCAACCCCTATCGCTTTTCGTTTGACCGTGGTGGTCGAAGCACGCGACTAGGTGATTTATATGTGGCTGACGTAGGGCAAGGCGTTTTTGAGGAAATTAATATGGTTGTCTCTGGTGGGAACTACGGCTGGGTACTGGCCGAAGGATTCCATTGCTTCGATCCGGTAATGCCGCAGCTAACGCCTTCTGTGTGTACAGGTACTGGAATGCAGGGCGAAGCACTGCTAAACCCGGTAGCGGAATACAACCACAATGACGGGCTTGCGGTTATCGGTGGCTATGTGTATCGCGGTAAACGCTCGAATGAGCTAAAAGGAAAGTATGTGTTCGGTGATTTTTCCAGAGGTTTTGGGTCGGGCGATGGGCGCCTTTTCTACCTCAATGCCGATGGCGTAAAGTCAGATATCTTCGAATTTAAATTTGGCCGGATGGACTTTCCTCTGGGTTTGTTTCTGTTTGGTTTCGGCCAGGATCAGATGGGCGAGATCTACGTGCTTACGTCCCAGAATCTCGGTCCTGTCGGATCAAGCGGGCAGGTTTGGCATCTTCAGAGCGTTCCCGATGAACCTGAGTTTGATGGGACACACTAGTTGGGCGCCGCAATGCTTCGCCTATTGGGCACTAACAGGTAAAGAAACAGCCGGCACGGCTGACGGGGCAGCTCAGCTGCCTTCCAGTTGACGTGCCGGCTGTTGTTCTGATTTGTGAAAGAAAACGGTTGCGACTCTAAAGTAACGTGGCTGACCGAACCATAGCCGTGAACTCGGGCAGCGCTGCGTCGAAGTAGTGCAAGTCGGTGCCATCGAGAGTCATCAGGTAGAGGCGGTCATCAATCACGGCGAGCATCGATCGTCCGCGTCGTTTGACGTCGTCACCGCCGATATAGTTGTAATCAAGCTGTATGGCCGATTTGCCGAGGAAGGTGCCGGGCTCTATGTTCGTTGTATTGAACACGGTGGCGCCAACTCTCACGCGGTAAAAACTGTCCATCATGGAGACCAGTTCCGGTGGTGACATATTGCTTTTGAATACCGGGATCTGACGATCGTTTTTCTTGCGCTGTTTGGCGATTGCGTTGCCGCTTTCGACGCCGCCAATAAAGGTCACGATGTCGAGGTTGGGTCCGTTGAGGGTCCAGTTTTCTTCCTGTTTGATATCAAGGCGGCTCTTGGGCAGTTTGTTCCACGCGCGGCTTGTGTCCACGCTGAAATTCTTACCGCCAACCACCTGGGTGTTAGGTGAGACCAGTTTATAGGTTGGAATACAGCCTGTCGTGATCAGGGCGAACAAAGCCAGCACGCAGTATATGGACGCATTTTTCATGGTCTTACTCTCTATGTTGATGTTCATTGGTCAATCGAAAAACGAATCATGGCCGCGTCGGCGGCATCAGGGTTTAACGTGAGGTAGCGGGACAGGGCCTCTCTGCCGGCCTCACTGTTTCCCTGCTTGATCTGGGCGTAACCGTGCGCCCTGAAGGCCTCGGGCAAAGGGTTTTCAGACTGCACCGCGCTCGCATACGCCTGAGCGGCAAGTTCTTCATCGCCCTCATCGCCTCTTAAGCTGTAGGCCTGGCCAAGATAATAGTAGTAGCCGCTTTCCCAGCCATCTTCTGCCAGCGCGTTGATTAAATAAATGCTGGCGCCGTCATCGTTCAGCTTGATCTGTTCTTCCAGCAGGGACCAGCGCATAGAATCGGTTCCTTCTCGCCACTGCTCGTGGTAGTTGTCGAACATTGCCTCTTCACCGGCCTGCATGGCGAGTTCATGGGCTGCCTCTGCCAGGTCCTCCATGCGGGACTCAGACGGCGGGTGGGTCGAAAACTGTGATCGGCTGCGATCCCGGTAGCGCTTGTTGCGCGCTTTGGCGCTGGCTTTGCGCTCTTCGATAAGCTGGCCCCACACGTTGGACGCCGCGTGCGGCGAGTAGCCCGATGCGGCGAGCAGCTGAACACCGAACGCATCGGCCTCACGCTCCTGCTTGCGGCTGTAGGAAAGCACGCTAAGGAACAGCGCCGAGTTGACGGCGTTGGCGATGTCGTACCAGTTGTTGCCCGACGAGCCGGTGGCCGCACCACCGGCAACGGAGATGATAGACATGATGGCCGTTTTGGTTTTTACGTCGCGAAACCGCGTTAACGAGTGCAGGCGAAAGTAGTGGCCGGCCTCGTGACCCAACACAGCGGCGAGCTGGGCTTCGTTACGCATGCGGGACAGCAGGCCGGTATGCACGATCATCATGCCGTTCGGAAACATCGACGCATTAAAGTTCGGGTCGCGCATGATATACAGCCGAATGTCTTTGGCTGACTCACCCAGAAGTTTTTCAATGATTCCGAAGACGTAGTTGTTCAGATCCGGATCGCGAACCAGCAGGTTGGAGTCTTTTATCCGAACCTCAATCTTGTCAGAGCTCTGCCACATGCCCCGCTCATCGGGGTCGGTTGGTTCGTACCCTGCGGAGATCAGCGGTGTCACATCTGCCGGATCGACGCGTGCGCCTTCAGACCCTGCCGATGCAGCAAAGACCGCAAGTGTCAGGGTGAGAATAAACAGGTTCTTCAAAGTGTGTCCTTGGGGTGCAGCTGACATGGCTTAGTTTTCAGAGGTTTCGTCCATCGTTTCCAGAAGCTTGGTCACCATTTTTTCGGCGCCTTCTTCCGTACGTATGTCTCCGACGGTAGACGACAGCACGTTGAACCACGTTACCTGTCCCGAATCCAGATCGACAAGCGATGCGAAGGCAATCTGCTGCCCGCCGCTAACACCGACACATACGCCAACGGCACACGACAGCAGTCCGGCTACCTGCAAGCCTTTGCGCGCGCCTGAGGAGAAAGAGTTTTCGGCATGCAGGAACAGCGCGTAGTCGTAGCCCGACAGCTGACCAAACTCAATGGCAGATTCACCCAGCGTCCAGTCAAACTTGTCTTTCTTGGTAGGGAGTTTTAGTCCGGCGTACTTGTGCACGAATATCGACTGGCCGACCGCGTTGTGCAGGGATACCAGTTCACGCAGGGCTTCCGGGTCGCCGCCCGCGTCATCGCGGCTCATGGCGATGGTGGTGTTACCGCCGCGTGACTTCTGATGTTTTTCGAGTGCCAGGAGAATGCTGGCCGTGGCCTGATTGGTCCAGTCCTCGCGAGGTTCAGTAACGCCGCCCATCGTCAGCAGGCTGACCGAGACATCCGGTTCCATCACAACCAGCTTGTAGCCGGCTTCGGGCGCGGCATAGCCGGTTGCGCTGAAGTCTTTGGTGGTCGTACATGCGGAAGCAAGCAGGACCAGGGTCAAACAGGCTGCGACTCTCATTGTGCTCATGATCTCATTCCGTCTTGTTGTTTGCCGATAGGTTTAATATATACGTTGCGGTGCGAAAAATCCTGTTTGCGGCGCAGGTTGTACTTGTTCTTACCGACGGCGTGACCATTCGCCGTATTTTCTGTTGAAACCGGACACGTTCGGGAGGCCCACGTTTGTCGTTAGAGAATACCCGCCCGCTTAATCGCCAGGTACTGGTCAGTCAGTACGCTTGGCAGGGCGTCACAGTCGGTATCATGCATGTAGACGCCTCGCTGGCTCACGCGCTTACGGGCGTTGCGTCTTCGAGCCACGTAGTCCTGGGTCGCGGCAAAATGAAGCGCGTCGTCAAAGGTGTCGACGGGTTTTTCCAGTGTGTCGGCGATGGCGTTTTCGGTCAGACTGGCGACCACCAGCAGGTGCCGTTGACGCAGCAGTCCAATCGCCTTGTGCAGGTCCTGACTGTCTTCATCACGAACGTTGGTCACCAGAATCACCAGTGCTCTGCGGCGCTGCCGGCGAACCAGTTCGGTGGCGGCGTGCCAGTAATCGGTGGCTTCCGGACGCGGCTGCATATCAAACAGATGACGACTCAGCGTGCTGATGGTTGATCGGCCTTTCGTGGCCGGCAGCCATTTGGGGTCCGGTTCGCAGGTCATGTAGCCCACGGCGTCGCCCTGACGCAAGGCGATGTAGCCCAGCAGCATGACGGTGTTCAGCACGTGGTCGAAGTGACTCAGATCGCCGTCGCGTGCCAGCATGCGCCGGCCGCTGTCCAGCATGAAAATCACCTGCTGATCGCGTTCTTCCTGAAACTCTTTGCTGATCAGTTTGTGCGAACGCGCCGATGCCTTCCAGTCGATCTGACGAAACGTATCGCCAATGCGGTATTCGCGCAGCTGATGAAAATCCAGGCCTTCGCCGCGGCGCTGGCGCACGTGCGAGGCCGCCATCGACTGCAGCGAGTCAGCGCCTCTCAGGGCGTACTTGCTGATAGCCGTGAAGTTGGGAAATACGCGGGACTCGTGTGTTTCTCCGAGGTTCTGGCGCGTTGTCCAGAACCCCCACGGGGAGTAGCGACGAATTTGCACAAGATCAAAGTCGTGATGGCCACGCTCGGTGGGCTGTATCCGATACTGCAGCGCCTTGCTGGCGTCGGCAGCCAGGGTCATCGACACCAGTTTGGCGTCCGTTTTGAACGTGGTGGGACAGTGGTCAATCACGTCCAGTTTTTCCCGGCCGCGCCCGTCGTTGCTGACCGTGAGCCCCACGCTGTGCCAGGCGCCCAGCGACAAAGTGTCACTGACAGCGCGGTTCACCCTGAGGCTGCGCGGCTGCAGCAGCGCCGCTATGGCATCAAAGCAAAACACTAACAACAGAAACGCCGCGGTCGCGGTCCAGGCGCCCAGCAGATCTTTACGCCACACGGTGACGAGGCCAAAGACCAGTATGACCACTACCGACAGAAGCAGGCGACGGGTCGGGTTCACGTGCGGGGCGCTTCCACGGTAGCCAGCAGCTCCTGCAGCATGTTATCGGCGCTGACCGACTCGATCTCCATTTCGGGTGCCAGAATTACGCGATGCCTGAGCGCTGGCAGCGTGATGCGTTTGATATCGTCGGGTGTTACAAAATCGCGCTCATCGAGATACGCGCTGGCTCGCGCGGCGCGCAGCAGCGCAATGCTGCCCCGTGGACCGCAGCCGACGCTGAAGCCCGGCCAGCTTCGCGTGGCCTGGGCAATTTGTACGGCGTAGCCGTGTACCTGATCGTCAATCGCAATCTGCGCCGCTTCCTGCTGCACGGCAATCAGCTCTTCCGCCGTCATCACCGCTTCAACCCGACTCAGGTCAAAATCGTGGCCGACCGAATTATTCAGCACGCTCTGCGTCAGGCGGGTCTCTTCCTCCAGTGACGGATATTCGATAAGAATCTTGCACAGAAAACGATCGAGCTGGGCTTCAGGCAGCGGGTACGTTCCCTCGCTTTCAATCGGGTTTTGCGTCGCCAACACAATAAAGGGAGGCGGGAGCTTAAACGAGCGACCTTCAATTGTGACCTGTCGTTCCTGCATGGCCTCAAGCAGGGACGCCTGGGTTTTTGCCGGCGCCCGGTTGATTTCGTCGCCGAGCAGCAGGTTGGTAAACACCGGGCCTTTGCGAATCTTGAACGTGCCGCTTTGACTGTCGTACATCGCGTGGCCCGTTACATCGCTGGGCATCAGGTCGGGGGTGAACTGAATGCGCCCGAACTGCATGTGAAACGCTTTCGAAAACGCTCTTGCCAGCAGCGTTTTGCCAAGTCCGGGAACGCCCTCGAGCAGGGCATGTCCGCCGGCAACAATGGTGATAAGGACTTCCTCAATGACCTTGTCCTGGCCGATCATCGCTTGCTTGACCGCTGCGACAACCTGATCGATTTTCGAATTCCGGGGTGCGGTATCTACAGTAGTTTCCATAGTTTTTGTATCGCTTTTATTTGTTCAAGAAATTGGGGTTTGGTGTAGTGCTCGGGCGCACGCATGGCGTACACCCAGGTTTGATGATGCTCCTCGAGCAGTTCCTGCAGGTGCAGGTCGGCCTGGGATTCGCTTAAGGCGTACAGCCGCGGGTAGCGCTGCCGGGCGCGATCGCGCAACGATTGCTGTGCGCTGTGCAGCAGCTCGTCCCGACGTTTGTGTCGCCACAAATAGCGGCCGCTCGCAATCAGGTGCTCGTTAAACTCGCGCCGTTTCAACGTCGGGTTGGGTAACACGCGACCGATGCGCTGGCCCGCCCACCAGAAAAACAGAATGACGGCCAGAGCCAGCCACATTAAAACATGCGCGGCGTTGTTCCAGATGATTTGCCACAGGCTGGCGCGACGAATTGTCTGCACGAACCAGATGGTTCCGGGGGCGCGCGTCTGCGAGAGGGCGGCCAAAGATACCAGCGCATTATCGTCATGATGAAAGTTGTCGTTATGCCACTGCGAGTAGTCGCTCAGCAACGACACCGCGCCGAGTCCATACTTGAAGCTGAGGGCGTATGTGCGCTGGTCAACGTCGCCATCTTCGTCCTTACGCTCAACGTCCATAGTCCAGAGCGTTTCCCGGTCGCTGTACAGGTCATCATAGATTCTGTAGCTCATGGAAAACTGACCGACTGTCTCGCCGTTAATGCGGGTGTCATACACATACCGCGTGGCGGCATCCTCTTCCGACAGCAGATCATTTACCGTGATGACCACATCGTCAGTAGAAACTGCGTCGGCCTCCGGGTCCTGGCCAGCGCCGGCCTCGCCGGTGTCCGGGTTTTCCGGCTCATTTTCTGATGCGAGCTCTTCAACCGCCGAGACTCCGGCCTCGTCTTCGACTTCTTCGTTGTCACCCGAATGTATATTGAAATATTCCAGCAACGTATCGTCAGTGTTGTACGGCAGCGGAACCACCAGGTGGCCGCCGGCCGTGACCCAGCTGGCGATGCGCTCGTTCTCGTCATCCGACAGGTAAACGGCATCGAATCCAATCACCAGCGTATCGGCGGTGTCCGGCATTTGAAGGCGCGTGTTCAGCGTTGAAAGCTGCCGGCTCTCGATATTGTAGTGCTCCAGAAAACGGCTGAAACCATAGTTTGGATTGGCCCGGACAATGGCGCTTGCGGGCCCGCGTTCGTTAACCTCAACGCGTTCATGCGTGTACAAAAACCAGGCAACCCCGGCGCTGAGTACAATAACGGCGACCACGCCGGCTATGAGTTTCTCACGCACGCGAAGGAGTCCCTGTTGCGGCTGTGGAAGGCGCGGCAATCTGCGACCATCGCGAACACAAATCGGCAACGGTGTCGTCAGCAGGCTGCCGGTTGCCGTACGCAAGCAGACGCCACTGGCGCGTAATGTCGGAGAAATACACGCTGACCTGATCGCTGGCGTTGGCGCGGACGAGCTGCAGGCAGTCCTCTTCTGTCGCGTGGTCACCGATCACGAGCTGATGTCGGGTGGTCAGGTAGGACAGCGCGCTGCGGTACAGGTAGCTCAGGCTTTCGCGGTACTTGCCGCTGGCCCACAGTCCGCTGACCACATCAGGAACGTCCGCGTCGGGTATGAACTCGGTGTCTTCCTCTATGGACTGCACGTCCGACTCTTGTGCGGGCTTGTTAGCACGCTTTTTCAGCGCCAGCAAGCGCATCCGCTCGCGTAACAGCCACAGCGCAATCAGAATGATAACGGCGGCGATCACCAGGTATTTGATGATGCTGGCTAAAACCGCGACAAACGGTCCCACCTGACCAAGCAGGTTGGAGTCAAGCTCATCCGGTTCGTCGTCGTCGGTGGCTTTCGCCCGCCATTTGCGGCCGCTGATCTGTTCGCCAAACTCATCCGCGCTGTATATTTCGGTAACGATCGACCGTGCCTCTTCAGCCGGCGGTAGCGAACCGGCTGCGCCGGATACCGAAGGGGCGGCGGTATCCGAAATCGGGTTGATGGATGGGTCCGACTCAGTGGACTGAGCGATCACCGGTTCGGTGGTGAGCGTCAGTGCCAGCAGACAGGCGGCCAGTACGGCTCCTGCCGTTCCCTGGTTGAGCCGCTGGGCCAGTCGCCGAAATGACAGTTCGATATCCCACGCCTCAAGGTGCGTGCGGCGGTTCAGGTACATCGCAAAACCGGCGCCCACAAAAAAGAGCTCAAACACGCCGGTTAGCACGTAGAAAAAAATCAGGTGCAGCCAGAACAACGTTCCGGTGAACAGCTCTTCGGTGTTAAACATCGTGTCCCACAGATCGGCGTCCTGCAGGATGATGGGCGACGGGTGCAACCAGCTGGCCAGCTGCGAAATCACCACAATCAGTACGAGCGTGTTTAATCCGTAGAACACCACTGTCAGCCACGCCGAGACGCCATAGTCGCGTGATATCAGCGTTCTGATGCGCTCCGAGCTGCTGTCCTGTCCGCCTTCGAGCTGATAAACCGGAAGACTGAACGAACGCACCAGGCTAAAGCGCAGGTACGTGAGCTGGCGCCACGCCGATGCCGAAAACGGCAGGCGAAACCAAAGATCGAAGGGTCCGGGGTCTTCTACGTGACCGCTAAAGAGTCGCTGGCTCAAATAATCGAGCAGCACCCGGTCAAACGCCGGTTTGAGCCACCAGAACATCAGAATACCGTAGCTGATATCGCCCAGCAGCGAGCCGACGTACACCGTAAGGACGTACCAGGGAAGGGTGGATATCACCCACCGTTTGCCCAGCGGTCGAAAATCACGCTGCACCATGCGGATGCCAAGATCGATGGCCTCCCAGCCGCCCCGCGGACGAATCACCGCTGTGGCTTCTGACAGTTTCATACGCTTTTGGAACCGCCTCTGCCCGCCAGTAACAGATAGCCGATCACCAGCACCCAGAGTATGCCGCCCACGACGAACTTGACGTTGTTGGAAATGGCGCCGCTTGGCGACCAAAAGGCTTCGACCGCTGCGGCCACAAACAGCATGGCAACAAATCCGTAAATCATAGGCGCCATATCGAGCGCGGCCTGGCGTACCGCCTGACCCCGTTTGAGGCGCCCTGGCAACAGAATCGCGAAACCGATTTTCATTCCGGAGGCGCCGGCGAGCACGATGGCGGTCAGTTCAAAGCTGCCGTGGCCAATAACAAACGACCAGAACGTATCGCCGTATCCCGACGTGGCGATTAGTCCGCTGACCGCGCCAATGTAGACACCGTTGAACAGCAATATGGTGATCGCGCCGATGCCCAGCATGAGTCCTGAAGCGAACGTGCGCAGTGCAATGCTGACGTTGTTCCAGATGTAAAAACCAAACATGGTGATGTCGTCGCTGGCGGTGCGCGTATTGTTCTCGTGCGTCTCGCTGTACATACGCGTGTACTGCTGCGCCTGCTCGGCATCGATTACCGAGTAAGCCAGACCGGGGTCCTTCAGGATGGCTACTGTCATCCATATAAGAGGGCCAAAAAACAGCAGTGCAGATACCAGCACGTAGTATTTGTGACGCCTGACGCATCGTGGAAAGTCAGTAGAAAACACCCGGCCCAGATCCGCGGAGTGGTCGTTCTTCCCGGCGTATAAATGCTGGTGGCCCTTCAGCGCAATCTGATTCAGGCGTTCCTGCAGCGCCGGGCTGTAGCTTCGAAGCTTGGCGAGAGACAGGTGGTGGCAGATGGTTCGGTAGCTGGCCGGCAGATCGGCAATGCTGGCGCTGTCGCCATTAGCGAGCGTGTCTTCAAATTTTTCCCATAGCGGTTCGTATCGGCGAATGAACTCGTTTTGCTTCACGTCTGGTCACCGCTGAGCCAGCAGGCGTGTGCGCGAAGCCGGTCCCGAATCAGTTCCGGACTGCCTTCGATGTGTTCGCTAAGCTGACTCGCAAGCTCGGTGGCGCGCTCGGGCGTTAAGGTATTTAGTCTCTCGGCGTAAAGCATCACGGCGTGATGGTCGCTGGCTTTGAGCGCCATCGGCAGGCGCTGCGACCGTTCAAACTGAATGGAACCGACCAGACTCGGCGGGTCATTATAAGCCACCACGGTGTCGGCAACGAT
>CAWUKD010000091.1:0-14353 GCA_963922815.1 uncultured Gammaproteobacteria bacterium
TTTGTGGGAACAAGAGAAAGTCAGCAATAAAAGCTTAAGCTTTCGGTTCGGCGGCGTTTGCCTAAGGGCCAATAATTTTAACAAGACCTCTTTAACTGAAGGGAGATATTTAATGACTATCAAACCAATTATCAAGGCGATTGCAGCCTTTGCAGTGAGCGGAATAATGCTTAGTGCAAGCGCTAATAGCGTCGGTTTGGACGCGATGGAGTACGACGGAACTACTGGCCAGATTACTGTAAGCGTGAACTACGACTTTACAGATTTCGCCATGTTCGGTGGTGGTCTGGATCTGATTTACGATGCAGGCGCTATTGAGTTTGTATCTTACGAACAGGCTGCACTGCCTGCCGACGCACAGGCTCCAGCATCACCCGTTGGTAGCCTGGCTGACGCTGGCGCTTACGAAGGTTTCGGCATCGGTACGTTCGAATTCTTCAACGGCATGACCTCTGCTGGAACGATCGGTTCGTTTACGTTCAACGTTCTGGGCGCAACTGACGCAGGCGCTACGCCTTGCGGCATGACTCTGTGTCTGGTCGAAAACGGAACTAACCCGTTTGTTAGCCTGGCCGGTGGCACTGTTGGCGGCGATCTGCTGGCAGCTGGCATCTCCGGTGCAGAAGTTGTTGTTCCAGTTCCTGCTGCAGTATGGTTCATGCTCAGCGGTCTGGGTGCACTTTTGGGCTTCGGTCGCAAATCTGCATAAGACAAACGATCTGGTCCCTTCAGGGACAGGATAGTCAGGAAGCCCTGTCACACTTTGTGTGACGGGGTTTTTCTGTTTTCAGGGAGAGTGAAAATGAAGTCAGCAAGTTGTCAGTGTTTGAAAATGCTAGTCGTGTGGATGGTGAGTGTGGTCACCCTGGGAGTTCATGCCAACAGTGTTAGTTTGAGTGCGTTTGATTACAGCCCGTCGACGAATCAGTTCGAAATTACATTGCTCTACGATTTTACCGAATTTGCCATGTTTGGCGGCGGGGTCGATTTGATTTACGACGCGTCAGCGATGGAATTTGTAAGCTATGTGCAGGCCCCGTTACCCGCTGACGCGCAGGCCGCCGCCTCGCCGGTTGGTGCTCTGGCTGAACCTGGTCGTTACGCAGGCGCAGGTATTGGCACGTTCGAATTCTTTAACGGGATGACCAGCGCGGGCGTCATGGGTACGTTTACGTTTTCCGTATCGGGTTTGCCAGATCCCGGGAATACCTCATGCGGGCTGCCACTGTGTCTCGAAGCCAATGCGGTCAACCCGTTTGTCAGCCTGGCGGGCGATGTGGTCAACGATATTATTGATGACGGAACGATTTTGCCTGTACCTATCCCGGTGCCGGCCGCTCTTTGGTTACTGCTCGGTGCGCTGGGCGTATTCAGGCCCGCGTTTCGCTGACACCGGTCTGCGAGAGGTGTGAGCCGGCTGCCGGTCCGGGGAACGCTCACCAGGTTTGATGATTGAGGTTCGGGCTCGCGTTCAGTAAGCCCGGCCGTCTTGTTCTGGCAGTTGCCAATGAACGCTGAAAAAGGGGCGCCCGACATCTTCATTCCGGCGGGATCTCCTTATTGCTTAAATCATGCAGTCGATGCCGTCGTACCTGACGGAAGGGCCGGTGCTGCAGGTCGTTTCCGGTTGCGTTGCCTCAGTGACTGAATTTTGCGCATCTTATATCCTCAGCTTCAGGGGCGACTGATCGATTACCGGGAAAATGACTATAAAAACGGCATCGGCGGAATTGAAGGCCGACTTTTACGGGGCTCCATGGGCCGCGTGTTTGCTCTGAGATGGCCGTAAATCAGCTTGGACCGGGTTTTATGGTGAATTCGGGTCAGAGCGTCCGAAATTGCCGGAAACCCGTGTCGTCAATATCACAGGCGCTGAGGATGCTTGTATGCCGGAGTCCGGAAAATGAGGCTGGTTTTTATGTTCAATGACGCCGGCGGGGCCCGTTTCCGTTAATGGATTCAGATGTAATCGACCTCGAAAAGTAGTAGTCTTGGGACCCTGTAAAAGCTAAAAGACGCACGCTACCAGGACGGCGGCACGCGTTTGGGAACACTAAACCTTTGGGGGGTTGTGGCCACGCTGCCACTTCGCAGGTCGCGTTAATGCACAGCGACCTGGCGATACATTTGCCGAAACACACCTCTCAGTTGGTGGACACAATAACAACAGCGAGCATGGCCGGGGCGACTCGGATCAATGCCGTTGTGGTTTCTGCGGTGTTACGGATAGTCACCGCTCAAATCACAACCAGACGCAGCACGCCTGCGTTGTCGCGTAAGAAAGATGGACACATGTGTTTGGGGATTAATCTACTTGAGGATTCTACGGTGAAAAGCAAGCTACTCGTATTCCTGACGTCAGCCTTATGTATGGTTGCTGTCGGTTCAAATGTTCATGGTTCCAATAGTCGCTCTGCGACCAAGGGATCTTCTACTGCCTTCCAGGGCGCACTTCAGCCAGCACAGGGTGCAGTGAAACAGAGCAAACGTTCCGTTCGCGGTGCGCCAGTGTTTGTTCGTGAAAAAGACCTGGACGACAAAGTCTATACCTACATCGTTCAGCTGAACGACGCACCGGTAGCCATATACCGTGGTGGTGTTGAAGGTTTGGCTGCGACCAGTCCCCAATACCTGACGCAGCGCACTCCCGGTGCCAGCCGCAAGCTGGACACCAAGTCAGCCAGCAGCATTGCGTACGTTGCGTATCTGAAGCAGCAGCAGGACAAGTTTCTGAATGCCGCTCGCGCAACTGTAGGACGTTCACTGGCCAAAGGCCGTGAATTCCAGTACGCGATTAACGGCTTCACCGTAGACATGACGCAGGAAGATGCGGTTCGCATGGCTGGTATGGCTGGCGTAAAACGCATTGAACGCTCTTTGGATCATCCTTTGCACACAGACACAGGCCCAACCTTTATTGGTGCACCCGATATCTGGGACGGCAGCGCGACCAGCGGTGTGGGCACGATGGGTGAAGGCATTATTGTTGGTATTCTGGATACCGGTGTTAATGGTAACCACCCGTCATTTGCGGGCACGGATGTCGAAGGTTATACGCACACCAACCCATTAGGCGAAGGCAACTATGTAGGTGACTGTTTTGCAGAGCCTAACCTGGTATGTAACTCCAAAATGATTGGTCGCTGGAACATGACCGATGCTGACAACTCGGAAGACCAGGATGGTCACGGTAGTCATACCGCGAGCACATCGGTCGGTAACATGATTGAAGGGGTTTCTCTCCTGGATGCCGAAGGTACGCCGCTGGGCTATTCGCTTGGCGCCATGTCGGGTGTTGCGCCTCGAGCCAACCTGATTGTCTATAAAGTTTGTCCGGCCAATACGTGTCCGACACCTTCTGTGATTGCCGGTGTTGAACAGGCGATTGTTGATGGCGTAGACGTACTTAACCACTCAATTGGTTCAGCCGGCGGTTCGCCGTGGGGTGAAGGAAAATCCGAAGCATTCAAATCCGCTCGGGCTGCGGGTATTTCGATGGCCAACTCAGCCGGTAACGGACGGGATGCAGGCCCAGGTGATGCCGGTTCTACCGGTGGTGCGCCATGGTCCTCATCAGTGGCGGCCTCTACCCACAACCGTGTATTTCCTGAAAAAGGCGCAAGCTTCTCAGGCGGTACCAATGCTCCTGCTGCGGTTATTGGTCGCAGCGTAACGGCCGGTCTTACTGCACCGATCGTTTATGCAGGCGACTTCGTTAATCCGAACAGCAACGCCGATCCGGCCCAGTGCCTTGAGCCATTCCCTGCGGGAACGTTTAACGGCGAGATCGTACTTTGTGATCGAGGTTCAATTGCCCGGGTAGCAAAAGGTATCAACGTACGTGATGGTGGAGCAGGTGGTTTCATTCTGTGTAACGTTGACGGCGGCGCGGCATTCCTTGCCGATGACCCACACGTCATTCCAGGCATTCACATTACCGCGGAAGCGTGCGGTCCTGTACGCGACTGGCTGTCAACCGGTAGTGGCCACATGGCGACTATTGATGAGACTGGTCCGGTTATCTATGACGACGCCGAAGGCGATGTCATGGCAAACTTCTCGTCACTCGGTCCTTATCCGGACATGGAGTGGCTGGTGCCTAATATTACCGGTCCTGGTGTTGCCATCTGGGCCGCCGTCAGTGCACCAATTGACTATGCGTTCCTGAGCGGAACCTCCATGTCCAGCCCGCACATTGCCGGATCGATGGCGCTACTCCAGGCGGTACACGCCGATTGGACGCCTGCCGAGATACTGTCGGCACTGATGCTCACCGCAGACGAAAGCAATGTCACTGACGAAGATACCGGCGAACGCCTGCCTTCCGATGCATTCAGCTATGGCTCCGGTAGCGTCCGCGTTGCTGAAGCGGCTCAGGTCGGGCTGGTTCTTGACGAAACCGACGACAACTTTACGGCGGCTGATCCAGCGATTGGCGGTGACCCTCGTACTCTGAACCTGGCCAGCCTGTACAGCACCGAGTGCTTGGGCAGTTGTTCGTTTACACGAACGTTCCGTGCGACTAAAGCCGGAACCTGGTCATTAGCGTCAAGCAGCGCTAACGGTCTTGGTATTGCCATGGAGCCTGCGTCATTTACGGTGGCCGAAGGTGATTTGCAAGAAGTGAAATTTACCGCAGACGTCAATGGCATTCCTGCCAACGAATGGCAGTTTGCTGAAGCAACGCTGTCCGAAACGAGTGGTGCATCACCTAACGCAAGCCTGCCATTGGTCGTTCGTACGGCTGCAGCCATTTTCCCTGACAAGCTTGATCTGATGGCGGATCGTGACGCAGGTTCAATGATTGCCGGCGGTATCCGTACGGCAGAGATTAGCGGCCTCACGGTTGAAGCTTTTGGTCTGGCGATTCCTGAGAATCGTCTGATCCAGATTTCCGGTTCGGTCGGAGACTTTACCCCTTACACCGGTGAGTCGACCCAGGTTGAATTCTTCTCGGTACCGGCTGGTTCAGTGAGCATGATCGCTGAAACCATTGCCTCAACTGCACCGGATGCCGATCTGTTTGTTGGTAAAGATCTCAACATGGATCGCGAGATTACCGAAGACGAAGAGCTGTGCCAAAGCGGTAACGCTGATTCATTCGAACGCTGCGAATTGACCGCCGATCAGCTTGCTGGTGGTGGCGTGTTCTGGGTTGCTGTCTTTAACTATGAAGGCTCAGGCGACGACATCGTTGATGATACGGAACTCAAAGTTTCCGTTATTTCGCCTTCTACCGACGGTAGTATTTCTGCTGAAGTTCCAACGAGCGTCAACGGCGGCGTGCCTTTCGACGTACGCGTATTCTGGGATCTCGAAATGGAAGTTGGCCAGACCTATATTGGCGCGGTCGAACTTTCAGGACCGGATGGCAGCCTCGGCTTCATTCCTGTTGAGATCAGTCGGGCAGAAGATGACGTCAAACTGCTGGCTGATACCGACGCCGCGTCGGTAGGTGATCAGATCGCCATGAAGGTTGAGATTTCGCCGAACCTGTCACCGGAAGATCGATTCTACGTTGTCAGCGCACCGATTCCGGAAGGTACTCAGTTGGTACCAGGATCTGTGAGTGGCGGCATGCAGTCGTTTGTGATCAATAACCAGGTCATCTGGACAGCCCAAACGCCGTCTCTGACTCGTATTGGACGTACCTATCAGGCAACGATCAACGGGCCGAACGTCGATCCGGATCATCCGCTGTACAGCGCTTCCTGTTCTACCGGTTTCGGTGGATACGTCAATCTGGAAGATTTCGGATTTGATCGTGATCCAACGATCTCAGGAAACAACGTGTCCTTCTCGGCTCACGCTGAACAGTCCATGTATTTCTATGGTGAAGAGATGGCCAACGGTCTGAGTTTCACCGATGACGGATTCCTGTATTTCGGTGGTCTGCCAGGTGCGAACCCGGGCAACAATACCGACATTCCGAATCCGGCGCTGCCTAACTCTATGGCGGCCATATTGTGGAACGACATGGAAATTGTCTATGACGAAGCTGAAGGTAGTGGTGTCACATTGGCTACGGGTGGTGTGAACCTGTCTGTAGTCGAATTCGACAGAATGCAGCCTGCACCTGCAGGTTCCACCAATGCCCGGGCCGACTTCGTAGCTCTGGTGTCGGGTCGACTCAACGACATTGCGAATCAGTTCGAACTGATCTACTCATACGATAATATTGAAGGTGATTGGGGCGACATGACCATTGGTGTCGAGAACGCAGATGGCTCGTACGGTACGACTTATGACGGACCATTGAGTGACGGTCTGATCATTTGTTGGGATTACGCCGAACAGCCTCGTGTTACTACGGACCTGCACTACACAGTTGAGGTCATGCCTGAGCTGAGCGGTGGTTCGGTTGATGCCGAAATCTTCAGCATTGTCGATATGCCTGGTTCTCATGAAGTTCGTGAAGCTGCGTCTATTGGTGTCGCTTCGGTAGACTCAGATGGCGATGGCATTCTCGATAACCTCGACAACTGTGCTTCACGCTATAACCCGGAACAGGTTGACGCCGATGGCGACGGTTTTGGTAACGCATGTGACGCTGACTTCAACCAGGATATGATCGTTAACTTTATGGACGTGAAGATCCTGATGGATAACTTTGGTAGCTCCGACGCAACGGTCGACATCAATACAGATGGCACCGTTGATCACGGCGATATTGAGTTGTTCAAGACCATGTGGCTGCGCAGCCCGGGCCCGAGCGGTCTGGAATAGCCGTAATCACAGCGCAAGACTAAAAGCAGCGGCTTCGGCCGCTGCTTTTTTTTGGGCGATGTGCAATTATTTGGAGTGTGGCAGGAAATCCGTCTGATTTGTGCTGGATTGCATGGACGTCCGTCCGTCCGTGCGTGATATTACGTGAGCCAGCGACTCAGGACTCCAAGCCTATACCACCTGCCGAGCGGAAGGTGAGAGGCGGCAACGTGATGACAGGCCGCCAGGATCAGGCCCTGTATACCGGTCCGTACGGTGTGCCAAAAGCGACACCGCACGAACGCTACGATCCGGCGAGGTCATAGGCGGCCCAGGCGATGGCTACAGCCTGGCGAGAGCTTCCGTCGTATGCTGCGCAATCCCCAGGGTTTCAGGCGTACGAAGTGATTCGGCCCGATAGTCTCTTGCCATCACAATAGACGCTACATTAATGACCGCGTCAATACCGGGAGTGGGCACACCCATCTGCTGCCCAAGCGTGGACATGAAGACCAGCCCATATCCTACGTCCTCGTGCAAATAGCGATGGTTGAGCTGGGGCTGCGCGCCGATGCCTTTAAAACCTGGAGCATTGCGATAACCGGATCCGTAGTTGTCTTCCAGCATGTACCCCTGCCTCATACCCATTTCCGGGTCCGACAGAACGGTGATTCCAAGGGCGTTGCCAATGGCAATTCGCTCCTTGTCCAGGGCTTCGATTAATCGGCCTACGGAGTCACTAACGCCTTCTTCATAGAACAAAAAATTGCCGCCAGTCATTTCGATGCGAGCCGCGTTGCTCAACGTCACGGACGGGTGGATGATCGGGTTGGCGTTTTGCAGGCTGGTTTGCAGTACGCTCGTAGCGGGTTCCATGCTCGGATAGACGTCGCTGATGAGTTTCAAGATGTCCCGGGTGTGAGTGCCTGGCAGCGCGGCCAATAGATTGCCGGCCTTGAGCTTCAGGAATACGCGAATTTTTCCAGGTTCCAGCAGGCGTACGGCGTAGTGGAGCGTGGAGGTTTCTGCGACTCGTATCGAATCGTCCTCAACCGCAAGCCCGGCGGCCCGTTTGAATGCCAGGGCGCCGCCGCAGGAGCTGGGCGTCACAATGACCGTTTGGCCGGCTTGCAGCTTGCCGGCGACCGCTTCTCCGAACGGCTCGGTGCTGTAGGCAGGACCGACAACATAGATCAGTTCAGCCCCTTTAAGTGCCGCATCTATGTCGTGTCCCGAATAGACTATCGGGCCAAAGCCTGAAATGTCGCCTTCCGCGTGTATGCCTTTTTGTTCCGCGATTGTCGTGATGTTGTCCGGGAACTGCTCAAAGTCAAACAGTCGCACGTCGTGTCCGTGGGAGGCGCAGTCGAAGGCCATGGCAGTGCCGCCAGCGCCAGCGCCGAGAACCGTAATGTGCATGTGAGTCTCCCTGTACATGTTTGAACGTAATGGGTAACTGTAACCCGGAACACCGCGCCGCGGTTACTCGTATATATCGCAGCGGGATCGACCGCCAATGAGAACATGCGTGGTCGGATAAATCGATGCAGTAACGTCTGGCATCATTACTCCAATGCCCACCGGATATCTCCCGGGGCCAGGAAGGTAAAGTTGTACAAGCGACGCAACGCGGTCTGACGGCGGGTTCGGTGGCCCGGAGACCAGAATTCAGACCTTGCAGAAAGTTCAGCCCGCCACGATTGTAATCACAACTTCTGCGGTGCGAGTGGCAGAGACGGGCGCCGAGTCCGGTCAAGGTCTAACCGCGGGCACAAAAAAGGCCGGCCCAAAGGCCGGCCTTGTCGTCCATTGCGTTTGAACTAGTTGGCCGCAGGCGACCAGTCGCCAAACGGCTCAAGGCGTGGACCATTTGCTCCGCAGAAGCACTCATCGAGCCCTCTGTGGAACGTGCCAAAGCGCAGCCAGAACACGATATCTGTGTTGTCGGTTGACTCACCGTTGACGTAGTTGTTCAACGACGTGGCGCAGCCACCACCCTGGTCGGTTTGCTCTGATGCGTTTTCGTTCAGAACCCAGTAGTCGGCAACGGCAAAGGCGTCAGGACTCGGGATACCGCCATCGCTAAGCAATACGTGATCGGCATTGCCGGGAATGATGCGGAAACCGCGGCCGGTAGCCGTATCGGTAACCGTCCAGGATTCACCATCAAGTGCGAAATCAGACGTTTCGGCGACAATAGGTGTGGATGTTTCGCCGCTTCCCGCCGGTCCCGGTGGTGACAGGAACATGCCTCCGAACAGTGAAATGTCGAGGAAGTTAACGTTGCCATCGCCGTTCAGATCGAACAGCGGATCGGTACCCAGGAATGCGTCACGCAGTAGGTTGAGGTCGAGGAAGTTGGTGTTTTCATCGTTGTTAAAATCGGCGTCACACGCGTTGCCAAAACCGTCGCCGTCGGTGTCCACCTGGCCCGGATTCGGAACATCGGTGCAGTTGTCCACAGCGTCATCGACACCATCGGTATCGCTGTCATTTCCGGAAAGGGCCGAGGTCACTGATTCGATCAGATCGCCGTCTGCGCCGCCAATGTCGAAGTCGAAGCGATAGTAGCCGTGATGATTGTGACTGGCATCAGTACAGCCGTTCGGCGTCGCGCCAAATTTGAACTGGGGCTCAATCGTGCCGTCCAGATGGAAGATCCAGATCATGGTGTACCGGTACCAGCCGGCACGCGCATGCGTGGTCACCGACATGGAGGTGGCGTTGCGCTTGACGGCAACGCCTTCGAAATTACCGATGTCCGTGTTACAGGCATTGTTGGGATTGCCATCGCACGTATTGGAAGGCGCGCAATCACAGATGGTCATGGGCTCGTCCGTCACATCGCAGATGCCGTTGGACTGGCAGCTGCTCTGAAGAGGATCGATGACGCTGGCATCGAAATCGACTTCAGAATCCATCCAGTCGCGGAAACAGCCGCAGCCGCCCGTACCATACTGAACGTTAAGCACGGGTACGTTGCCACGTTCCATGACCAGGTGACCGTTGTACATGACTTCGAAGATCTCGACGCCCGACCCGTTGGGTGAAGGGCGGCTCAAGTCAGGGCGACGCGCGCACATTTCCCACACGGGGTTGGTCTCTGGAAAGCTGATCAGCGAAGAGTTTGCCCAGTTGGAGCAGTCCGGGCTGGCAGCGGCCACCGAAGGTGACCAGGCGGACAGGGCGGTCATTACAATGACGGCCAGAAACGATCGTTTCAATACGTTAAAAGAGGTCATTATTTTACCTCCCGGTTTTGAGGAGGAATGTAATCACTGTCTACGACCTTGCCGGTTCTCATGTCTACCAGCATTTGTCGAACCACATTCTCAGCGTCAAACAAGAACATTTGCAGGCAGCGGGCAGGGCGCGCGCAAACGCCGGTAGCGGCTTCAAACGGGAAGCCTCCGTCAATGCCAATACCAGCCTGACGGCGTTTGATGGTAATGACGTCGGGATGCGATTCGACAATGTCGAGAGCCTGAATGATTTCAGCCTCGCTGGGAGTTGGTGGTCCGTAAACCACATGGGTATCCGTTTTTGTACCCGACTTGTCAAAGGTGTAGGTGTAAGTGGCGCCTTCATCCCAGTTGTAAACAACCTGAATTCGTCGCACTTCTTTCCCGGTGGCCGTTTTTACAGCGTCGCTGTAATCGGCGATGATTTCGTTGCCGCTCCTGACCGCGTCGCTGGCGAATGCCAGAGAGGCCGTCCCGAGGGATGAGGCTATTACCAGCAGCAACAGGGCTGCCGGTCGAGTGTAGTGACTCAACATGCTTAATCTCCGCAGAGTGATTTGAACCGAATTGTCGTTATTGTTGTCTTTAGTACAGCAGCCTAAAGTGTACCTATTTGACGTAGATTGTGCGAATAACGGGTAACATAAGTCTCAGTAAATCCTTGATATTTCTGCAAGAACGGACGATTTGGAGTAACATAAGCGTATGAGAAACCCTACTGGCCCGTGGTCCCTGGTGCGCCACATGTGGGCACGAAATTTCCAACAAAATCCTTTTGGTACGGTGCTGGGCTCTGTTCTGGCTATCGGTGGAATCGGTCTGTTGCTGTTTTTCGGCTTTTTCGTGTTCGTCGCGCTGTTTGTAGTCGGGGGACTGATGATGCTCGCACAGTCGTTTCTGGGCGGATCTCGTGGAGCAGCTGCTCAGCGGCCGGATTTGTCACCTGGCGATAAGCCGACCTGGGATTCGGTCGGGAACCGACCTGGAAACCCCGGCAATAACAATGCACTGGAAGGTGAATATACGGTTGTTGATGAGCCGGATTCCAAACGTTGACGGATATTGATACCGCGCTGACACGGCAGGAAATGGCTCGTCATGAAGCTCCAAAGGGCTGTCTGATACTTGCAACCGCCAGACGTACTGGCGCCGGAGACGAAAAATGAAACATTCACGGGCAGGTGTTCGGTTATTGGGGCGAGCGCCAGTACGATTCCGGGTGCTTGTTCTGGGCGTATTCGCGCTGTCATTGTCCGCGTGTTTATCTGTTGATGATTCTTCAAGTCGCGAGCAAGATCTTGAAATAACAACGATATATCTGGTCAGGCATGCCGAGAAAATGAGCGATAGTCGCGACCCGGACCTGACGGCAGAAGGACACAAACGGGCGCTGAATCTGGCGCAGGTACTCGATGGACTCGATGTTGATGCGCTCTGGACCTCTGATTACGCCAGGACACGCCAGACTCTGAAACCGCTGTCCACTCAGCGAAGCCTGCCGGTTACCGTGTATGACGCGCGTGATTCAGGCGCGCTGGTGTCTTCTCTTTTGGCCAGTACGCCTGGCAAGACGCACGTCGTTGCCGGACACAGCAACACCATTCCACAAATCGTCGATCTGCTGGAAGCCTGGCCGCAGTCCCCGAAAACACCCAGAGCTCATCTGGGACACGACGAATACGACCGATTGTATGTGGTTACGGTCGCTTCCGGCGAGGCGACCAAGGTCGATGAGCGCCGCTATTAAAGCGATTATCTACATCAGAAAACGATTGTAAGTAACTAAAAAGCCCCCGATAGCTGCGCTAGCGGGGGCTTTAGTCGAAGCGGCTGGCTGGATTAGCTACGCGTCGTAATATCGATCAGGTGGTATCCAAACTGGGTCTTGATCGGGCCGTGGATTTGACCGAGTTCACCGTTAAACACCACGGTATCAAACTCTTTTACCATCTGGCCCGGGCCAAACTGTCCAAGGTCTCCGCCACGCTGGCCCGAAGGGCAGGTTGAATGTGCGGCTGCGATTTCGGCAAAGTCAGCTCCGCCTTCAATTTGGGTTTTAAGTGCGTTGCACTCGTCTTCTGTGGCTACCAGGATATGGCGTGCTGTTGCTGTCGTCATGGAAAAGTCCTCATGGATGTCAAATTTTCAAAGCGGGATGATATCAGTTTGCCAGCGGGTTTGAGAGCATTTGGCCCTCATCGTCCAATTCCGGGTAGGGTCGGCGCTTGTCCCGGCAGCGTCTGGCGATATCCGGATACGACCATTCAAACAGAATCTGCCGGTATTCGTCGGATGGAATGCGGCAGTCCCGATAAAGACCGGCCGCCTCGCGCTGGCGCTGGGCTTCGTACAGAATGACGGCCGCCGCCACCGATACATTCAGGGATTCGACCATGCCCATCATGGGAATCATGACGTGCTGGTCGGCGAGATTGGCGCCGACCTGGCTTACGCCTTCCAGTTCGGTCCCCAGCAGTATGGCCGTCGGTTTAAGGTAGTCAGCGTCACGAAAATCACAGGCCGTTTCCGACAGATGTGCGGCCAGTACCTGAAACCCGTTCGTTTTGAGGTTGCCGACCGCGTCGTCAATGGACCTGTGGGTGTGTAGTCTGGTCCAGCGACTGCTGCCCGCGTTGGTGGAGTGGTGACGAGGTATTTCGCCGCCCGGCGAGACCGCATGCACGTCGAGCACGCCAACGGCATCGCAGCTTCGAACGACCGCCGCGATATTGTGGGTTTTGTGAATGCCGTCGGCCAGTACCGTCAGGTCTGGCTGACGTCGGTTGAGCGTTTGCCGAATGAGATTGAAGCGGTCTGGAGTCATGAAAATGCGGTCAGGTTGGTGCCCGAATCGGTTAAGCTAGAGGCTATGATGCATCAAAAACTGAATGTACGCACGAGTGGTCGCGGCTTTGTTGAGATTACCCGGCAGGTTCAGCAGACCGTGTCGGAATCAGGCGTCAAAGAAGGCCTGTGTAACGTCTTTATCCACCACACGAGTGCCTCATTGATCATCAGCGAGAACGCTGATCCCGATGTTCTTGAGGATCTCGAACGTTTCATGCTGCGCCTCGCACCCGATGGCGACTCGATTTATGAGCACACGGCCGAGGGGCCTGACGACATGCCGGCGCACGTTCGCTGCGTATTAACCCAGACCCACCTGTCTGTTCCCGTGGTTGCAGGCCGCTGTGACCTGGGTACGTGGCAGGGTGTATTTGTTTGGGAGCACCGCTACCGCCCCCATACGAGGCGGGTCACGGTCAGCGTAACAGGTTAACGATTCGCGTAGCGTTGAAGCGCTTCGTTCAACAGCTCTTCGTGAGCACTGATTCGAAACATGGCGTTGACGGCGTCGTCGATTGTACCGTCCTGATTGATCAGATACGTGACGCGTTTCGTTACGCCGAACAGTCCGTCGGCTTCGTACAGTTTTGCAACTTCATGTTTGGTGTCTGCAAGCAGCGTGAACGGCAGGTTGTGCTGCCGCTGAAATTTGCTGTGACTGTCTTCGTCCTGCGCGCTGACGCCAATGACCGTGACACCGACGTCCATAATGTCCGCATGCGCATCACGCAGCATACAGGCTTCTTTGGTACATCCTGGCGTAAAGTCGGCCGGGTAGAAGTAAAGCAGAACGGGTCCGTCAGCAAGTACTTTGCTGAGCGTTACCTTCTTTCCGTCCTGGTCAGGTAGCGTGAAATCGGGTGCGGGTGTGCCGGTTTTTAACATGATGGCGTTCTCTTGCTAATGATATTAAGGCTGGCCTCAGCCAGACATTCTTGCTGTTGCCAGCGTGTATGGGGTGCAATGTCAGTCTTTGCAAGGCCAGCTAGTCGAATATTTCTTCCATCATCAGATAGTGGGTGCGGTCCATACCCAGCGACAGATAGGTAGACTGTGCCCTGGCGTTGTCTTTTTCGACGTACAGGCGAATGCCGCAAACGTCACCCTGCCGGGATGCGAGTTCCTTAACGTGGGCGTAAAGTGCCCGAAAGATGCCGTGTTTTCGAGCCTCGGGTTCGACGTAGACGCTTTGAATCCACCAGTACCAGCTGTTGCGCCAGTCGCTCCATTCGAGAGTGATCATTAATTGACCGACAATGCGATCCTGATCGCAGGCGACATAGTAGGTGCCGCGTGCGCTGTCGCCGAGGACGGTTTCTACGCCGGCCCGTATCGTGTCGTCGGCCAGGGTTTTGTTTTCAGTTTCGATAGCCATGCGCTGATTAAACGAGGTAATGGTTGCGGCGTCGGACATGACGGCGGTACGTAAGGTGATATTCACGGCAGGAGGCTCCAGGTTAACGACAGGTATTCCGGAAGGTTCAGGGCTGTATTATGGCACGACTCTGATTGGCGGCGGACAGTTTGGCGGTTGATCCTGCAAGTGTCATCCGACGGAG
>CAWUKD010000092.1:0-14328 GCA_963922815.1 uncultured Gammaproteobacteria bacterium
TCAAACGCGATCATGTCATCGTTTAGCAGGTCCGACAGACACACCAGCTCCGCCTCCGTCAGCGGCATCAAGATAGCGCCGTGGCACACGTTCCGCGCAAAATCAGCTCTGACGCGATAAGCCGATCCGTTCACAAAAAGCCTGTCGTCGGTGTATGCCATTCGACAATGCGGTTGATGCACGACACATAGCTCGTCCGAACTACTGACATGGCTGGCAACCTGTTCCGGCGTCCATGCGGGCCGGTCCTCACTGAAACTGCAGTGTCGGGTATCGGTGACCAGTCGCCCGAACGCTTCAGCCAGAGCCGCCCTGATGGCCAACGCATCTATCCGCTCGAACGCCTGCTCAGCGTACCCGAGCGCCGCTGCGTTAATCTTGAAGTTATCCCGATCAATCGCCTGCCTGTTGTCCCGGTACCGGTTTGATTCGGAAAGCTGCCCGGCGAGAATGTCCATCGCTTCGTCAATAATCTCGCGATCGGACGGAGCGCGAAATCCGATCGAGAGCGTTACGCAATCATCCGACAAAGACGTGCCCCAGTGCGCGAGCCCGGCGGGAATGTAAATGCCGTCGCCAGGACCGAGGTCGTGGGACTCGGCAGGTTCGAACGCCTTAAGAAGCCTGACCTCGGAAGAATCCTGCTGCGGCGACTGGTCGTTACACGACTGCCCGATCTGCCAGCGCCGGTGCCCAGACGCCTGAAGCAGGAACACATCGTAGTAATCGAAATGAGGGCCCACACCACCGCCGGTTGGCGCAAAGCTCGCCATGATGTCTTCGAGCCGCCACCGGGGCAGGAAATCAAATGCAGTCAGCAAGGCTCGCACGTGCTGATCCCATTGATCCACGCCCTGAACGAGTAACGTCCAGTCGTGAGAGCCAAGCGTATCGTAATCGAAATCAGCGAACGGACCCTGTTGACAGGTCCACGGTCCCGACAGCCCCTGCCCGGTTATGATTCTCGATTCAACGGCCTCCTCGCAGGCGAGTCCGGCCAGCTCGTCGCCATCGATGACACCAATGGCATCCGTAAACCCGCTGCTAAACACCAGCGGTTTCTGCTGCCAGTAGTTCGCCAGGAAATCGCTTTTCGATATCTGCGAAAACATCTCAAATGTGTCTAGTTAACGGTGATACTGATTACAGCAGACGGTGTTGGCAGGTCGCCTCGACACGCAATATCGCTGGCCTCGTACACAAACGTTTCAACGCCTGTGAACCCTGCCGGCGGTGTGTACAACCATGCGTACTGGTTGGTATTGAAAAACGCCTGCACATCCAAAGACCCACCGGCACTGCCGCCGCTGACCGTGCGGTAGATAATTTCATCACCGTCTGCATCAATGTCATTGGCCAACAGGTCTTCTACATAAATAATGATCGGCGTATCGACGCTGGTTGTATACGCATCATCGTTCAATACCGGACGAGAGTCGGCAGAATTGTCGTGCTCGAACGTATACCGGTTCAATCGCCCGGGCGTAACGGATGCATCGACCACAGGATCGCTGCCATCAAACGAGGTTTGCAGCGTCTCAACCACCCAGTAACGGTTGCCAGCAATTCGCAGCGGCTGCCAGGTTCGCGAAAAAAACGCCGGACTGAATTCACTTAGCTGCCGAAACAGCTCCATGCGTCCATCGACAATACTCCATGTCCAGGTGGAAAACGGGCTGTCCGGATTCCGACATGCCACCCCAGCGTCAGAAAAAACAAAATCAAATACTCTTAACCCGGAAGTCGTAAACGTATTGGTGGTCGCCAGGGCAGACCGAAAGCTGCGATCCAGTAGCGATGCCGTATCGAATCCGGCCGCCTCATCCCGCGGCACGAAATATGTTCTGTTGAGCTTTTCGCCTGTTCCAGCGAGGTTATAGTAGAGATTACCGATATGAGTCTGGTCCTCACCAGACATCAGACGTCGATAGCGCGCCGCGTCACCATTGGCAAACACCACGCTTAGCTCACCGGTAGCCAGAATCTCCCAGTCAAACGCAAAGCCCCGTCGCCGCGTCGAGCCTGTTCCATCACCCTCAAAATCCAGGGTATCAAATCCGAACTCGTCTACCAGAGTGCCCTCGGACTGATTGTTTTGATGAAAATAGTCGACCGCGAGTCCAGACCCGGCCAGTGCGAGCGGTGTAAACGGAAAAGAAGCTGATTCGTCGAACATCACGCGCGCCAGGCCCACATTAAAGGGCGTGCTTGTCGGCGTGTCTCCCAGCTGTGGATAGTCGGGAAAATTACTAAATCCGGAGAATGACATCACTACGTGATCCGCTGCGAGCCCCTCGCGAACGCGCAGCAAACTGAACTGAGTCAGAAACGACCGCTGAGTAGCCTGAATAAAATTTCCAGGATTGTCCGGATCTTCAATCTGAATCTCCGATTCGGTCGTTTGCAACGGCGATGCAAAATCGACGTCAAGTATTCCGTCTGCACCGATATCCCAAAGAGCGCTGCCAGCACCGGAACCCACGTAGGTAACCGAATTGGCCGTACCAAATTGCAGTTCGACAACGGTCCCATTCGTCAGCAAGTTACCAATATACGTGGTATGCCACGAGCCGGAGGGTACCTCACCCAGAAAGGTATCAGCGCTGGACTCCAGCGTTGATGTAAAAGCCGCATCGAATTCCGACGCTTGTTCGGTAACGAGGCGATCAAGGAAACTCTGTCGAACGGCAGCGTCCGCCGAAAAACTCAGCGTGTCGCTGACACCCGCAGGCAGCGAAACTGCCGGATCGGTAATGATCGCAGTGAGTGATGTAGCGAGATGCAGCAAAGTTGAACTGTCTACTCTGGGTTCAATCTGTTCAAGCTGCGCCATAGAGGTGATGTCGCTGCCCTGCGCTTCGGCCGCCAGAACTGAAAACGCCGTCGTCAGCGCCGATACGTTAAGTGCAGATACGTCGTCAGACCCCACAGTACCGTCGTTGCCACCGGCTGCGGTGAGCGTGCCTGCATCACCTGCAAGACTTGTCAGCGCTATACCCGTCTGGCCACCCAGTCCAATAACAGCCACCGTCACAAAGTCGCTGTTGTTGAGCCCGGTCAGCTCTACCTCAAAAGTCCCGTCCGCGTTCGTCACGCCATTAAATACGACGACACTTCCGCCCGCCTGAGTCTGATCTACCACAACGCTGACAGCTCCGCCGTCGATCGGCTCTGGTCCGGTTGCACCTGAGAGTGTCAGGGCATCGCCGCTGCTGCACAAATTGGCGACACCGCTTGGACCAGGTATTGATAAGAAAGAGCTGGTCAGTACGACGTAATCGACAAAATTAACCGCACCATCGCCGTTAAAATCGGCATCAGGATCGCTACCCAGAAACACGCTGCCAAACAACGATATGTCGACAAAATTTATTGTGCAGTCCTGATTCAGATCCGCATCGCAAACGTTACCGATACCATCGGTGTCGGTATCTCTCTGATCAGCATTGGCAACCAAAGTACAGTTATCCAGCGAGTCGGGTACGAGATCACCGTCGGCATCCTGTGCTGTTGCGCCGGCGCTGAAAAATCCGATCACCGTGGCCAGAAACAGACGCCTGATCGTAGACCTTGCAAATAACGTATGTGCGAACCTGTCGGCGTTGATACCCATCGTTGGACTCCCAGATAATAGTTAGAGACGGCAACCGCGTGTTATAAATTATTGGTCGCGACACCCATTCGAATTATTAGGCACAAGTATACCGCCGATTATCCGTCGTGAGCGATAGTTGTAGCGGCGCCAATGGTATGCAACATAATTTCCTCAATTCAATGCAATCGAAGCAGGCTTTCAAATCAGGCTACTGCTCTGTAAACACTGCATTATGTTTTTGAGATTTACGCATCTGATTGTGCGCCATTCCTTTCCACAGGTTGCTGTACCAAACCATTAGTAATTAAAAATCATCAACTTAGAACCACTCCAGAAACACGACCCTGAAAGGAAACGATACCCCCGGATTTTGTGAGCTACTATCACTGAATGGGAAGCGGCCAACTTGATGAGATAAAAGCGTTATTCGACGAAGCGAGTGAGCTCGACATGGGCGCGCAGGCCAGCTTTGTTGAATCCGTTCGTCAACGAAACCCGGACCTGGCTTCCGAACTCAAGGAACTTCTGACGCACTCCCTTCCCACCAGTGACACACTTTCTGATGCGGTTTCCGCTGTTGCTTCTGACGTCGGCACTGACGACCGGGAATCACGCATCGGGCAACATCTGGGTCCGTATCGGTTGATCGAGCAGATCGGTCAGGGGGGCATGGGGGCTGTGTTCCGCGCTGAACGCATCGACGGCGAGTTTGAACAGCAGGTCGCGATCAAGCTGATCGCCAATCACGCATTCTCACCGGACTCAATCGAACGTTTTCGAAACGAACGACAAATCCTCGCCCGTCTGAATCACCCGAATATCGCCAGCATTCTCGATGGTGGTACTTCGAGTAGCGGTACCACGTACCTGGTCATGGAACTGGTCGAGGGCCTGCCCGTAATCGAGTATTGCAATGCTCACAACCTCTCGACCAGACAGCGACTGCAGCTGTTCCTTGAAATATGCGACACACTTGAATTCGCACATCGTAATCTCGTTGTACACAGAGACATCAAGCCCTCCAATATTCTCATTAACACCGACGGAAATCCGAAACTGCTCGATTTTGGCATTGCCAAGCTACTGGATTCCGGCGAGACCAGCCGCCCGCAAGACCCGGCAACCGTAATTGCCATGACGCCTGACTACTCCAGCCCGGAACAGATCCTCGGACTACCGGTAACCACCTCTTGTGATGTTTATTCGCTGGGTGTACTGCTGTTTGAAGTGCTCACCGGGGAACGACCGTACAACAGACAGGGCAAGCGACTATCTCAGATCGAAGATGAAATTCTGAACACCACGCCGACCAAGCCAAGCGTTGCGCTGAAACGGGCAATACAGTCACAAGGCACACACCCGGGCGGAGCTCGAAAACTGGCCAGCGATCTGGATGTCATTACGCTCGCGGCGCTGCGCCGCAAAGTCGAAGACCGGTACCAGAGTGTCAGCGCACTGTCAGCCGATATTCGAAGCTATCTGAACGGTCAGCCGATTTCCGCCAAAGGTCGCAGTTTCGGCTATGTCGCTCGCAAGTTTTTATCGAGAAACCGCTGGCCCACCGGCATCGTGGCTGCCCTTCTTGTCACGGCCACCGGCGCTACGGCGTTTCACATCGATCGAATAGGCGCCGAGCGCGACCGCGTAATCCATGAGGCCCAAAAGTCCGCCGCCGTTACCAAATACCTGCAAAACCTGTTCGAGATTAATGACCCCAATCAAACGCAGGGCAAGGAAATCACTGCGCGCGATGTTCTTGACCGCGGTACGCGCCGGCTTGAAGCGGAACTCGTCGACCAGCCCGAGATTCGAGCGAGACTGCTGACCTCTATTGGCGCGGTCTACAGTAACCTGGGATTGAAAAAGGAAGGTATCGAAACCACCCGCAAAGCGATCGAAATTCAACGGTCGATAGACAGCTCTCCACTGCTCCTGCGCAGCTTGTCCAGCCTTGCGCAAATGCTCCGGTTACAGGGAGACTTCAACCTCACTCGCGAGACTCTGGACGAAGCAACCCAACTGGCCGAGCAGATGGCCAACAAAGATAGCGAAGCGTACGCCTGGGTGCACTTCGAATATGGTGAGCTGCATTTGATTGAGGGGGATTACGAGCAATCGCTTGCCTCATTCAATCGGGCCCGGGACGTGCTGGCGCGACTACCTGATCACGACCCCGAATTCGACGTCCATCTTTTTGCGTCCATGGGGCAGGCTCTTCAGTTTGGCGGTGACCACACCAATGCAGCAGATCACATGTCCAAGGCACTGGAAATGCTCGCCGAACTCGACCATGATCTGCCGGTTGAACGATCAGTCATTTCTCACAATCTGGCCGTACTGCTGCATGAACTCGGTCGCTATGAAGACGCCGAACCACTTTATCTTGTTGCTCTTGAAATTGACGAACGGGTCATGGGCCCGGAAGCTCCCAACCTCGATATCGTCGCCACCAACGTGGGCCGACTTTACCGGGACATGGGTGATTTTGAAACCTCCCAGATTTATCTTGAAAAAGCGGTGAACATAGTCAGAGATATTCACGGGGAGGAGCATTTTTTTACCGCCTATAACTCCAAGAATCTCGCCGATTTGCTGCGCGACAAGCAAGACTATTCGACCGCTCAGGCCATGTATACAAAAGTACTGAGTACATACAAGGCCACATTGGAGGCTGATAGTCCCTACATGGCCTCGGCCATGCTGGCTCACGCTCAGCTCTATGTGCGCACTGAACAGTTTGACGAGGCCATCAAGACCAGTCGCGAGGCGCTTCGAATCTGCAATCTGCAACTGGGTGAGACACACTGGTTAACGGCGACGACCAAGAACACGCTTGCAGAAGCGCTGATTCGCACCGGTGTAACCACAGAAGCAGAAACACTGCTCGTTGAAGCCTGGGATGCGCTGTTTGCCAACCGGCCCGAACATGACACAACGCTTGCCATTGCGAATCAGCTGACAATCCTGTACCGGAATACTGGCAATCAGGAAAAATCCCGATACTATGCTCAGCAGGCCGAACAATTGGCCCGTCAATGACGCCATTTCAGATAATCATGATGGGGCAGACATATCCGCCTGTAGTTTGTGACTTAAACGAAAACCCCAACAACAACTACATCAAGGACTAACACAACGTTGTCAGACGAACCATTAACCAAGCTGCTAAGAGACTGGCAAAAAGGCGATGACCTGGCGCTGGAAAAGCTGACGCCCGCGATCTATGAAGAATTGAAGCGCCTGGCATTTTCGGCATTCCGGGGTGAACGTGCTGGCCACACCTTACAGCCGACAGCCCTGGTTAACGAAGCCTACATAAGACTTATCGGAACAAATATCGACTGGCAGGATCGCGCTCACTTTTTTGCCCTGGCTGCACGGATGATGCGAAGGATACTGGTCAATCACGCGGTTGCACGACAGGCAGAGAAACGCGGCAGCGGCAAAACCGCGGAGACGTACATTGAGGAACAACACGGTGCCAACACCACCGACAATCAGATCCTGCTGCTGACGCTGGACGATCAAATTGAAAAACTGGGTAAACTGGACAAGCGCTGCGCCGAAGTGGTCGAACTGCACTATTTTGCAGGCCTTACCCATAAAGAAATGAGTACTGCACTTAACGTGTCTACATCAACTCTGGAACGAGACCTGAAATTTGCCAAAGCCTGGATGCGCAAGAATCTCGCTTCCTGATTGAACTGACCTCAACCAACGGGAGTTGTCAGCCCGGCGTTCACTGCTACCGATTTGAACCCTGATACCGGCGCTGTCACCGAGAGGGCTAGCCGACGACGCTTTGCAACTTCGGACGATGATTTTCAAACAGGGCTTCGAAGTCACTCGCCGGTATGGGCTTACTGAACAGATACCCCTGGATCTGGTCACATTGGTGACTGCGCAGATATTCAACCTGCGCATCAAGCTCAACGCCTTCGGCAACTACTTTCAGATCCAGCGTACGGGCCATGGCCAGTATGGCCGCACAGATCGCCGCATCATCATTATCACTCTGCAAATCGCGAACGAAGGAACTGTCGATCTTGAGAGCGTCAATAGGGAATTTTTTCAAATAGCTCAACGATGAGTAACCCGTACCGAAATCATCAATCGAAAGCCCCACACCAAACTTTTTGAGTTTGACCATAGTCTCGATGGTGGAATCGACATCCCTCATCAACATGCTCTCCGTGATCTCGAGCTCCAGCTTGCTCGGTTCTATTCCCGTACCCAAAACAGTGTTCTTGACGGTCTCCAGCAGATCATCCGAAGATACCTGATGGCTCGACACGT
Source organism: uncultured Gammaproteobacteria bacterium (assembly GCA_963922815.1). Classification (GTDB taxonomy): domain Bacteria; phylum Pseudomonadota; class Gammaproteobacteria; order Steroidobacterales; family SZUA-146; genus SZUA-146. The sequence continues at coordinate 7,892 of CAWUKD010000092.1, forward strand.
TTACCGATACGACTAACTGACCGAGAGCCGTATGACGCCACTTTTCGATTTGTTCGCACGCTGCTTGCATAACCCAGGTACCCAGAGGCAGGATCAGTCCGGTTTCCTCGGCAACCGGAATGAAATCGACCGGTGATATCCAGCCACGCTCGCTATGCTTCCATCGTAGCAGCGCCTCAGCACCAACGATTGACCAGGTATCCAGATCAACTTTGGGTTGATAGTAAAGCTCGAAGTCTTCATTCTCGATCGCTTTTCGCAGCTCTTCTTCAATTGACAGACGATGTAGCGATCGGAGTTTCATCGTCCCTGAGTAGAATTGATGCGTGTTGCGCCCCGCCGCTTTCGCGCGGTACATGGCCGAGTCGGCGTTCATCAATAGCTCATCCCTGGTTTCACCGTCCCTGGGATAAAACGCAATACCAATACTTGGCGTCACGACAAGTTGATGCCCTCTGCAGCTGAATGGCGCCGCCAGAGAGGCGGAAACGCGGTTGGCAATTACCGTTGCTTCGCTTTCATCGGATACGTCATGCAGCATGATGACGAATTCATCGCCACCCAGTCGAGCAAGTTGAATATTGCCCCGGGTTTGAGCCTCAACATGCATGACGCTGTCACCCGACCGGGTACAGCGCTCCAGGCGTAAAGCGACGGCTTTTAGCAGTTCATCGCCCATTGAGTGACCGAGCGTGTCGTTAATTCTCTTAAACCGATCAAGGTCGACAAACATCATGGCGAATCTATTATCGTGTTCACGCGCCAGATCGATCACCTCTTCCAACTCTTTGGAGAACAAATGCCGGTTGGGCAAGCCCGTCAACCGGTCGTAGTATGCGAGGTTGAACACCTGCGACTCTGACTCCTTGCGCTGCGTAATATCGCGAACAATGGCCAGTACGGTGGCTTTATCGCGAGCAACAAACCGGGTTTCCAGGTGAACATTCCCATCGCTAAAACTATGTTCAAGTATTTGTGGTACCAGCGTGGACAGTGCGGGTCTGAGGCAAGCTCGCAGCTGGTGGCTTAATCTCGCATCTAACAGCTCGCCAAATGAAACGCCTCGCAGCTCTTCAATTCCCATAAAGCTGGCGGAATCCAGACCGGTGGGTCGTTCGTAAACCTCGCCGTTTTCGGCCAGAATAAAAATTACATCGGGCAGCGCGGCAATCAGACTCTGAATTTCATTGAGCGCGTTACTTGAACGCAACAGATACCTGACCCGATAGGCGAGTATCGACCAGTCAATCGGCTTGCTGATGAAGTCCGTGGCGCCGAGGTGGTAGGCTTTGTCCGCGGCGGCGAAATCGTCCAGTCCCGTAATCAGACAAATCGGAGTGCGTCTGGCAGTCTCCTCGGCCCCGATTGATTCGCACACCGCAAAACCGTCCATGTGCGGCATGTCAACGTCCAGCAATACGGCGTCCGGTGACTCGCTATAAAACATTGCCAGCGCTTCCCGCCCGTCATGCGCTTCGACCACTTCCATCCCCGCCTGCTCAAGCACTTCCCGTGCTATCAGGCACGTGGTCAGATCGTCATCGGCAATCAATACAACCGGCTTACCTGATTTATCGAGTGTTCCACTCATGCGCTTTTGTCCTGCATTTCAAATTGCAGTGCATCGACTACTCTCAAGTACTCAGCGTCCAGCAGTCGTTTTAGCTCGGGCCCATCGACTATCCTGTTCACCCGCCCCATGGACTCCAGCCGTTTGCACAAATTTGCCAGCTCGACGGCACCGACGTTCAGGCTGCTGGATTTCAACGCGTGTGCGCTTTCCCGCACCAACGCAGCATTGGAATCTTCAAGCGCCTTACCCAAACGTACCTTGATTACCGCCGACGACTGCAGGTATAACCCCAGCAGTCGTTTGACGATATTCGGGGCGCCTGGCTGCTGTAAGCGGGACAGTCGCCCGAGCGTTACCTGATCGAGGACAGCACCAAACTCCCTGGGGTGAATAACGGAAGCGTCGGCAACTCGCTGGTTTGAGTCCAGCCCATTGGCCTGTACTGAAGGCAATGGCAGGTAGAGCGCGAGGACCGCGTGAAGTTGCTCACTGGTAAACGGCTTTGCCAGGAAATCATCCATACCGGCAATCAAACAATTTTCCCTGTCGGCTTTTTGGACATTGGCCGTCGCGGCAATTATTGGCGTACGTTCTCTGTCATACTGGGCCTCTTGCACGCGAATCAGTTCTGTAGCCCGAAAACCGTCCATAACGGGCAGCTGACAATCCATCAGAATGAGATCAAATTCTTGCTGCTCAAACGCTTCTACGGCTTCAAGCCCGTTCTCCACTAGCACCACATCAAGACCCAGGGCATCCAGCATGGATCTCGCCACCATGCGGTTAACGGCATTGTCTTCCACAACCAGGACGCGACCCTTGAGTCGCCGCGCATGGGTGTATGCCATGTCCTGACTATGGTGCGCGACGTGTTGCTCGCCCATGACCATGGTAAGCGCGTCGTACAACTGGGATTGACGAACGGGTTTACTCAGCTGCCCCGCGATATCCAGTTCCTCCAGCAGCTCGTCGCTGACGGGCGTCGCCACGGAACTGAGAATAAGCAGCTTCAGCTGATCAAGACCCTTGTTCTGACGTATAGATCGGGCCAGATCGAGCCCGTTTGCTTCGGGCATGTTCATATCAAGAATGGCCAGATCGTAAGGAGCACCGCTGGCGTTTTCGTCTACCAGCGCCGCGTAGGCCTCGTAAGCCGAAGATGCCGCATTGGCGTGAGCACGCCAACTGCCAAGCTGGTGCTCGAGAATTTCTCGATTGGTCGCGTTATCATCGACAACCAGAACGCGTCGACCCGCGACACACTGCATTTGTACACACGCTTTTGAAGCAATCGCATGACTCGTTTGCAGCGACAGCTGAAACCAGAAAACCGAACCTTCTCCCGGCGTACTTTCTAGTTTTAGCTCACCGCCCATTTGCTCGATCAGCTGTTTGCAAATGGTCAGTCCCAAGCCGGTACCACCATATAGCCGCGTAGTGGAGCCGTCGGCCTGGGTAAAGGATTCGAAAATTTCATTTTGCTGGTCTTTGCTAATCCCGATTCCGGTGTCACGCACTTCAAAACTGACGTCCTGATATCCGGCCTCATGCTCAGAGAAAGACAGCTTGACGACGACTTCGCCATCCTGGGTGAATTTGATGGCATTACTCAACAGGTTGGTCAGAATTTGCCGCAGCCTTACCGGATCAGTCTTGACCAGCGTATTAAGGCCCGGCGGGACGTCGGTTATCAATTCCACGTTTCGCCCGTGCGCCTGACTGGCGAGACCCTGAACGGTTTCTTCGACAATGGTTCGCAAATGCACATCCACAAGATCCAGGCGCATCTTGCCTGCCTCAATTTTGGAAAAGTCCAGAATGTCATTAATAATGTTGAGGAGATTTTCTGCCGATCCGTAAATCGTGTCTGCAAAACGGCGCTGCTTGGATTCGAGCGGCGTATCCAGAAGCAGTTCGGTCATGCCCAGCACGCCGTTCATTGGCGTGCGAATCTCGTGGCTCATGCGCGCCAGAAACTCGCTCTTCGCCTTGGAAATCGCGACGGCCTCATCACGCGCGCGTTCAAGCCTCCTACGCCCTCTTCGCAGCTCAGACGTCATCGCCTGAAATTCGCCGGCGAGCACGCCAACCTCGTCACTACGCGAACGGTCAGCTTCAAAATGCAGGTCGCCGGTTTTGCGAATACCCAGAATCTGCTGAGTCAGCTTTTGCAACGGTGTCACAATCAGGCGACGCATGAACAGCGACGCTGACAGAAGGAAAACGGCACTCAGGACAAACATCATCAAAGTAACTGTCAGCATGGCCTCTGAACCCATCTGGGTTATCCGGCCAGGATTCATCACTTTGAGCATGGCTACCGACTCACCGAAAATATCTCGCAGCGGATCATACGCACTTACCGGCGACTCACCGGCAGGGTCAATCCTGTCCGTCGGGTCCACACCCGTCGACCCCAGCAGAGCAAGCGCCGCGGGCCTCTCGTCAGCAACCTGCATACTCAGGCTGGCCGTTGTGCGGTCACCGATAGCGGCCACGCGGTCTGAACTGAGAAACTTGCCTACAACAAAACTGCCGGCCCCTGGTCCCTGCCCGTTGCTGGGCAGCACCGGGTAGGCGACTACCTGCATGATGCCCGTGCGCGTTCTTAATAATCCCGATACAGAGCTGGCGGCCGAGGTGTGCGTTACCAGTGGATGACCCGTTACCAGGGCTTCCAGAAACTCGCTGTCCACGTCACGGAGTGCGTCGGTATCCGGATCGTGCAGCTCGCCAAAAAGGCGCCGCCCGTCCGATCCGAAAATCATCATCATTTGAACGTCAATCTTCGGCCACTGGGCCGAGTTCAGAAACGTTTCGGCAAAATCGGTGTTCGGCTGACGAACGAACCCGTAGGTGTGATCCGACACCGAATACTGAAGGTTTACGATTCTTAGCGCGTCCAAATCCGCATCGAGAGCCTGTCGAACGCGCTGCAATGTCGCCTGCATCGATTCGCGCTCGAATTCCTCGAACGCCGGCAGCACGGTCAGTTTCAGCACCACAAAACTGGCCAGCGAAAAGCTGACTCCCAGAACGAAGAAAAGTGTGACTATTTTTCTTCCCAGCGACATGAAGATCCTTTGGCCAAATAGAATATGAGTTGGGCGTTAACCCGCTTTTGGCTTTCCCCGTTCGACAAAATCGCTGCAGGCCAATTTAGCTGGTTTACCGTAATTAGATATCGGCCGTTATGCCCGTTTGTTTAGCCTGAATCTCAATCGGGCTCCTGATACGCCACTTATGTCAAATAGACCCGGCCTTATCGGCCTGTATTTGCTGGGATTTTGTGTCCAAATGCTGCCTAAAGTTGTGCGCGCCTGTGCCGCTAACCTCAGTACTGACCGACGTGCGTCAGCCAGACGTACCTGCCCGAACCGCTTTAAGCATTAACAGGAGAGATAAAACTTGGATATCGCAACACTCGTTGGTCTTGTTGGTGCCATTATTACCGTCGGAGCTACGATTCTGCTCGGCGGTTCTGCCTCAACGTTTTTCAACGTACCTTCACTGGTCATCGTTGTCGTGGGCACACTGCTCGTAACCATGGTCAAATTCAGCCTTGGCCAGTTCCTGAGCGCCACCAAGGTTGCCGTCCACGCGTTTACCAATAGATTACCCGAGCCTTCTGCACTGATTGAAAAGTCAGTGGAACTGGCCAAAGCCGCTCGCCAGTCAGGGATACTGGCACTTGAAGAAGCTGAAGTCCCTGACCCGTTCATGAAAAAGGGCATTAACCTTCTGATCGACGGGCATGACGCCGACGTCGTCAAAAAAATGCTGAATGACGACACCCGCCTCACGCTGCAGCGTCATGCCAACGGGCAGGCCATCTTCAAAGCGATCGGCGACGTCGGTCCGGCCATGGGCATGATTGGAACGCTGATTGGTCTGGTGCAAATGTTGTCCTCTATGGACGACCCCAAGCAAATTGGTCCCGCGATGGCGGTCGCGCTACTGACGACTCTCTACGGTGCCATCCTGGCGAACGTCATCGCCATACCCATAGCGGACAAGCTGGTGCTGCGAAGCGCCGACGAGAAGCTTTGTAAATCGATGGTGATCGACGCATTGATGGGCATTCAGGACGGTCAGAATCCAAGAGTAATCGAAGGATTGCTTGAAAACTATCTACCAGCCTCAAGCCGCCCGACGGGTGACGCCGAGGAAGCGGCGTAGAGATGCAAGAAGAAGATTCAGGCCCGGAAGATGCAGGCGTACCCGCCTGGGTGATGACCTTTGCAGACCTCATGAGTCTGCTCATGTGCTTTTTCGTACTGCTTCTCGCGTTTTCCGAGATGGACGCACAGAAATTCAAGCAGCTATCCGGCTCGATGAAGGAAGCATTCGGTGTGCAGGCTGACATGAAGGCCGACTTCATTCCGAAAGGAACCAGCGTCGTTACCACCGAATTCAGTCCGGGCCGACCGGATAAAACCGCTCTGGATGAGATACGCCAGCATACAATCGACACCACCAAAAGTACGCTTGAGTTTACCGACGGCGAAGGTCAAAAAGACGATGGTGAAGCCACTATCGAAATTGCGGAAAAAGATCTGAAGCTCCTGCAGAAGGAGCTCAAGGAAGAAATCGAAAATGGACGACTCAGCGTCCGTCGTGAAGGAACCCGCATCATTATCCACATTCACGAGCAGGGATCGTTTGCGTCAGGCTACGCCGACATTAAAAAGGAGTTCCTGCCCACGCTGGACAAAATCGGGATCTTGAGTGCCAAAATGTCCGGCATCGTTCAGGTGACGGGCCATACCGACGATCTGCCTATATCCAATTCACGATTTCGCTCGAACTGGGAACTCTCTTCAAGTCGCGCCGTTACTGTGGCCCATAGATTATTGAAGAGCAG
>CAWUKD010000093.1:0-14241 GCA_963922815.1 uncultured Gammaproteobacteria bacterium
TGCGTCGAATTGGGCACGATACCCAGCGACCAGTTCGCCGGATCGTGCCATGTACCGCCAGCCGGGTTGATGAAACGATTCACCACAGGTCCCGGCGCGGTCAGGAAATAGCCCTGAAAAATAAACAGGTCCAGGAAATTGACTGAGTTGTCGCCGTTGAAGTCGGCATCCGGATTCCAGTTGGCCTGTCCCGGGCTGGAATTAAACGCGGCAGCCCACAGAACCAGGTCACCGAAATTGGTAATAAATCCGTCGTTATCGATATCCGCATCGCAGGCATTTCCAAACCCGTCTCCATTGGTATCGAGCTGGCTTGGGTTCGGCTCTTCGGCACAGTTGTCAACGTCGTCTGGAACGCCGTCGCCGTCAACGTCAGAACCGCCGCGTACGTTCGGGCCGCTAGATGCTGTCATGGCATGCACAGTAACAACAACCGTATCGGGCCGGCTTGCACTGTCCCCATCGCGCGCTACTAACTGAAACAGATAATGTCCAGGCACGTCTCCCCGGAACCCCGGATTCGCCGAGTCCGCACCAAGGATTTCGGGATTGCCTCCGGCCGGTGCGTGGAGCAGCGACCACTCGTAATAATCATGGGGTCGGCTGTTCCTGTCGCCCCCGGCTTTTAATTGCAGTTTCGTATGAGCGAAAACATGCCGGTCATCACCAGCATCTGCTACAACATGCGGCGCGCCGGTGTTGATCTCGTGATAGACCGTTTCGCTAATCGCGCGGCCGTCACTGACCTCCAGCGCTATTCGGTAAATGCCCGGCTGATCAGCGTGAAGTGAAGTTGAGGCGGCCTTGGTGGCTGCCAATGCTGCCCGACTGGAATCCGGAGCGGAAACAAGTTTCCACCGGTAATCCAGCATGTCGCCATTGGCGTCAAATGAAAGGCTGGCGTCGAGCTCAATCGTACTACCGGCGCCGTGAAGTTCAGCAGGCGTGATAACTGCAACCGGCGCAACGTTGCCGGTGCTGACAACCACCTTGTCTACTACGCTTACGTGTTCTCCATCGCTGACCACGAGCTCTGCCACGTAGGTACCACTCAGATCAACCGTAAATTCCGGTCGAAGTGACGTCGCATCATTCAATCGTGCACCGCTGTTTGTCGGAGTTCGCAACATCCATTGGAAGTTTATACGTCGACCCTTGTCGTGCGTCGATCCACTCGCGTCGAGTTGAACAACATCGCCGACCACAACGGTTTGATCGTAGCCGGCATGGGCCACAGGCGCGCTATCAGTGTGAGCCGCATTACTGGCCCCTGAAACGGCGTTAGTCAGTGTGAAAAGCGCACCTAAAAGTATGGCGCGCGAGAGCGTTCTAAGATCCATCTTATTTCCCCAGGTAGATTCATTGGCTTTAATGTGGAAACTTCTTTTTTAAATGATCATACATTATGCGAAATGAAAATCTATTTGCTTATGTAAAACGCTGGTGATTTTTGCGATGCACTAACCGTTGTTAGCACTATTATTACAGCATAGGAGGGTCATTTCCCTGGAACGGTTCTATGACAATGGGTGACGACCTGGCACCCGGGTCAACAACAAGCCGGCCCGGTGAGCAGAAGGTATTTACTTCTTATTTGAATTCAGGGAAACGGATCGAGGGATGTTAACAAGTCCTGGAAACGACCCGAAAAGGCTGGAAGAACATGCCTAAGGGGCGGACCCACAATACAACTTTATCCGCCTTGTGCACCTGTATCACGCTATGCCCGATAATCCCACTGTCGCCACCCTTTTAGCGCCGGGAAATAGAGCGCAAGCTTGATTGGCGTTGGATGCATACGCATCATGATACGTGCGTAGCGTTCCAGCTGCGGCTGATATCGCTCAAGCTCTGTGTCCAAAAAGGCATCAACCGTTCCGCCCTCGTGCGCACCGGTCTTGTAATCGATAATCCAGCGATACCCGTCATCGACAAACGTTCTGTCGAGCACGACGCGATGCGCCTGATCGTCAAGCCAACCGGACAGCTCCAATTCATTCGCGGCCTCTTCATGCGCTCCGAGTATCCACCTTCCCCGCTCGTCGTCCAGCGTGTTTCGTATGGCCTGCTCACAGCGGATCGCTGCATCGGCAACTTCGGCATCGGGGACCGACAACATGCGCAGCATCTGCTTGAGGTAGTCATCGAGCGTATCGGACCAGCGCGACGTCCACGTGGTCAATCCCTCTGACGCAATTTGCTCGAGCACGCGATGAACCACCGTACCAATATGACGCGCGGTCTCACTGGCCCAGCTGAACTCAACCGCTTCAACTTCGGCATCCAGCGATGAACGCGGACGCCAGGGCTTCGGATGCGGACTGGAGGGGAGCATCCACGATGACGGCACCCGGTAAAGGGGACGCGTCATCGGGTCTATCGACGGACGCGCACGCGTGGCTACTGTGTCCTCTTCCACCAACGTCTGTGGATCCAGCAGCTGCGTATTTACCGCGTGCCAGACAAAATTCAGAAAGCTGCCTGCACCGGGGGGCCGAACCATGCCATCAGCGCCGTGTTTGACCTCGCCAATCAAGTGCAGTTTGCTGCGTGCTCGTGTGGCCGCCACGTATAGAAGGCGAACATCTTCGAGCCTCGACATACGCTTGTCGAGCGTGTTGAGGTAGCGGTAGATCGGCTCCTGCTCACCCGTTGGCTGAATCGGCGCAAGAAGCAGGCTGGGTGCTCCGCTTTCCTGAGTGGTTTCAATCCAGCGCAACAAGGATGAATCACCAACGTTTGCCGTGCGCTCCATTCGAGGCAGAATCACCGAATCAAATTCCAGACCTTTGGCTTTATGGATTGTCATGACCTGGACGTTGGTTTCCGCTTCCGTGTCGTCGGCGGCCTTGAGCTGATCGATCAAGCCGTCAAGGTAATCAATATCGTCCTGAAACCCATCGGTATCGGCCTGTTCCAATAGCCGGAAAAAGGCTTCCGCGTTGCGCCCTTCACTTTCGCTGAACACACAGGCCGGACCGCCCAACGCAGCCCAGGCACCCTCTACCCAGCGTCGTAACGTACGGCGACCACGCTCCCCGAGACTCTTTGCCAGAACGCCCTTAATGCGTGAGAGGCGCAGCTGTCCGTCATCGCTCAGCGGCGAGCGCCTGCGTTCATTAATGCAAAGCTCCCAAATCGTCGAATCATGATTTGTGCCCGCCAGCGCGTGCAGATCATCCAGCGTCAATCCGCACCACGGTGCACGCAGCACGGTCAGCCACGCGGTGCGGTCTCCCAGGTGCAGCAACGCGCGCGTCAGTGCAAACAGGTCACGCACTATGGGCTGCTCACGAAGCGACTCCAGGTCCAGTGCCCGGTAGCGGATATCGGCACGCCGCATCGCCGGAAGAATTTCGTGCAAATGGGTACGGGCACGCACCAGCACCGCAATCGACGCATCGGGGTTGGCAGCTGTTTCCGTTTTTATCAGGTTGGCGACCAGGTCGGCTTCAATGTAAGCGGACGGCTCGGGAACGCCATGGATCGTCACGCACTCCTCGTCGACGTCACCTTTTTTGGCCGCCGTAGCGTCGGCAAACCTCACGGCACCCAAATCGATATCGTCGTTGCCGGGAAACGCGCCGGCAAACGCAGAGTTGCACCAGTTAACCAGCGCCGGTTCAGAACGGAAATTACAGGAAAGCTGCAAAAACTCCGGCTGAATATCCGCCAGGCCATGGTCGCGTGCCTGTAAAAACAGGCCCACATTAGCCTCACGAAAACGATAAATGGATTGCATGGGATCGCCAACGAGAAAGACGGTGCGTCCATCGCCTGGCTGCCACCCGGCCACCAGACCCTCAACCAGGTCGTACTGCGATCGCGCCGTGTCCTGAAACTCATCCACAAGCAGATGCTTCAGACGGTAGTCCAGCTGCAGAGCAAGGTCGGTGGGGTTTTCAGACGATCCCAGCGCGGTCAGCGCGCGGTGCGACACTTCCGTGTAGTCCACCTCACCGGTTTCCTGAAAGAGCACTTTCAAATGCGCCACGCTCAGGTTAAGCAATGACAGCAAGGCTGCAAACACGCTCCACTGATCGTGCGTGTAGGTCACCGGAGGCAGCAGCCGAACCTGGGCAAGCTCGCGCGTAAACGTTTGACAGTTTTCAAGTTGCTCAAGCAATGTCATCATGCGTTCTTTCATCGACTTGAACGTCGCTTTTTCTTCGGCTGTTCCCTGGCTGGCCGGAGGAAACCCGTTGGTTGCCACGACTCGCTTGCGCAGACCACCACTGTCGGTGAGCAGAAAATGGCACAGACCCCGCCACAGTGGCAGGTGTTCAGGAGCACTTCCTGGCAACGCATCGATCATGCGCAACGAGAACAAGGGCGACTTTTCCGTTTCAATGTTTCCGGCTGCAAACGCCGCCAGATCCAACAGCTCATCGAGCAGTTCCATCGGCAGTGAATCACTGACCCGCCCAAGCTGATCAACTACCAGATTCTCGAGCGCCTGTTCCAACGCTTCGCGCTGGAGTTCAGGCCTGCCCTTTCCGGCGACGTGGGACAGCCAGCGATCCCTGTTTGCCAACATGGCCGATAACAGGTGTTCGGCGCGCTCGGCGTTATTATCCAGGTGCGACAGCAACGTATGAACGTGCTGCCCGTCAGTATCCTGATCGTGCAGACTGCGCAGCGTGCGTCGTGACGCCAGCGCGTAAAGCCGATCCGGAAAGTTGGCGATGGTGGGCACCGTACCGAAACCGGACAGCACCGGCATTTGACGGACCAGGTTGGCGCACAGGCTGTCGATGGTGAAAATCTGAAGTCGATTGGGATTGACTTCAAGCTCCCAGCCTCGTTTCTTGTCCTTGCGAACAACTTCTTTGGCGATATTCCAGGTTCGAAGCTCATGTTCTTTTTGGGGCTCTTCTCCCATCGCGTCTTCGAGTGCCTTGAATATGCGCCGGCGCATTTCTGCCGCCGCTTTGCGCGTAAAGGTAATCGCCCATACTTCTTCCGGATGTTCGACCAGTGCCAGCAGTGCGAGAAAGCGCTGGGTTAAGAGTTCTGTCTTACCGGAACCGGCCGGTGCCTGAACGATAAAAGAACGCTCGGTGTCCAGCGCCTCAAAACGTGCGGCGTCGTCGACAGGCTTTTCAAACTCAGTCATCGACAACCTCTCCTGCACGGGTTCCGGCGTTGTGCATCCGGCGCTCTCTTACTCGACAAAGCGTTTTGAGATCGCAGTATTGACAGGCCTGCCCGTAGGGATCTACGTTCGCATTACCCGCCGCATAATTCCCGGCCAGCTGCTCAAGCTCTTCATGCCAGCTGGCGAGCTGCGCACTCCAGGTCAGTCCTTCTTTGCGGCCCGCCGTCGTATTCTCCACCGCGACAATGCCCTCAGCCATATCGGACAAGCCACCGTAACCGCTCATGCCGATAGCGCCTCGTTTGCCGTTGATAAATGCAATTCCGGCTACCGGTTCGTTGTAGGCCATCGTGTAAAGCGGAAGCTGAGGCTCGACCATCCGCGGCTGCTTCCACTTGTTGACCTTGTGCTCGCCAAGCTTGTAGTCGAGAAGCACAATGCCCATATCCTGTACGTCGTCAACGCGATCAATACGGACATCAACCGAAATATTACCCACCGTAACCTTTTGCTCAATCTCATGACCAACCACCGAAAACGGCGGGCGCTTGTGCTCCATTTCCAAAATACCCAGCACCTGCTGAACCAGCCTTTGCTGCTCCAGTTCGCGCTCGGCCGGCGTGATCTTGCGCACGCGCTTGCGATCCAGGTAATTGATAGCAAGCTCTACTTCCCGGTAGACCTGGTTTTCCAGGTGCTCCGTGGCAAACACTTCTGACAGCGTGTCCGAATCGCCGATTTTTGACCAGATGAATTCCAGCGCCTTATGCATGTGATTGCCCTTGTCCAGCGCACTGACTCCGGGACGAGGCACAACCCACGGACGGGTGCCAAGCCTTAGTTCCGCAAACGCACGGTAAGGACACTGCGACTGCAGCGCAAACAGCCGGCTCCCTCCCCGACTGATATGCGAGTCGCTGATTGGCGGCCCGCGATCATCAATCAGTTCTTCAAGGTCGGTCGCCGCACGAATCACTTCACAATAGTCGGTTCCCACTTCAAGGTTGAACTCGTGCTCCTTTGTGCGAATGGTTTTGATCAGCGGGGACGCGCTGAGCAACTCTTCGTCGCTATCTTTGGGATAGGAAAAGACCACCGTGTTTCCGGCTCCGCACATATCGCTGGTGAGCTTGTCCGCCCGTTCCAGCTGCAGGCTGCTTGAGCTACCTGGAATCTTGTGCTCGCGTTGCCATTCAATCGGGAGGAAAGGGTTTGCTCTTGACGCTTCGGGCCAGTTGCGGTTGTTAAGCCCCGCAACCCACACGTGATCAAACCGCAGACCGTAGGCTTCTTCGGGCTGCAGTATCTGGACCGACACTTCGGGCAGCCTGGGTCTGAATCGGGTGGAGTGCAAAATGCGATTCAAATAGGCCAGCGCCTTGGTCGCACCGCAAACCGGGGCGATGAATTCCAGGCCGCTAAGCTCGTTTAGCGCGTCGCGAAATTTTTCCGCTGTCTGGTGCTCAACAATATTGGGATTGGTATCGCCCGGCCAGCCTGCAACATTGAGTATGGTTTTAAACTGTTCAGCCCAGAACGATGTGGAGTGCGTGCCTTTGGAGCTTTCAATCAGAGGTTTTAAGTTGGCCAGTACAGAACCAAGCACCGACTGGGCTGCATCGGGGTCCTCTCGCTGCGCGTACGATTCAAGCAGCCTGTGAAGCTCTCCCGGATACAGCACGTCGATGTTGTTTTGCCTTAGCCATAGCTCCAGACGGGCCCGCAATGGCTGTTCGGCGCCCGCAGCTCGCAGGAACGGTGAACGCAGGAAACTGCTGGCATCAACAAACTGCACAGAGGTCAATGCGAATCGCAGGATGACCATGGCTCCTTCGACCCGGTTACGCCGTATCAGTGGCCGATCAACGCTCAGACTGTAAGGTCGATTCACCAGGCTACTACCGGGCAAAGATGACCCGGGTGACAGCACATCGTCAAAAATACGTTCAACCGTATCGCGATTGCTTTCGAGTTCGGGAATGATCACGCCGGTTACCGTGGACGCATCGGCATCGAGCTTGCTTCTGACCCATTGGGCGGCCGCTCTCAGTTCCTGCTCAGGATCGGCAAACTGCGAACTGAGCAACTCGGCGCGAATGCGTTTCGGCCGGATGCGCTGAAGCCTGGTGCCCATGTTCTCAAGCGTCTTGAGCAACACTCTCTGCTGCGGAGTAAATTGTTCAAACCCGAACAACACCACTTCGTCATCAGGCGCCACGGCTCCGGCCCTGATCGCCGGCGACACCGTATCGGACAGCCGGGCCCGGTCCAGCCACCCGCGTTTCTCCGTCATTTGATAGTAGTCACGCATCCAGGAAGAGAACACGCGGACATCGCGGTTTGGAAACTGCGCAGTCTTCGGGTCCGGCAACCGCCAGGCCTGAATGAGCTGCCATGCGCTGCGTGCTCGCAAGATTGTGCCGGAGATGTTGTCGATGAGCTGGTTCTCATCACTGCGCGTGATGACCTTCTCCCAGATCAACTGCTCCTGGCCCGCCGACAGCAGCTGCCGCTGCCCCGTTGGCGCCAGATATCCCGACCACATGATGTCATTGGAGAGGCCTTCAACCCATTCGACCCAGGTCAGAACACGAGGAGTGCGCCATGCACTTACATCATCCTGTCGCTTTTCCCGCGCATAGGCATAGCGCAGGTACCGCGCCTGAGTGCGCTGCGCCGTGACCACACGTACACCACGATTCATCGCGTCGAGCAGTTTGGGATCGAGCAAAAATCTAGACATTGCTGCCGGAAGAACTGGCTGACGTCAGGCTTGGGCCCGCCGCCACGAGATGCTCAAGCTGCGAATTAATTCGCGCGAATATCTGATGCAAGGCGCCGGCACGTGGCAACAGCGTAATGCGAAAGTGCGACGCGTACGGCACGTTGAAACTGCCGCCCGGTGCCAGTAGTACGTGCTGGTGTTCCAACAGGTCCAGAGCGAACTGGTAGTCGTTAAAACCCGGAACGGTCTCGGTGTTCACGCCAATGAAGGCGTACATGGACCCCCTCGGTGCTACCACGTTCAGGTAGGGGCTTTTGTCGACTTCGTCGATAATCGCGGCCCGGGATTCGTAGAGCCTCCCCTCCGGCCGCGTCAATTCGTTAATGCTCTGGTATCCACCCAGTGCCGTTTGAACGGCCCATTGCGCAGGCACATTGGCGCACAAGCGCAGCGAGGCCAGCAGCTCCAGCGCATGAAGGTAATCGGATGCCGCTTCAGTATCCCCGGAGATAACGGCCCATCCGACGCGATAACCACACGCCCGATATACTTTTGAAAGTCCTGAATAGGTGATGCAAACACCATCATTCATCAGTGTTGCCATCGGAATATGGACAGCATCGTCGTAGAGCATCTGGTCGTAGATCTCATCGCTCATCACAACCAGACCATGCCGGTTCGCCAGGTCGACCATCTGCCGCAACACCTTCTCCGGATAGACTGCGCCGGTCGGGTTGTTCGGATTGATAACCACCAGCGCTCGTGTACGCGGTGTTATCTGGGCCTCAATATCTTCGATGAGAGGTACAAATTCATTCTCGGGCAGGCACGGATAGTGTTTCGCTACGCCGCCGTTCAGCACGGTGGCCGCCGTCCACAGCGGATAGTCCGGAGCCGGTACCAACACCTCATCGCCAGGCGCAAGAAGCGCTCTGAGGGTCAGGTCAATCAGCTCGCTGACGCCATTGCCAATAAATACATGCTCGGAGCTGACGCCGGTAACACCCCGGTTCTGCTGCTGCATGACCACCGCTTCGCGGGCAGGAAAGATGCCCTTCTGGTGGCAATAGGCCTCGCTATTGTGAAGGTTCTCGATCATGGCCAGGCGCATGGTTTCGGGAGTCCTGAAACCAAACTGACCAGGGTTGCCGATATTCAGCTTGGTGATCTCGTAACCCTGACGCTCGAGCTCCTGCGCACGACTGGCGAGCGCACCACGTATTTCATAGCGTACGTCGACCAGGGCCGGACTGATTGGAACTGACTTATTCAAGATGCCTCACCTCGCGCTCAAGTATACGCAAATCATGCCCCTCAATGCGCATCAAAGTTACTGTTTACCCTGAATTAATTGCTCAAAAGGTGACCAGGGTCTCAGCTTTCGCCCGAGTTGCCTTCGCGGCACCGGCGCAGTAGCGATAGCGTCGATGGATCGCGCCCCGTCAGCGCCTGCTCATCGTTCATGATCGGCAATAGCTCTGAGGCCAGCTGTTTGCCGAGCTCTACCCCAAACTGATCAAACGAATTAATCCCCAGCACCCGGCCAATGACAAAAATCTTGTGCTCGTAGGCCGCAATAAGCTGCCCCAGCGCCCCAGGCGTCAACTCGTCCAGAAGCAGCGTTGTGCTCGGGCGATTACCCGGACAGCGCATGTGTTCACGTAGCGACTCAGGCGCATCTTCTGCCGTTTTGCCGCGCAGTAGCGCTTCGCTTTGAGCGATGGCGTGCGTCAGCAAACGACGGTGACTGTCGGGTCGCGTATGACGACTGCGAACCGCAACCACAAAATCGACCGGAGCCACGGTTGTGCCCTGATGGAGCAATTGAAAATACGCGTGCTGCGCATCGGTACCGGCCGTACCCCAGACGACCGGGGCCGAAGGAGTTTTTAACTCGGCGCCATCGACTCTAAGCCGTTTTCCGTTGCTCTCCATTTCGGCCTGCTGCAGGTACTGCGGCAGCAGGTCCAGAAAGTGCGCGTATGGCACCACCGCCTGTGACTCGAAACCCAGAAAGTTGCGGTTCCACAAACCGGTCAGGCCCAGCATGACCGGAATGTTACGATGCCACGGTTCTCGTTTGAAATGCGCGTCCATAAGACTGGCGCCCTTGAGAAACTGACGGAAGCGCTTAGCGCCAATGGCAATGGCAATGGGCATTCCAATCACCGACCACACCGAGTATCGACCGCCAACCCAATCCCAAAACTCGAAGCGGTTATCGGGGTCGATGCCAAAGTCCTTGACTCGCTCGGGGTTCGAGGAAAGCGCGAGCATATGCCGGGCAACCGCTTTTTCGTCGCCGAAACGTTCAACAATAAAATCTCGCGCGATGCGCGCGTTACACAGCGTTTCTTCGGTACCGAACGATTTTGACGCAATCAGGAACAGCGTGGTGTCGGGCTTAAGTGAGTCGATAACATGCAGGATCTCGTGCGCATCGATATTCGACACAAAATGCACGTTGACGCTACTGTCGTGAAACGGCGTCAGTGCCCGCAACACCATTCTGGGGCCGAGGTCGGATCCTCCAATACCGATATGCACTACATCGGTAATCGCCTTTTGGCTGAATCCGAGCCACTGCCCGTTACGAACCGTCTCGGCGGCTTCCAGCATCCGGCTCAGCTCCTGCTCGACGCACTGTGAAACGTTCTGACCGTCCACCTCCAGATGCTGGTCCACCGATCCGCGAAGCGCTACATGTAACACCGCCCGTTGCTCCGTCGAATTGAGCACGGCGCCGGAAAACATCGCTTCAATCGCGGCTTTCAACTGCACCTCGTCCGCCAGTGCTGCCAGCTCGTCGAGGATCTGCCGATCCATTCGCTGCTTGGAAAAATCGACCGTAAGCGCCTCTTCGCTTAAGGTCATGCGCTGAACACGATCAGCATCGCTGTCGAACCAGTCGAGCATGTGCCCGGATTCGATGCGACGCTCGCTTGCGAGCAGGGCCTGCCAGGCGGCACCGTCAATGATAGACTCTGTTTTCATAAATTATTCGCTAAGGTGGTAGGTAAGCAAGAATTGTTCTTTGAGAGATGAAGTGTACCAGCACACGCGCTTTAAAGAATGCCCCGAACCCTACGCGATACCCGACAGACCGTGCATACGGCTCCCACAGGAACAGCACCATGAACGTATCGACAGCCAGCCCGCAAGACAACGCCCCATCGTCACTCGAGATTCAGCTGGGATGCGTGACGCCCACCCCGTGGGTCGAGGCTGTACTGGCCGATTTCGACACGTTTTTGATCGATCACGCCGCTTGTGAACGCAAAGCGTCGGCGGTGGCGACATCGATGATTTGCCATTATCCGGACAAAACCCGGCTGGTCGCCGAAATGGCCGATCTCGCGGCCGAGGAAATGAGCCACTATCGTCAGGTGATCAAACTCATTCATGCACGCGGAATTCAACTGACTGCGGACACGAAGGACCCCTACGTGAATGCCCTTCGAACGCATGTTCGCAACGGCAAAGAGGCCTATTTTCTCGATCGCCTGCTTGTAGCCGGCATTGTTGAAGCGCGGGGAACCGAGCGATTTGGCATGATTGCCGATCACGCTACAGACCCCAAACTCAAACACTTCTACCGCCAGCTCGCGCTATCAGAATCACGTCATCAGGAGATGTTTTTGCAGCTTGCACTGCACTATCTGCCAGCAGACACGGTCTCCGCCAGGCTTGCGCACCTGCAGGTGGTTGAGGCCGGCATTGTGGAAAGTCTCCCTTTCCGGGCCGCCCTCCACTAGTGACGGCCACAACCCGTAACCGGGCGAACATCAGCGACTCTGACGTCACACCTGGCGCCGAGCAGTTTCACGTCGGCTACTGACATGAACTCACGTCGCCGCGTCGATCAGTACCTTGAGCGATACACGCTGACTGAGTCCGGTGCCGCAGCCCAGCTCGCGGCCGACTGCTGCCTGCTGCGCTATGAACGGGCTCTGTGTATTCCCATGTACGATGAACGTATCGACCTGATTACGGCGCTTAGATTCCATCCCGGAATCCGGAATACGCTGGTCGTACTGGTGATAAACGCACCAGACTCGGCGCCCCTTGCGGCCCTGACAAGAACACGGGAGCTACTCGCTGCGTTGCTGACACTGAGCGCCACTCGCGTTAGCAGAGGCAACGTGCACTTCTTACGCATGCCTGCGAAAGAGGCGTCATTTTCGCTGCTGATCATGGATCACTGTTCGCCGGGGCATACTTTGCCAGAAAACGAAGGCGTGGGTCTCGCCCGTAAACTGGGCACCGACACGGCGCTGGAGCTGTGGCATCGGGACGTGGTTCGATCGCCGTGGCTATATCAAACGGACGCGGATGCGACGATTCCCGACAACTATTTCGTCAACCCGGATCCGCTGTTGCGATCTGCGGCGATCCATCTGGATTTCGAACACGTGAATCCCAAGGGTGTCAGCCTCGCTCAGTCTCTCTACGACCTGAAACTGGACTATTTTGTGGCTGGCCTGGGCTACGCACAGTCGCCGTATGCACACTACAGCGTGGGTAGCTCCATCATCATTCATGCTGACTTCTACGCCGTTGTGCGGGGCTATCCGAAGTACAGTGCTGGCGAAGACTTTCACCTGCTGAACAAGCTGGCCAAAGAAGGGCATATCGCCTTCGACAAGAGCCGCACCGTTCGACTGCGCGAGAGACAATCCATGCGGGTTCCCTTTGGCACCGGCCCTGGAGTGGCGCGGATTGAATCGAGTGACACACCCCTTTCCGCGGCCCGGTACTATGCACCAGACTGCTTTGTCGCTCTGGGACAATGGCTTTCGTTTATCGAGTACTGCGGTGAACTCTTTGCCGGTAACGACTCCTTTGATGCACAGGATTCGTTTGCACAGTTCGTCAACGGCGACGGCCCTACCAGTCCCGTCATGCGCGCACTGTCGACTCTCAATCTGTTCTCCTGGGTCGAACAGACGCTGTGTAAAAACGCCAGTTCAATGCAATGCCTGAGCCAGCTCAGGAGGGGCATGGATGGATTGAGAACGCTGCGCCTGATACACGCACTTCGCGATCAGGGCTTTGCCAACATTAACGCGACAGAAGCAGCAGTCTGGCTCGACGAGCATGCCGGTGAACACGTTCGCTCACGATGCGATCGTTACCGTAGTCTGATCCAGCTCTAGCCCTTCTGCGTACATTACGCAGCGGTTACGGCCTCCCTGCTTGGCCACATACAGCGCCTGATCCGCCTGCTCAACGACCGCGCCGGGCCCCGCCTCGTGATCCGCCTCGGTAGCACCAATACTGACGGTCACGTGGTGCAATACCCCTTCTACACTGATCGGTCGCATACACACGGAATGCCTGATCTTCTCCAGAATTGGCCGATACTGATCGGAGGTCGCGCCCGGAATGATCAGCAGAAATTCCTCTCCACCGTAGCGCCCGACGAAGTCATTGACGCGCACAGCGTTACGCACCCGCTTGGCCACACTACGCAACACCTGGTCACCCACCTGATGTCCGAAATGATCGTTGATGACTTTGAAGTGATCGATGTCCAGCATGCCAACCAGCGCCGTCTTGGTGTCATCAAAACTCATTGCCGCAAGCGTGTCGTCCAGCATATGGAGCGCCGATCGACGATTTGGTAATTGCGTCAGCTCGTCTGAATAGGCCAGGTCGTGCATCTGGCGATGATCGCGTTCAAGCTGCGAGTTATGCAGCTTCATCGTGTGAGCGTAAAACCCCCTGACCGCTTCAAGAAACCAGCTGGCCGCAACTACAAGCCCGTAGCTGGTTAGAAACCTCAGGGTTAGTTCAGGGTCATAGACGGCCGGCCCCGTTACCGCAGACGGCACGAGAAGCGCACAGGCCCAAACAACCGTAACGATGGCGACATAGGCTACGCCTTCGCGATTGCCCACCAGGAACAGCACCATGGGAGGATAGGCATAGAGCCAGAGCATGCGAAAGCCCGACGGGTCTCCGAGCGTCGCGAAATACACAAACAAGATCCCAACCACTATGGGCGGGACCCGATAAAACGCACGGGCGTCTTTACGGTATCTTGCTAACAACAGACTGGTAATGAGTATCAGGCTTGCCGAGAGATTCAGGACGGCTTCGACGTAGTTTGACGACGCCAGATGAATGGCACAGAACACCATCATCATAAGGCTGCTCACCGCGCAGAACGCGCCAAATAAAAGACGCTTGCGGGCTTCCTCAAACGAGAGCTCGTGCACACTGAACAGTGTGACGATAGAGCTCCACGTAGTGTTGGTTGTAATCCCCACCGGTCTCCCCAGGGCCTGACGGTGCGTAAACTCAGTGTAATCAGCGCCCGGGCACCAAAGTGTGAACTGCGTCACAAAAGGTTTGCGGGCGGAGCAACAATGACTATACGGCGTTTATGAACGGATAATCCATTCGTATCTGCCAT
>CAWUKD010000094.1:0-14229 GCA_963922815.1 uncultured Gammaproteobacteria bacterium
GAGGTGCGTCGGGCATCCGCGCCAGCACCATATGAAGAATATTTTCGGCCATGGCATGATCGCCCCAGCTGATGTAAATCTTGGTGCCCGACACCCGGTAATGGTCGCCTTCAGGTTTGGCCACGGAGCGGATGGCCGCCAGATTGGAGCCGGCCTGAGGTTCGGTCAGGTCCATAGCGCCTGTCCAGACGCCGCTGATCATGTTGGCCAGATACTTGTCTTTCAGTTCGTCGCTGCCGTGACGGTCAAGCGATTCGACGGCCGCCTGAGTCAGCATCGGGCAGAGGGCAAACGCCATGTTGGCGGAGTTCAGCATTTCGTCAACCGCGAACGACAGCAGTGACGGCAGACCCTGACCACCAAAATCAGGGTTAAAGGAGATGCCCGGCCATCCACCTTCTACAAACGCCTGGTAAGCCTCCGCGAATCCCGGGGCCGCTGTTACATCACCGTCCTTAATCTGAGCGCCTATCGAATCACCGGCCTCATAGCAGGGTGCCACCGCTTCAACCGCCAGCTTGCCGGCTTCTTCGAGCAAACTGGCAACGAGATCGCTGTCCAGTTCGCTGAAGGCTTCCACGGATCTGAGCGAATCAAAGTCGACCAGTTCGTCGAGAACGAACTGCATGTCCTTAAGCGGGGGGCGGTAATTACTCATGGATAAATTCCTGCATCGTCAATGTGATTGAGCGGTCGCACAGCTTACTGAATGCGATCTTACTTTTCATCCGGGCGACGGTGCCCGAACAATGTTCATTTTATCTGGTTTTTGCAATGTCGACGTGAATGCGCCAACGGGCCGCGAGCGCACCGGCCAAAAACCCGAAGAGGTGTCCCTCCCAAGAGATGCCGCGCTGATTAGGCAGTACGCCGTAGATCAGACCGCCGTAGGTCGCTGCGACGAGTACAGCGATAATGATCGCGGACGGCGTGCGTTCGACAAATCCGCGCATGAGCAGGTAGCCGAAGTACCCAAACACCAGGCTGCTGGCGCCGACGTGCAGGCCGTTACGCGCAAGAACCCAGGTCGCCAGACCGGCAATGACGGTGACAAAAAGCGTTACGCGCCAGAAGGTTGCGCGATCCTGGATGCAAATCAAAATGCCCAGAACACCAAGACCTGCGGTATTGGACAGCAGGTGGCTGAAACTGGCGTGCAGCAGCGGGGCGGCCAGGACACCGTCGAGTCCGCGCAGCTGTCTGGGTTCAATACCCAGTGGCATCAGCAGCCCGCCTGTCAGGACGTTGATCAGGTGAATGATCCACAGAACGACGACCAGCGTGATCACAGGAGAGATTGGTCCGGCTTTCAGGGTCATCGGGAGTCCGGGATGTCAGTCATCCCTTTAGTTTAGTCGAACTGGCGTCCGGAATGTGTCAGGGAGTGTTGCCTGGGGCCGATTTCATACCGCGTCCTGTTTCGTGATCCGTGCCCTGTTTTTTGTTAAACACTTGCTGAACAATTTGGGCGTGTGTGTGAAGCTGCGGTGATGCAGCGCAACCACTCGCTAAGCAATGGAAGTAATTGAAGTTTGTTGGCAAAAATCTGCCATGTCGTCTGATTTCCTGCTAAGCTTAGCCGCAGTAAAAACGTGCATTATTTGAATTCTTGAGCGTGGTGAAAAAATACATGAAGAAGGTCTGTATCCGTCTGATTTTAGTGGCCTTATCGTTTGGTATGGTTAACGCATCGGCAACGTTGCAAGAAGCCCAGCGTTTGTATGAGCAGGGGCGTAATTCCCAGGCTCTTGCCAAAGTTGAAGAACTTCTGGCCGACAAACCTGATAATGCCGAGCTGCGTTTCCTGAAAGGCATTATTTTTGCCGAGTCAGGTGACGCGGATAAAGCCATCGAAACATTCGCGGCCTTAACTCAGGATTATCCTGAGCTTCCAGAGCCATGGAATAACCTGGCCGTGTTATTTGCCGAGCGCGGCGAATTCGATAAGTCTCGTGAAGCATTGCTGGCTGCAATTCAAACGCACCCAAGCTATTCGACTGCGCATGAAAACCTCGGTGACCTCTACGCAAGAATGGCAGGCATGGCCTATGCCCGTGCTCTTGAGCAGGATCGGGGCAATGATTCAGCCCGTCTCAAACTGTCCGCTGTGAACGGGCTGTTCGCCGTTCCCCGCAGCAGTGAGCCAGAAACTCCTATTATTGCTGCCGCAGCGCCTGAACCGGTCGTTCGAGAGCCGGTCAGAACGACTCCGCCACCGCGCGTGGACACGACGCCTGAACCGGAACCGGTTGCGGCTGTCACCACTCCACCAGTGACCACCCCTGCTCAACCCGAACCGCAGCCAGCGGTCACTCAGCCCGCTGCACGCAATCCGGCTAACGTCGAAGCGGCGGTGAGACGCTGGGCGACAGCCTGGTCATCGAAAGACGTAGACGGCTACCTGGCCAGCTACACATCAAATTTCCGCCCCAGCAACGGTGCGAGTCATCGTGCCTGGGCAGACTACCGTCGTGACCGCCTGACCAAGCCGAAGGTGATCGAAGTCGATTTGTCGAACATCCGCATTTCGTTTAACAGTGACACCTCGGCGAGCGCGACATTCAACCAGAAATACCGCTCAGACAATTACCGCGACGAAGTCACCAAAGAGTTGGTATTGACCAGCGTGGACGGACAGTGGCGCATTGTAAGTGAGGTATCTCAGTAAGCTGAGAGAGCACGAACGTGACATTCGGTTTTAGAATTATATTGATAGCGGCTCTGCTGGTAGTCGGTTTGGGTATGCCCGTCGCCAGTACGGCGCCATCGCCCGGTGCGCCTGAGCAGCTCGCACTGGTCGCACTGCCTGCGGAAGCCGGACGGGTCATTCAGCCCATGCAGTCGCCTGAAGAAATGCTGCTGCAGTCGCTGTCTGCGCTGCGCGCCGGTGACACTGAGGCTGCGTTGCAGTACGTTGATGAACTGGTTGAACAGAAACCTACCTATCGACTGGCCCATCTGGTTCGCGGCGATATCCTGTCCAGCATCGGTGGCCGGATGCCCAGCATCACTCACAACGACGTGGGCTCTCCCGATGATATTGACCGGCTGATATCTGAGGCGCGTCAGCGTCTGGTTGGCTCGTCGTTTGATCCGGGTGAAAGAGTACCTGCCCCCTTGCTGCAGCTCGCCGACTATCACGAGTACGCCGTGTATATCGACACGCTGAAATCCCGTTTGTACCTGTTCGCCAATCGAGACGGCGATCCGAAGCTGGTGGGTGACTACTATGTTTCCATTGGCAAGAACGGTGCGCGCAAACGTCGCAAAGGCGATAAGCGCACGCCGCTTGGCGTCTACTTTGTCACTGAACGTCTTCCTGGTGAGAATCTGCCCGACCGTTACGGGCCGGTCGCGTTTCCGGTTGACTACCCCAACGCGTGGGATCGACGTCACGAGCGAACCGGCAGCGGTATCTGGCTTCACGGTGTTGCCAGCAAATCCTACAGCCGACCGCCGCTCGACAGCGATGGATGTGTGGCGCTCATTAACGAAGAGCTTGAGCAGGTTTCACCTCTCTTGAAGCCTGGCAAAACGCCCGTGGTGATCGGCGAAGACATTGAGTGGGTCGAATACAATGAGCTTCTGAATCGACGTACTGAAGCGGCTGAAACCCTTGAGCAATGGCGCCTCGACTGGGAAAGCGGAGACGTTGAACGATATCTGTCGCACTACGACAGCGACTTCATCAGCGGCAACATGTCCATTGACGCCTGGCGTGATTACAAACGGCGTGTGAACAAGAACAAGACCAGCATATCGGTTGATCTGGATGAGATCAGTATCTTCGGGTATCCCGATGAAGACGGATTGATGGTTGTTACCTTCAAGCAACACTATGAAAGTAATAACTTTAACGGCAGCGCGCACAAGCGTCAGTACTGGCGCAAGGGCGAAGACAACCGCTGGCGTATCATTAACGAAGATCTCGCCAGCCGTATCTGACGGCGGCAGGGCGTCTCGTCCGGTTGTGTGTCGCGGTCTTGTTCCGTCTCACTGTCTCGAACGTACAGCCTGAAACACGGCGTCATGGCGATCGGGCGTTGCCCCGACCTGCCAGCACCCGTGTTTGGAATCGGCAATATCCCGGCAGTCCGTCAGCATCTTGAGCCGCACCCCTGATCTCTTTGTACCCTTGTCCCGTTGCACCTGGCTGTATGCGCAAATCCTTGCACGTGCAAATCTCGTTTCGTGACGACTATCCGGGCACAAAAAAACGCCCCGGACCGACGTCCGGAGCGTTCTGACAGAACCGTTATTGTCGTAACGCTATCGTTCGATCATTTCTTTCGCAACCAGATAGTTGACGATGTCATTCAACCGCTGGTTGCTTTTCGCCATGGTGCCGGACGTTACGTATTTACCGTTGACGACCAGGGTCGGCACGCTCTGAATCTTGTAGCGCTTGTTAAGGTTGGCGGCCTGACGCACCTTGGTGTCGACATCAAATGATGAGAACGCCTTGTCGAAGTCGTTACCGTCAACGCCGTTATCGGTAAACACTTTGCGCAGCGCGCTTTCCGAGCTTAGCGGATTGCGGTTTACGTGGAGAGCCTGGAACAGGGGCATATGCACCTGCTCGCCAACACCGAGCGCTTCGGCTGCGTAGTACGCCGCGGCGTGCAGCTGAGCCGGGCGGTTAAACTGCGCCGGAATTCGCACAAAATTTACGCCGATCGGCTTTTCGTTAGCCAGCCAGTTCTTGATGAACGGTTCGAAGCTGTAGCAGTGCGGGCAGCTGTACATAAACACTTCGGTCAGCTCAATGTGTTCCGGATCGCTGCTTGTTGGCTGTGCCGGAGACAACACCTGAAAGTCGGTACCAGCCTTAAACTCGCTTTCAAACTGAGCCACAATCGCGGCGGCGTCAAAGTTATCCTTGCCCGCCTCAGGACTCATTTTCTTCAGTCCGTCGATAGATATCTGTCGAATCTCCGTGGTGCTTGCACTGACGGCTTCGACGGCGTCATTCGCCATCTGTCTGGCATCAGCAGCAACCGCTGCAGTGGTGTCAGCAGCTGACTTGGCTGCGTCCGACGCCGAATCGGCACCACACGCAGTAAGGCTGAACGCCAGCATGACGCTATATAAAACACTCTTTTTCATCTATCTACTCCGAATCTGTTCGCTTGTACGGTTAATGTAAGTTCGCTAATGGGGACCAGTGGAGGCGACCCCATGGATACCTAGTGCAGGCCTTCCAGGAAGGCAGCGACTGCAGTCATTTCTTTATCAGTCATGGCTTTGGCTACATCGGACATCATGCTGTTGATGCCGCCGTAACGCGTGCCATTGGCAAACGCCTTGAGCTGATTAATGGTGTAGGTCGACCGCTGGCCGGCAATTGCGGGCATCATGGCGACGGGATTGCCTTTACCTTTGGGTCCGTGGCAAGACGCGCAGGACGCTACGTTGGTATCATCGTTACCCAGTCGATACAACGCAGAACCGGCATCGACGAGATCGGGGTTGGCGGCGCCCGGTTTCACGCTCAGGGTCGCGAAGTACGCAGCCAGGTCATGCATATCCTGCTCGCTCAGGCCTATGGCTTGCGCGCCCATCACTGCATTTTTGATTTCACCGCTCTTGTAGCCTTTTAATCGGGCCACCGTATACTGCGGATGCTGGCCGGCGAGGTTAGGCCACTCGGCATTGATACTGTTGCCATCCGCGCCGTGGCAGGCGCCACAAACGGCGGCTTTGGCTTTGCCGGCATCGGCATCGCCTGTCATGTCGGCAGCGAAAGTGCCCTGTGCCAGAATAGTAGCGGCACACATCAATAAAAAACGCATCACAGCGAGGATCCTCCAAAACGGGCATCAAGTTGGCCGGAGCTGTGCTAAGTTGCGTCTCAGGTCCGGCGGGAGTCGGCATTGTACACTATTGACTGGCCGTGCCCCAGATACCCTCATGTCCCGATTTCAGACCATTCAGTTTTTAAAAAGTGCCAACGATATCGCGGGGTTTCCTCCGGATACCGGGCACGAGGTAGCCTTTGCCGGCCGATCCAACGCGGGCAAATCAACCGCGATCAATGTGCTGACCCAAAGGCGCGGTCTGGCGCGCACCAGCAAGACCCCCGGCCGCACCCAGCTCATCAATTTTTTTGAATTGCCTGACGATCGGCGGCTGGTCGATCTGCCTGGTTACGGGTTTGCGAAGGCCCCCAAACACGTCCAGCGTCACTGGCATACGCTGATGGGCGACTACTTTGAAAGTCGTAAATGCCTGTCCGGTCTGGTAGTTATGATGGATTCCCGTCGACCGTTGATGCCTTTTGATCGGCAAATGCTCGATTTTGCGGGCGAAGCGGGGTGCCCCGTACATATTCTGTTAACCAAGAGCGACAAGCTGAGCCGCGGTGCGGCGTCCAGGAATTTCGAGCAAACGCGCAAGCAGCTGGCGCCAGGCGTCGGCATTCAGCTGTTTTCAGCGTTGAACAAGCAGGGAGTGGAAGAGGCAAGGGAAGTGCTTGCTGCACTTTTGGACCTGCCAAAAAGAAGAAACCCCGACGCCGATTAGGGGAGGCGTCGGGGTTAACCTGCGCCCGGCATGGGGTGGCCGGGCAGTCGCCCGCACAGGGAGGGCAGCGGGCTAGCGTCATCACACGCTTAATAACTTTGAGTAGGGTCTGGGGGTTTAGTTCCAGAATCTGAAACTTTCTGAATTTATTTATCTAAAACAATGAGATAAATAGTCGATCCATGCTGAAACAGGCCGCCCGATGGTTTGGTTGGATACCATTTGAAGACGCATTCGGGAGCTCGTTTTGCCGACCCGCTGCAAACGTCGGCCAGCCGGTACCTGAGCGGCCGCATCCTGTCTCCGGCATGCGTGCGAACTGGCGCAGCTTTAGTGCGCTTCGTCCCAGTTGGCGCCGCTTCCGGCATCAACCTTCAGCGGAACATTCAGACTCGCGGCGTCGCACATCAGTGAGACAACCTGATCGCGAACGTGTGACAGGTCGTCGTCGGCAACTTCCAGCACGAGCTCGTCGTGCACCTGCATTAATAGTCGCGCATTAACACCGGATTCGTTGAGCCAGTCGTGCACTTCGAGCATGGCCATCTTGATGATATCGGCGGCCGTGCCCTGCATGGGCGCATTAATGGCACTGCGTTCGGCGTACTGCCTGCGCTGGCCGTTGCGGGCATTGATATCCGGCAGATAAAGCCGGCGCCCGAAAACGGTTTCAACATAGCCGGTTTCCTTGGCCTGCTCGCGCGTACGGTCCATGTAATCCTGAACGCCGGGGTAGCGCTCAAAGTACACGTTGACGTATTCCTGGGCCGCATGCCGCGTTATGTTCAGCTGTTTGGCCAGTCCAAACGCCGACATGCCGTAGATCAGGCCAAAGTTAATCGCTTTGGCCGATCTTCTCTGGTCCTGGCTGACCTCATCGAGCGGCGTGTCGAACACTTCGGCAGCCGTCGCACGGTGCACGTCCCGGTCTTCGGCGAAGGCTCGCGTCAGGCCTTCGTCGGCCGACAGATGCGCCATGATGCGCAGCTCAATCTGGGAGTAATCGGCCGCGAGCAGGGTGAATCCTTCAGGCGCAATAAACGCCTGCCGAATACGTCGGCCCTGACTCGTGCGAATGGGGATGTTCTGAAGGTTTGGATCCGAAGACGACAGCCTGCCCGTGGCTGCGACGGCCTGATGGTAGGAGGTGTGCACCCGGTGGGTATCAGGGTCCGCCTGCAGCGGCAGCTTGTCGGTATACGTTGACTTGAGCTTGCTCAGGCTGCGGTAGTCCAGAATCAGCTGAGGCAGCGGATAGTCCAGCGCCAGCTCGGCCAGAACGTCCTCTGCCGTGGAGGGCTGCCCCTTCGGGGTTTTGCGTATGATCGGCAGCCCCTGTTTTTCAAATAATATCTGTTGCAGCTGTTTTGGCGAGCCAAGATTGAATTCCTGACCGGCCGCGTTGAAGGCTTCAGTTTCAAGTTTCTGCATGATGCTGGCAAATTCGACGCTCAGATCATTAAGCATGTCGATATCCAGCAGTACGCCATTGTGCTCCATGTCCAGCAAAATCGGGACCAGCGGCCGTTCGATGTCGGAGTAGACCCTGGCCAGTTCATCGATGGCTTCCAGTCTGGGCCACACTTCCTCGTGCAGCCGGAGAGTTATGTCGGCATCTTCGGCCGCATAGGGTCCGGCGGTTTCCAGGGGCACTTTATCGAAGGTGATCTGCTTGGCGCCTTTGCCCGCGACATCTTCGTAATGAATGGTTTCAACACCGAGATAGTGCTTGGCCACGCTGTCCATGTCGTGTCGTGTGGCGGTGGAATTGAGCACATAGGACTCGAGCATGGTGTCGTATTCGATGCCGCGAAGCTCGATGCCGTAGTTGCGCAATACGTGCGCATCGTATTTAAGGTGGTGACCTATCTTGGCGACATGGGGATCTTCGAGCAGGGGTTTGAGCGCATTGAGCACGGCATCGCGGTCGAGCTGTTCCGGTGCATCCATGTACGAGTGCGCGACCGGTACGTAAGCGGCGTGACCCGGCGTAACGCAAAAGGACACGCCGACAATCTCGGCCGTCATGTAGCTCAGGCTGGTCGTTTCGGTGTCGAAGGCAAAGGTGTCGGCTGCCTTGAGTGTTTTCATCCAGGCATCAAAGTCTTTTTGCGTCAGCACCGTCTCATAACGGGTTTCCGGCGCGGTAACGTCGACGACAGGGTCAATGTCCCCCGCTTCCGGCAAACCGCGAAGCAGCGTCTTAAAATCAAGCTCGGTGTACAGCGACTGAAGCGCCGCGACGTCTTTGGCGCCCACTACCAGATCCATTGGCGCAACGTCCAGCTCGACGTCAAGCTTGATGGTGGCCAGTTCTTTCGACAGGCGCAGCTGGTCAATGTGTTCGCGAAGGCTCTCGCCAACCTTGCCTTTGATTTCGTCGCTCTTTTCGATCAGCTCTTCGACCGTGTCGTACTGATTAAGCCATTTCGACGCGGTTTTGGGTCCAACTTTGGGTACGCCGGGGATATTGTCGGAGGTATCTCCAACGAGACCGAGGTAGTCGATGATCTGATCGGGCCGCACGCCAAATTTCTCAACGACAGCGTCGGTATTTGTGACGGCGCTCTTCATGGTGTCTTCCAAAGAGACGTCGTCATTGACCAGCTGAGCAAGATCCTTGTCTCCTGTGGATACCACCACTTCCATGCCGGCGTCGCGAGCCTGCACGGCCAGCGTGCCAATGACGTCGTCGGCCTCGACGCCCGTGACCTGCAGTATCGGCAGCCCAAGTGCGCGCACAATTGAGTGGATGTAGTCGATCTGCGAACGCAATTCGTCCGGCATGGGCGGTCGATTCGCTTTGTATTGTTCGTAGTGTTCGTGGCGGAACGTGGGCCCTTTGGCATCGAAAACCACGGCGATTCGATTGGTCGCATAGTCCTGAAACAGCCGGTTAAGCATGTTCGTAACGCCCAGAACAGCACCTGTTGGCGTTCCCTGTGAATTGGTTAGCGACGGTAACGCGTGGAAAGCGCGGTACAGGTACGACGAACCGTCAACCAGAATTAGAAGAGGTTTGGACTTCTTGGCCATTAATATGCTCTGTATGAGTGTAGTTAAGGGTGTTGCCGGCGAGCGAAAACGGATGCGTGACTGAATTCAGAGGTCGCCGGGCCCGTCGTCATTATCTTGTTCTTCAGCGGTCGTATCACTGGACGAAGTGGTTTCAGTCTGCTCAGAGTCGTTATCACCTTCGCCGGGCAGGTAAAGGGGGCCCAGCTGGCCACATGCGATCAGGTTGGCGCAAACTATCAACAGCCCTGCCCGCAGTCCAAAATAGTGCAACTGCCGGCGTTTGGTTCGAACTTTCATGGTTAAGTCCTGAATCAACGATGCTCGAGTATCGCAACCGTCAGTCGGGAAATGCAAGTCAGCCTGTCGTCATCGTCACAAATATGAATTTCCCAGACCTGGGTTGTCCTTCCAATGTGGAGGGGTCGGGCGGTACCGGTAACCTGTCCATCGGAAACGGATCGTATGTGATTGGCATTGATTTCGATGCCCACCGGATACTCTTTAGTGAGATCCAGAGTACAGGCGGCAGCGATGCTTCCCAGCGTTTCGGCCAGGCTGACCGATGCGCCGCCATGAAGAATGCCGGCAGGCTGATGGTGCGCTGGAGTGACCGGCATGGTGCCACGGAGGAAGTCGTCACCGATTTCCGTAACGACTATGCCCAAAGTGCGTTGGAGTGACTCATTGCGCCGGTCATTCAGTCGCTCCGGATCAGGCTGAGCGAACCAGATCGCGGGTTTCTCGGGTGCAGACATTATTGTTTCAGCATTCGATACAGCACGGCCATCTGGGCCAGCATGCGGTTGCGCGCCTGATCGAGGACCAGGCTGCGAGGGCCATCCAGAATATCTTCGGCGACGCTGATCCCGCGACGTACCGGGAGCGCGTGCATAAATCGACTGTCTTCGATGGCGGTTTCATACCAGCGTTCGTCTATACACCAGTCGCTGTATTTCTGGCGGAGCTTCAGTTCGGCCTCGCGGTCAGCGTAGTTTGCCGGCGACACCCAGGATTCGGCGTACACCACGTGAGCCGCATCGAACGCTTTCGAGCGATCTGAAGTCTCCAGAATGGCACCGCCGTTTTCAGAGGCGGCGCGCTGCGCCTTGTTAAGCAAAGCCGGTGGAAGCGCATATTCATCGGGTCGCAGTAGTGTCACCCGCATGCCTCGAAGCGCCGCCATATGGAGCGTTGCCGCCGTGCCTCCATAGGGATGAGGGGAGGTGTTATGAACCCAGGACAGCACCATACGACCACCGCGTTCGGGAATTTGCGCATCGTTGAGGGTCTTCCAGTCCCCGAGGCTCTGGCACGGATGATTGATCGCGGATTCCAGATTGATCATGGGTACCGGGCAGGCTTTACACAGTTTGGTGAACACGTCCTCCCGAAGGTCTGAGGACAGGTCGCGGAAACTGCCTGGCGCGCGAATCCCGAGCACATCCGAGTAGGCGCCCATGGACGGCACCATTTCGAGCGCGTGGTGGGCCGAACTACCGTCCATTGCCCCTTCGCCGGTTTCGATTTCCCATCCTGAGCCCGACGGTCCAATGTTGATAACCTTTCCGCCTAGCCGGGCCATGGCCGCACCCATCGACGCGCGGGTGTGGAACGAGTGCCGCAGCATGAGCATGGTCATGACTTTGCCGGAGAGCGCATTCGGTTCCGGGTAAACGTCAAGCTGTTGAGAGAGTTGCAGCAGATCCTGGAGTTGGTCTTTGGAAAAACCTGCAAGATCAAGAAACCACTTCATAACCATAGTCCATTAATGCTCTGAGAGCGCCAATCATAGGGTCTCATCTGACCTTATTCCAGAGCCATGTCTCAGTTTCGGCATCTGTGCTCTGTTGTTGATGGCGAGCCACCTCTGAATCAGCAAATCTCGGGGCCTGTGGGCCACGAGCGCATTGGGTAAACAGGTTCTATTGAAGCGTCCGGATTTGTTCTACACTCTGGCCCCTGATCCGATTTTGACCTTTACCGAGCTGAGCCATGAGCAATTTACTGAACGCCGAAACTGTTACCACTTCCGATTCGTGCACAGCCAGCGTGATCTGGCTGCATGGGCTGGGCGCAGATGGTCATGATTTTGTGCCCGTCGTGCCGGAGCTCGGGCTTTCCGCCAGTCTCGGCGTGCGATTTGTGTTTCCGCATTCAGACGTTCGACCGGTGACCCTGAACGGGGGCATGAGCATGCCGGCCTGGTACGACATCAAGAGCCTGGACCGACACGGCCGCGCCGACGAGGCAGGTATTCGTCAAAGTCAGGGGCAAATTGAGCAGCTTATTGCCCGGGAAAATGCCCGGGGAATTCCGACATCACGCATTGTGGTAGCCGGATTCAGCCAGGGTGGCGCCGTTGCGCTTCAGGTCGGATTGCGGCACGCGGACAAACTGGCCGGTGTCATGGTGCTGTCAAGCTACCTGACTCTGGAAGACAGTCTCGAAGCAGAGCTGAGCGACGCTAACCGGGATACTCCGGTGTTTATGGCGCACGGTACGCATGACCCCATGGTCGGCCTTGAACTGGGCACGCAGAGCCGTGACGTACTGGTGTCGCTGGGTATTGAGGTCGAGTGGCACGATTACCCGATGGCCCATCAGGTGTGTCTGGAAGAACTCCAGGATATTGGTCGGTGGCTGAATAAAGTTCTGGCGGCTTAATTGCCGCCAGTACCGTATTGATTCGTGCGGACTATCGCTGTTTCTGTGCGTAGTTTTCAACCTGCTTCCAGACCCGCATCAGGTTTCCACCCAGAATCTTTTCAATATCCTGCTCTGAATATCCCCGTTTGATCAGGCCCGAAACAAGATTCGGGTAGGTCGACACATCTTTGAGTCCTTTGGGCAGCGAGTCGCCTACGCCGTCGTAGTCCGAACCCAGACCGACATAGTCAATGCCGACCAGATCGCGCACGTGGTCGAAGTGATCGAGTACGTGCTCAATGTCGGCAAACAGAAACGGGGTCTTTTTGCGGTATTTGTCGGAAAATGCCTGGCGCGCGTCCGAGTCGTCTTTCAGGCCCAGTGGTTCGAGGTAGGCGTCGCGCGCGGTTGACAGCGCGGTCGAGTTATCGCGCGATGGCTGGTGCACAAAGGTGGATCCGAAGTTGATCATGATCACGCCGCCGTTCGCGGCCAGAGCCCTGATCATGTCGTCGTCCATGTTGCGCTCAAAGCCGGGCGTAAAGTGGCGCGCCGAGGAGTGCGACGCGATAGCCGGAACTCTGGCGACTTTCATCACGTCGTAAAATGCGTCATCTGAAACGTGCGATACATCGACCATCATGCCGATATTGTTCATCGCCACCACCAGTTCTTTGCCGAACGGGCTCAGGCCGTTCCACCGGCGCTCCTCGTCGTAAGAAGAATCACTGATGTGATTGCTCTTCGAGTGGGTCAGAGTGATGTAGCGAATACCACGGTTATAGAAGTGCTCCAGATTCGACAGCTTTCCGGCAACAGGCGCGCCGTTTTCCATGCCCATCGGCAGCGAAATAAGCCCCTTCCTCTGATGCTCCAGCAGGTCGCTGGTGCTGGTGGCTACGGCAAATTTATCCGGCGCCTGTTCTGCGATGGCTTCGACGCCGTCAATCAGTTTGTCGGCCAGCGCCGTAGCGGTCCCGTCGGCTTCTTTCTCCGCCGGAATGTAAATGGACATGAAGGGTGCATTCAACCCGCCTGCCACCGCTCTGGGGTAATCAAAATCGCCGCCTTCGGTGGCTTGCGTCACGTCATCGGGGTTGCTTTCCAGGCGATACGGCACGTCAATATGCGTATCGATAATCAACAATTTGTGAGCAAGGTCCCGGCCTTGTTGTTCCACGCTTATCGAGCGCGGCGAGGCGTCCGGTCCGGTCGCGCATGCGCCCAATACTGCGGTGAGCACGCTGAGGGTCAGAACATTGAAAATACGTTTCATCAGGGAGTCCTTAGTAGTCAGGGACATGCTCCAGGCACGTGCCGTTTAATAAGCGGTGGAATTCGACAGCGTGTTTATCGATCTGTGCGACCATTCGCAATGGCTACCAATGGTGAGTCATTCGAATGAGCGTCGCCGTCAGTTCGATTCCAGCCGTGAATCATTGTACAGGTGTAAGCTGGAGTCAGCTGTATCACCGTGGCCCATAATACGCACAAAAAAGGCCAGCGACGTATTCATAAGTGTGATGATACTGTCGTCGCGCCGAAAACCGTGCCCTTCGCCAACCATCACGACATAGCCTACCGGCACCCCATTGGATTTCAACGCGTCGACCATGGTTTCAGCCTGGTTGGGCGGCACCATCTTGTCCTCCGTTCCCTGGAAAAACAGCACGGGTACGCGAATCTGATCGGAAGCAAACAGCGGTGACCTTTCCCGGTAGAGTTCTTCGTCGTAGGGGGCAACCAGCGAGTCCAGATAGCGGGCTTCAAATTTGTGCGTGTCCTGCACCAGCAGGGCCAGATCGCCTATGCCGTACAGACTGATGCCCCCGGAAAAGAAGTCGGTAAACGCCAGGGCGCTCAATACCGTATAGCCGCCTGCGCTGCCGCCCATAATATAAACGCGATCAGGGTGCACCAGCTCCTGGTCAATCAGGTATTGAGAGCCGTTAATGCAGTCTTCAACGTCGTAGATACCCCACTGGCCGCGCAGGCTGTGGCGAAACTCACGTCCGAAACCCGTGCTTCCCCGATAGTTGACGT
>CAWUKD010000095.1:0-14109 GCA_963922815.1 uncultured Gammaproteobacteria bacterium
ATTCTTCCATTTTTATTAGCAGACTTTGGCTCATATGGAGCGGAGTTTTTCCGGAAATTTCTGTCGGTATTCCGATACAATTAGTTACTGCCGAAATCAATTTGCTGGCGGCAGCGACGATGCCTGTTCCGGCCCTTATTGACTGTCCTTAAGGATAGGAGAACTGAATGAAAGTGTTTCAGCACCCCGAATTTGACGCTCATGAGCGTCTGGTTTTTTGTCACGACCAGGCGTCGGGACTCAACGCCATCATAGCCATTCACAGCACGGCACTGGGACCGGCCGCCGGTGGCTGCCGCATGTGGAATTACGCCAACGACGAAGAGGCATTGACGGATGCCCTTAGATTGTCGCGCGGTATGAGTTACAAGAATGCACTGGCCGAAATTCGCTTCGGTGGCGGCAAGGCCGTCATTATCGGTGACGCACTCAGGGACAAGACAGCAGAAATGTTTCGCGCCTTTGGTCGCGCCGTTGATCAGCAGGCCGGTGATTATATTACCGCCGAGGACGTTGGCGTACGCGTGGCCGACATGGAAGAAGTCGCAACCCAAACCCGTTTTGTCAGTGGATTGAGTCAGCGCGGTGCTGCGGCCGGCGGTGATCCGTCTCCCTGGACCGCTCGCGGCGTATTTGTGGGCATACGCGAAGCGGTGGCTCATCATCTGGGTACCGATTCCCTGCAGGGTGTTCGGGTTGCTGTTCAGGGCCTCGGCGGCGTGGGATACAACCTGTGCCGTCGACTGCACCAGGCGGGCGCCATTTTGACTGTCGCAGACATCAACGCGGAACGTCGTGATCAGGCCGGAAAAGAGTTTTCAGCCAATGTCGTGAATACGGATGACATCGTCAGTGCCGATGTCGACGTGCTGGCACCGTGTGCGCTCGGTGCTGTGATTAACGAGCGATCACTGGGTACCATCCGAGCGTCAGTGGTAGCCGGTGCTGCGAACAACCAACTGGCAACTCCCGAAGACGGCGAGCAGCTACGCAGTGCGAATATTCTGTATGCGCCTGACTATGTGATTAACGCAGGCGGGATCATCAGTGCGGAAGGTGAGTACTATGGCGACATGAGCGAAGCGGAAGTTGCCGCTCAGGTCGATGCGATCGGGCCGCGATTACGAGCGATTTTCCTCGAAGCCTCTGCGACGGATACCGGCACACACGTCATCGCTGACGCGCTGGCGCAAACCCGTATTCTCGAAGGTCCTCCGGAACCGCTGATGGACAAGCTGGCTTCCTGAGCCTGATTGAGCTGAATATCAACAGCCCCCGGTGTGCAAACGCCGGGGGCTTTTTCGTGTTTGTCTGAAGCGTATAAAAAGCGGCGAGCCCATCCATTTGAATCAGCTGTGCGCCGGATGGGAAGCCGTATCTCTGAATTCGAAGCAGGACTAAAACCTGGCGCGTCGGACCAGTGCGGGCATCGCCGTGTGAAAATCCCGGATCACCGGCATGTTGTGAGTCCACGGGGACGCGTCTGCGCGCTCGGGGTCTATCTTGCTGGCGCTACCCGCAAAGCCGCGGGGAATTTGTGAAAAGAGGCCGTCCTCCTCGTCGTCATCCGCAAAGTGGTATTCGTATCCCGGGATGCACAGCTTTTCGTCGACATGGGCATCCACCGTGTGAACGCCGTAGCTCATCAGATTGAGAGCAACAGGCTGTGGCGGAATGATCCAGCTCTGGGTAGGGGCGCGCATGAACAGGTATTGAATTTCTGCGTTCATCGAGCGAATGCGAAAGCGCATGATCGGGCCACCGTACAGTTTGCTGCGCGAACTGCTGGCCGAAACTAATCCCTTACCAAAGTCAGGCGCGTACCCGGATGCAAATTTTAACGAGCGCGGGTCGGTGTCGTCTTCAAACCAGGCCACCGGCTTATTGCCATTTATCCGTTTTGCCGGGTTCTGCATGGCAACGCGGCGAGGCGTCGAAAAATCGGCGTAGGGACGCACGCGATCATCCGGCGCGTCTCGCAGAATCAGGGACAGCGATTGACGATCCGGGTGTGGTTTCGCCACGCGCCGGCTGACCTGGTCCAGCGCATTTTGAATTTCGAACGGCAAGTTGGTGGTTTCTTCAGCGCTGTACCAGTGGGTTTCGCCGTTTTCTACCGTGGGCTTGATGTCGCCCTTGCCAATCCAGTGTTCGGTCGGCGTATTGATGTAGTGGGTAGCCACGCGCCAGATAAGCGACGAATCTTTGTAGAAAATGCGTGGGTAAAGCGGACCATGCTTGCCGGATTTCCCGGGCCGCAGCTGAACGTAGGCCACAAAGAAACGAAACTGCTGGTCGCGGCGCACGTTGGTAAGAAAATACCGGTGGCCATCCAGCGTAATCAAATGACGCGGTCTCTGGCGGCGCATTAGTATCAGCGGGTTGTCTTTTGCGCTGCCCTGGGGTTTTAGCGGGCAGCCTCGATCTACGAGCCGACTAAAACTCTGCGCGACTTCGGCTTCGGATAGCGATTCTGGTACTACATCCTGAAGAATGGATTTCGGGGTCACAAAAACTCTCGCATCAATCCGGTGGACTTGAATTGGATTAGAGAGTTTAGCGCAACTGATGGCAACTAAACACGAGATTTAATCAGAATGCCGGCGTCGACTATCCCTCAACGGCCAGGTCTATATCGGTATCGTGCGAGCTGCGAATTTCCAGCATGCCTTGTTCGACCATCGCGTCGGTGTGATCCCGGAAGCTGTAGAACGGATTGATCACCGCGGCGCTCTGTTCCGTGGAGACAATCGAGACCCAGGCGTTGCGTGTCGCTTTTGCCCGATACATCGCGGAATCGGCAAGACTCAGAAGCTGTTCCCAGTCCATCAGGTTGGGTTTGGAGCGTGTGAACGGGAATCCGGTGATTCCTATGGACGCAGTGGTCCGGGTAGCCTGACCGTTTCCAACCGAGAATACGGCGTTTTCCATTCTTGAACGAATGCGTTCTGCCAGGACTTCACCCTGACGCAAGTCGGAATACCGACCAATGACCAGGAACTCGTCACCGCCCCAGCGAATAACCGCATCCGAAGAACGACAGCACGATAGCAGCAGGTCACGAATCTGCAGGAGCATTTCATCTCCGGCGCTGTGCCCGCAGGTGTCGTTAACCGGCTTGAAGTTATCCAGGTCGATCATCATGAAGATAAAATCAGACTGGTTAGGGTTGGTCGTGCTCCCCGTGGGTTTCGGTGAAATGCCGGATTGATATCGCCGTTTCACGACATCAATATCCTTGGCGATTTCTTCAAACACGTAACGTCGGTTACGCAAACCGGTTAGCGGATCTGTGATACTGGCCTGCAGGAAGCGCTGGTTGAGCTGCTTAAGCTCGCCATTACGCGCGGCGAGTTCCCTTGTTCTTTCCTGCACGTCCTTTTCAAGTCGACGACGATAGCCCGCTTCCTGTCGGAGCTGTTTCTGATGGATTGACCAGGCAAGCGCTGCGGCGCCAATCGCCAGTAGCAAATAGGCCAGGTAGGCGAGTGGGCTGTTCCACGGAGCCGGTGCGGTGGTCAGGTCCAGCGCCATTTCCTTGGTTTGCCAAACACCGTCGCTATTGGCGGCTCGAACCAGGAATCGATAATTGCCCGCATCCAGGTTGGTGTACGTCACGTGGCGCTTGTTGCCGGCTTCAATCCATTCCGGATCAAAACCATCGAGCTTGTAGGCGAAGCGATTTTGCGCGGGCGCGGCAAAATCGAGCGCCGCAAATTCAATGGAGAGCACGTCATCGCGGTAGCTCAGGTCCAGATTCTTGGCCAGCCAGTGCGGTTTGCCAATATCGATAGGCTTATTGAGGAGGGCGACCTCGGTCAGCACAACTTCCGGAGGCGTGGTGTTTATGCCCAGGTCCGACGGATAAAACGCGTTGAAACCATTGGCGCCGCCGAAGAACAGCTGACCCGCGGGACTGCGATAGTGGGCGCCGAAGTTAAACTCTTCACTCTGCAGGCCGTGACTGCGATGAAAGTTGGACACCTTACTGTCGCTAATCGAATACTGACTGATGCCATAGTTGGTTGACAGCCAAAGATCACCGTCGGTGTCCGACTCGATGCCGTAAACGACGTTGTTAATGGTCGGTCCACTCGTGGGTATGAAACG
Source organism: uncultured Gammaproteobacteria bacterium (assembly GCA_963922815.1). Classification (GTDB taxonomy): domain Bacteria; phylum Pseudomonadota; class Gammaproteobacteria; order Steroidobacterales; family SZUA-146; genus SZUA-146. Next base: position 4,111 of record CAWUKD010000095.1, read on the forward strand.
TTCGAAGCGCAATTTGTCGGGCTGGTTCAAGGCGCCCACAGCACGCGTCAGTCCGCCACCCTGGGTTCCGATCCACATGGTGCCGTTAATGTCGCGGTGAATCGCGTAGATAGTGTCGGCGCTGAGTGAGCCGTGATCTTTCTGGTCGTGGCGATAGGTGTGGAAATAGCCGCTCTCTTCATCATAGATACTCAAACCGCCGCCGTCGGTACCAATCCAGATTCGACCGTTGCGATCCTGCCCGAACGCCGTTGCACGGGCGCTTGAAATTCCTTCGCTGGGGGATTGACCATAGGGGAAATGTTGTACCGAACCGTCGGTGGCCATTTTGTTAACGCCACCTCCAAAGGTGCCGATCCAGATATTGCCGTCACGGTCTTCAAACAGCGCCATGATGCCGTTGCTGGAAATCGTGGACTCGTCTTCAGGGTCGTTGCGGAAATTGGTGACTTCGCCCGTGTCGAGATTCACCCGGTCCAGACCGGCCACCATCGTGCCCAGCCACAGCTGGTTGTTTGATGTGATCAGCATGGACATGATGTGATTGTCGGAGATAACCGGCGCTTCGGTCGAGTCTTTGGTAATGAACGTCACGTCGCCCGTCGTGCGGTTTATCTTGTTCAAACCGCCGCCAAAGGTGCCAACCCAAAGTGTCTTGTTGCGGTCTTCGGCGAACGAAGTAATGTTGCCGTCGCTGAGTCGGTCCGGAGAAAAGTGGCCGAAGCCCCAGCTGCGCGGGTTCCAGCGGCTCGCGCCTTTGGAGCGTGTGCCCACCCACAGAATACCGGCTCGGTCCTGATACAGTGACATGATGTAAGAGTCGCTCAGGCTGCCCGGGTCGGAGCGGTCGTGCTTATAGTGAAAGAAGCGACTGCGCTGGCGGTCCAGCAGGTTTAGCCCTTTGTTCGTGCCAATCCAGAGTCGACCGGCGTTGTCTTCGAAGATCGTTCGAATGCCGTTGTGACTCAGCGTCTGACGATCGTCCGGGTTGTGCTTGAAGCGCAGGAATTGTCCACTTTCGCGGTCATACCGGTTCAGCCCCGAATTGCGCGTGCCGAACCACAGCAGGCCCTGCTTGTCTTCGTGGATGGCACGTACTTTGTTGCTGCTCAGTGAGTTTTCGCTTGCCGGGTCATGTCGAAAGTTCTCGAACGAACGAGTGATGGGGTCGAAGCGACTCAGGCCGTTATTCGTTGCCACCCACATGATGCCGCGGCTGTCCTGATACAGCTCAAACACTTCATCACTGGCAAGAGTGTTTTCATCGTCAGGGTTGTGGCGAAAGTGCTCAGTCTTGCCCGTGGCAGGGTTCAGGCGGTCAAGACCCGCACCATTTGTGCCAATCCAGACGGAGCCATCGGTGGTGTATTTGATCGCGCGAACGATGTCCATCGAGATGCTGTTGCTATCTGCCGGGTTGTGACGATAGGACGTAAAGTTATCGGTGGTTGCGTTCCAGCGGGCGACTCCGCCGCCGTTCGTACCAATCCACAGGTTGCCGTGTGCGTCTTCGGTCATGTCCCAGATAAAGTCGGCGCCGAGAGAGTTGATGTCGTTTGGGTCGCGCTTGTATTGATGGACGCGATTGCCGTCGTACCGGTTTAAGCCGTTTTCCGTGCCAAACCACAGGAAACCCGTTTGATCCTGGTGCATGACATTAACGGTGCTTTGAGACAGCCCTTCACCCATACCCAGGTGGCCGAAACGCATGGGATTTCCCACTTCAGCATAGGCGAGTGTGGTGCTCAGGGAGAGCATCAGCAGCGCAAGCGCATGCTTAACCAGTGGCCAAGGCTGTGAATAGTCAGGTAGTCGGTCCATCATGAGTGTAGTTCCTGTAGAACGGGTTTCGAGGTTTTATCGTAGAGCTGCAGAAACTCATCGCCTGGTATCGCGGGCGAGCAGTAGTAGCCCTGATACAAGTGACATTTCCACGAGCGCAGTAATTCGTATTGTTCTCTCGACTCAATGCCCTCAGCGATCACCGTGAGATTCATATTTCGCGCCAGGGAGATCAGAGCGGACGTAATGACAGCGTCAGCCCCGTTTTCAAGTGCTCCTGAAACATAGGAGCGATCGAGTTTCAAAATATCGATGGGGAGTTTCTTCAGGTATTCGATAGCCGTGTCGCCGGTGCCAAAGTCATCCAGTGACAGGCGTACCCCGATGGCTTTAAGTTCGTGGAGCTGTCGCACGATGCGTTGGTCACTACCGATATCACCGCGTTCGGAAATTTCCATTTCAAGCTGTGCAGGTTCGAGCCCGTATTTTTGCAGTGCGCTTTCCAGCGTGCGAACAACGTTGCCGCGTCGTAGCTGAGTGACGGACAGGTTGATGGCCATGCGCAGCGTGGTACCCGTGTGATCTGTCCACTTGCGCAGTGCGGCGCAGGACTGGTCGATCACGAAGTCGCCAATTTCGACGATGCTGCCGTTCATTTCAGCCACGGGAATGAATTCGGCCGGAGAAATGGACGAACCATCTTCCCGTGTCCATCGCAACAGCGCTTCTGCGCCAACAATCTGGTTATTCCACATATTGACCAGCGGCTGATACGCAACTTGCAATTCGTTTCGTGCGATTGCTTCTCTGAGCCAGCCGTCGAGTTTCAGCTGACGTTCGCTTGATATCTGGCCTTCCTGGTAGTGAAAACCAAAACCTCCACCCTTACGCTTTACATCGGTCATGGCGCGTTCGGCATTCTGCATGAGCTCGCTGGCAGTGCGGCCGTGTTGAGGAGTGGCCGCGACGCCGATGCTCGTCGACAGGTAGATATTTAGCTCGTTCAGAGAAATAGGCTTGGCCAGTTCGCTGGTGATGAGTTTGCGTACCTGACTCAAATGCGCTTCCGTTCCGTTGTGAGGAACCATCAGGCCAAATCGAACGCCGTCGAGTTTGGAGGCGCAGGCCGCCAGAGTGCTTGGTGCGTTTTTCGCGTACAGGCTGGTGTCGAGTACTAAAGTACGAAGGCGCTCACCCATCAGTGCCAGCACCCGGTTTCCGACGTCACGGCCATGCGTATCATTAATCAGATGAAATCGTTCAATCCCGATGCTGAACACCAGCAGTTCGACCGACTGGCTCATGGCACCCGAAACCAGGTTGCGAAATTTCAGCGCCGTGGGTAGCCGGGTCAGAGGATCAACTTCTTCGAGTTGAGACAGGTGTTGATTGACGTTCAGAGTATGACGCTGCTGTTCGTGCATCATCGCCTTGGTGTCGAGGAGCTCTCTGCGCAGACTGAATATTTCCGCGAACATTGCGGCACGTCGACTTACGACGTTCCAGTTAACCGGCTTGCGGACAATGTCTGCCACATTGCTGTCGAGCGCCGCCTGGCACTCACGTTCATTGGCAATCACGGTAATGCAGGCTACGTTACTGTACGGAATCTCTTCGTTGACATACCGATACAGCGGTCGGCCGTCGTTGCAGCAGGCGTTGGCAGGGCAGATCAGGACTGTGGGTGGCGTGTCCACACAGTATCGGGCGGCTTTATCAACGTCTGCAATGGCCACGGTGGTCAGAGCTTCCCGCGATAGCCATTTGTTGGCCCACTCAATATCGAGATCCGCAAAACCGGCCATCAGCACCACGCCCAGAGTTTCATGTCCGGGTGCAGAATGGCTGTCCTTACCAACATCAGTATTGGGTTTAGAGAGCGATTGCTTTAGCGTACTTACCATAACTCGATTTGTAGTCTCACAAGCGGGATGCATGAACTACCTGGTTATTTCCAGGCAGTATTCGACAAAATACGAGCAATCACCGGAATCAACCATCGAACAGTTCCCAAAAATCAATCTTCGTGATCAGTATTTGTCAAAATAGTGTGCGGTGGTTGGCATTCGCGATTGAACCTTTCTTATTGCGTAGAGCATTGCCCCGGAACTATGTAAAATCGGAGTCCAGCCCGCACCAATTTTCACGCCTTTAACGAGAACTTATGTCTAGTCACAATCCATCGACGCCGCGCACAGAGCTCGACCAAACCCGGAATCTGCTGCGCGGGCGGCGAACGCTTTCCCGCTTTGCCGACAAGCCCGTCGATCCGGAGTTAATCCTGGCTGCGATTGACGTGGCGCGATGGGCTCCGAATCACCATCTGACCGAACCCTGGCATTTCTACGTGCTGGGGCCCAGGGCCATAGAGACCACCATCGAATGCGTGAGGCGACGAGCCACGGAGGCCAAGGGCGAGGAAATGGGTCGGCGCAAAGCGCTGCGGGCTGAGAGAGTGCCAGCCTGGGTAATTGTTACCTGTCGCCGCTCGGACAGCGACATAGAGCAGCTGGAAGACTATGCGGCAACGAGCTGCGCCATTCACAACATGTCGCTGTATTTGTGGCAGGCGGGGGTTGGCATGAAATGGTGCACCGGTTCCATGGCTCATTCGCCAGACTATGCACAGGAGCTTGGCATAGATACTGACAACGAGTTTATCGCTGGCATTTTGCGCATCGGCTACCCGGTGAACACACCGATTCAAAAACGCAGGCCAGCGGATGAAGTCACTACCCTGTTGGCGTAGCGTGCGGGTAACGATACTATCGGCGCTGAGCCACGCCGGAACGAATGATTACTGCCAGGAGCCAGGAAGCCTATGTCGAACGTTTTAATGCGAAAAGCCAGTACCGATGATACGGACGCGTTGGCGCGACTTGCAAAACAAACCTTTCTGGATGCCTTCGAGCGCTTTAACGAACCGAGAAATATTCGCGAATACGTGAAGCAAGCCTTCAACCCGGCCCAGGTTGCCAAAGAATTGTTGAATGACAGTTCGGCCTTTTTCGTGGCTGAACGCGATTCCAAGCTGGTTGGATATGCCAAGGTGCGTAATTCAACCGTCCCTGAGTGCGTGGGCTGCGAGTCGGCTACCGAGCTACAGAGAATTTACGTAGCGCAGATATTCCTGGGTACCGGAATTGGCCAGATTCTTCTGGAAGCCGCCATACAGGCAACCCGTGACGCCGGCAACGATGTTCTCTGGCTTGGCGCGTGGGATCAGAACCTGGACGCAGCAGCGTTCTACGAACGATTTGGATTCCAGACGGTCGGTGAGAAACCGTTCATGATGGGAGCTGAGGAGCAAACGGATATCATAATGCGCCTGCGACTCGAGCCGGTCAGCTGAGCGCTGTTCAGAACCGCCACCTGGAGCGTGTATAGAGCTCCCGTTCCTCGCGTCAGGCTGCCCTGCGACCGATAACCCGCAGGATAATCAGTAGCGTGATCAGCCCTCCAACCATGCCTATCCACCACGGCATTCCAAATCCGGCCGGAATCGTACCCAGCAAGATCGCCACTGTACCCACCAGTAAGGCGTAGGGGATCTGCGTTCGGACGTGCTCGATATGATCGCAGCCACTGGCCGTTGACGACAGGATGGTTGTGTCCGATATCGGCGAGCAGTGATCGCCCCAGACAGCGCCCGCCAGGTTACAGGCCACCGCGGAATAAATAATGTGGTAGCCGGCAGGATCGGCGGCGCCATTAACGGTCATGATGGCCCATGCCAGTGGAATAATCAGCGGCATCAGTATGCCCATGGTTCCCCAGCTGGTGCCCGTTGAAAACGCGGTTACGGCGGAGACAATAAAGATAGCGGCCGGTACCAGTCCTAAAGGCAGCGAATCCTGGAGCAGTGAAACCAGATAGGCCGCCGTGTTGAGGTCGTTGGTGACATTGGACAGTGCCCAGGCCAGTACCAGCACGATCATGGCCAGCAGCATTGCTCGTACGCCGCGATACCATGCGTCAACCGTTTCGTGAACCGACAAAGCGCGGTACCCAAGTGCCAGAGCCGCGGCGACGAGAACGCCGCAAATTGACGACCACATCAGCGCTTTGTAGGAGTCGGCATTTCCGACGATGTCCCGGAGCGTATCGTCCGGTCCGCTCTTGCCCGTCACGTAAAGGCCGACCATCAGACCACCAATCAGAACGAGAATCGGCAATATGGCGATCAGCGCACGCGGTTTCACGCCGGGCTTGGCGTCCAGGTCGTCGCCTTCTGAAGATACGAGACCGGCCAGCATATCGGACTTGACCTGACCCGCACGGGCCCGTCGTTCGGCCCTTAGCATCGGGCCAAAATCCCGGCCGCTTGCGGCGACCGCGAGCACAAACAGAAGAGCCAGAACCGGGTAGAAACTGTAGGCCAGCGAATTCAGGAATATGCTGTAGGCGTTCTCGTTGTACGCTGGAAGCTGATCCACGGCTTCCTTGATAAGGCCAAGCTGGTAACCGATCCACGTAGTAATCAGTGCGATCGACGCGACCGGCGCAGACGTCGAGTCAACAATGTACGCCAGCTTTTCCCGCGATATGTTCAGCTTGTCGGTGATGGGACGCGCAGTGTTGCCGACTACCAGCGTGTTGCTGTAGTCGTCAAAGAATATGATCAGTCCCATGGCCCAGACTGCTACCTGACCTGAGACGGCGCTCTTTGCGCGGCGAATGACGGCGTGCACGATCGCCGCCATGCCGCCCGACCGGGTCACGATGCCAACCATGCCGCCAATCATGAAAGTGAACAGAATAATTTGTACATGCGACTGGTCGGCCAGAGCGGCCGTGACATATTTTTCAAACGCGTCGAGAAGACCCTGAAACAATCCCATGGGATGAAAGCCGATCAGGGCCGCAGCACCAATCCATATGCCTACAAACAGGGCTGGGATGACATTACGCAGCGCCAATGCCAGTAGTATTGCGATCAACGGGGGCAGTATGGACAGAAATCCTGAAATGGTGCGAAGTGAAAGAACGTCGCTGTTTGCGTTCTGCGCAGTGATGCTGCTGTTCGCCAGAATATCCGCGAACGTAGTCTTGCCATCGGAGTCGGCAGTTTGTACCCGGGGCTTGTCGTCTACCGTCAGGGTCACCGCGCTTCCCGGTACTGCATCGGTAATCACAACGTCAGTGGCGATGCCTTTAAGTACGACCTTGGGAGATTCAATGGTGAGTGCAAGTGACGTTGCGCTCAAGAATGTGGCCAGGAAGATTATCAATAAGCGAGCAATTGATCGGGCAGTCATAGCGGTCCTGAACGTGTGATGAAGCGGACATGCTATCACGGAGAAGTCAGGTTTTGCCTAATCTTCAGTCGTAATGGGGCCGTATTTACTGTCTGTTAAGGTCGTACCTGGTTATCACGCGGCAGCTCAGCGGCGAGTTTGATAGTCGATGCGGGGGGTAGACTGTTACACTCGCAATACACTTATATAGTACAGGGGTGGCGCCTTCCTGCTTCCATGATGACTCATTCGACCAAATCTACAGGTATCACTTACGCGGCGGATTCCGGAATCAAAGAGCAGCGCGTCGACCAGGTTGCAACCGAAGAGCCTATGGAAATTCGGCTGCGTCATCAGGTGGACGACGTGTGGACTGAGCGCAGCCTGTCAATAACCATGCGTACGCCTGGCGACGATGCCGAGCTCGCGGTGGGTTTCCTGTTTACCGAAGGTATTGTGCAGGGCGCTGATCAGGTAGCTCACGTTGAGCACTGTGGGCCGGCGAATGCCAGTGGATTGCGCAACGTGGTTAAAGTCACTCTTGCCGAAGGTGTTGACGTTGATGTTGGCAAGCTGATGCGAAACTTTTATACGACCTCAAGCTGTGGGGTGTGCGGAAAAAGCTCGCTGGAGGCGCTCAAGACCGAGGCGCGTTACGCGATTGCAGAACCAGTCCCGCTGCTGGCCGCTTCCAGGCTAAGGGCCGCACCCGATGCACTGCGAGAACGTCAGGCGCTGTTTGATTCAACCGGCGGTATTCACGCGTCGGGTTTGCTGACTCCTGACGGTGAGCTGCAGGTCGTGCGCGAGGATGTGGGGCGCCACAACGCGCTCGACAAAGTGATCGGCAACGCCCTTTCGGAAGGGCAGCTGCCGTTGTCGGAATCCGCAGTGGTGCTTAGCGGCCGCGCGAGTTTTGAGCTTCTCCAGAAAAGTATGATGGCCGGAGTGCCGATTGTGGCGGCCGTAGGCGCGCCGTCGTCGCTTGCGATTGAGTGCGCGGAAGCGAATAACATGACACTGGTTGGGTTTTTACGCGGTCAAGGGTTTAATATTTATTCTGTGCCGGAGCGGATTCGACTGGATGACTGAGCCGGGCCGACCGTAAGCGTCCTGGAGCGAGGTTCGGCGCAGCGAGCGCAAACACAAGAGAGCAACAATGACACCTGAGCAGATAAAGCAACGAACAGAACTGATTGTCGAGCCGATGCGTACAATACCGGGCGGCCTACTCCCGATTTTGCATAAAATCCAGGATCAGCTTGGCTACGTACCAGAAGAGTCCGTTCCCGTCCTGGCCAGGTCCCTGAACCTGTCACGTGCCGAAGTGCACGGCGTCATCAGTTTCTACCATCATTTTCGACGCACGCCACCGGGCAAGCGAACGTTGTACGTGTGTCGCTCCGAAGCGTGTCAGGCCGTTGGCGGACAGGCCCTGGTGGATCACGCGAAGCGGCGGTTGGGCGTGGACTGGCATGAAACGACGGCCGATGGAGAGGTTTCGCTCGAGCCAATCTACTGTCTTGGGAACTGCGCGTGTGCACCAGCGGTCATGCTTGGTGAGCAGGTCGTTGGCCGGGTGTCGCCAACCCGCCTTGACGATCTTTTGGACGAGGCGATGAATCATGACTAAGCGTTTTCTGACATCGTTGCCAGAATCTCTACAGTCCGATTTTAGGGAAAGCGAGCGATGAAACACTCAGCTTACATTTCACTGGACACCACCAGTCGCTCAATCGGCGCTGATGCGATCGCAGCGCAGCTGCAAACAGCCGCTGCGCAGCACGGGGTTAGTCTGACGTTGACCCGTACGGGAACCCGCGGCCTGTTTTGGCTGGAACCAGCGGTGGAATTTGAAACGCCGGATGGCCGTGTGGTCTTCGGGCCGCTCGATCCCTCGGACCCCGGCGCCGTGTCCGCCATTTTTAATACTGCCGGGGAACTCAATGTTGAGCACGACGCTTTTTTGGGTCAGGTAAACAACCTTCCGGAGTTGGCAGGTCAGCACCGCCATACTTTTTCCAGGGTAGGGGTTATCGACCCTCTGTCTCTTGATCAGTATCGTGCTCAGCATGGCTTTGACGGGTTGCAGCGGGCGCTTGAAATGTCGCCCGACGATATTGTCGAAGCGATCGCCGACTCGGGTTTGCGGGGTCGCGGCGGCGCGGCCTTTCCAACCGGCATTAAGATGCGCACGGTCGCGGCGCAGACGGTGGCCGAAAAATTTATCGTCTGTAATGCCGACGAGGGAGATTCCGGGACGTTTGCCGATCGCATCATCATGGAGGGTGATCCGTTCCTGCTGATTGAAGGCATGACCATTGCCGGTATCGCATGCGGCGCTACGCAAGGCTACATTTATATACGCTCCGAGTATCCGCAGGCGATTGCCATTTTGGAAAACGCGCTGGTCACAGCCTACGACAATGGACTGCTGGGCGACGACATTCTGGGGTCCGGCAAAACCTTTGAGCTCGAAGTGCGAAAGGCGGCGGGGGCCTACATTTGCGGGGAAGAAACGTCCTTGCTTGAGAGCCTGGAGGGCAAGCGCGGGCAGGTTCGCTACAAGCCACCGCTGCCTGCTATCGAAGGCCTGTTCGGCAAACCAACGCTGGTAAACAATGTTGTGAGCCTGGTTTCCATGCCGGAAATACTTCGCTCAGGCGCCGAGTCGTACAGCTCGCTTGGCGTAGAACGGTCGCGCGGAACGCTCACCGTGCAGCTCGCGGGTAACGTCAAAAAGGGCGGACTGTTTGAGGTTCCGTTTGGAATTCCTTTGCATGACATTCTCGAGAAGTTTGGCGGCGGTACGCTTACCGGCCGTCCGATCAAGGCCGTCCAGGTCGGCGGGCCTTTGGGCGCGTTCGTTCCACCGGCTCACTTTGACCTTCCTCTGGATTACGAAGCGTTTGCAAGTCGTGGCGCCATGATTGGACACGGTGGCATTGTCGTGTTCGACGATAGCGCTGACAAGATCGGA
>CAWUKD010000096.1:0-13737 GCA_963922815.1 uncultured Gammaproteobacteria bacterium
GCCTTCGCGAATATTTTCGCCTGTGATGATTTTGCTCTTTTCAACGACACCGACTCAAAAACCGGCCTGATCGTAGTCGTAACCAGAGTACATTCCGGGCAGCTCCGCTGTCTCTCCGCCAATCAAGGCGGCACCGGACATTTCACACCCTTGTGCAATGCCCGAAATAACCGTGGCCGCAACGTCTACGTCGAGATGGCCGGCGGCATAGTAGTCCAGAAAAAACAGCGGTTCGGCGCCCTGAACAATAAGATCGTTAACGCACATGGCGACAAGATCGATGCCAACGCCGTCGTGGTTATTGTGTTTTAGAGCCAGTTTCAGCTTGGTGCCCACGCCGTCGGTGGCGGCCACCAGGACCGGCTGCTTATAGCGCGCAACATCCAGTTCGAACAGCGCACCAAAGCCGCCAAGGCCGGACATGACCCCGGGCCGGTTGGTGGCCGCAACACGTGGTTTGATGCGCTCAATCAGTGCGTTTCCGGCGTCGATATCGACACCGGCGCTGCGATAGGTGACGGGAGTTTTGGTGGTCATACGCGTGTGTGGGTCGCTTTAAAGTGTGTTTGGCTAGTACCTGCCCGAGCTAGGCAGGTAGAATAGGCGCATTGTACACCAGCCTGCCGCGCAGCGTCGGGCCAGGAGAAACTATTTTGCACATTCCGAAGTTTGGCCGGATCGCTCTGGTCGTCGCCACCCTCATGGCGGCTATTGCCTGGTTACCCGCTGCCAACGCAGCTCCCGCAGGCAATTTGTTTGCGGCCGAGGTGGATATCAGCGAGCGGACCAAAGAGGCCAAGCGCGACGCGACACGGCGCGCGCTGGCAGAGGTCATGATCAAAGTGTCCGGTAGCCGCACTATCGCTCGAGAGGGGAACGCCCGCGTTCTGCTCGAGTCGGCCGAAAGCTACGTGCAGCAGTTTCGCTACACGCCGAACGGCACCATCCTGCTCGGATTTGACGGCCGCAAGCTGCTAAACGAGATGCGGGTGGCGGGCCTGCCGGTATGGGGCTCGGATCGTCCGGCCACGCTCATGTGGCTCGCGGTCGACTACGGCAACGGGGACAGGCAGCTGATCACGGCCGACAATCAGGGGGAAGTCCGCAGAGAGATTGAAACGCTGGCCGCATCCCGGGGCATTCCGCTGGTCTGGCCGCTCTACGATTCTACGGATCGGGCGATGGTCCAAGTCGCTGACGTTTGGGGTGGCTTTGACGACAACATCATTGAAGCCTCGGAGCGATATGGCACCGAAGCGGTACTGGTCGCACGGGTAGCACGCGGGGCCTCGGGTCCCATGTACGGCTCATGGGAACTGTCGATCGAGGGCGTGGACACGAACTGGCGCGGCGGGTTCGGGCAAAGCATTAACCGGCTGGCCGACTACTACGCCGAACGACTGTCGGTGACCCGTTCGTCCGGTCCGGCCAGCCGCCTCGCCATGAGTATTACCGGATTGGGCAACGCGGCGGCCTATGCCGACGCTATCAGTTCGGTTGAGAAGCTGGGTATGGTCGATCGTTTGCAGGTGGTGCAGGTCAACGCGGATCAGGTGGTGCTGGACCTGACGGTGCGAGGCGATGCGTCACAGCTGAAGCGTGCGCTGGGGCTTAACCGCGTGCTTGCGCCCGACGCTGACAGCAGCGGAACGCTGGCTTACCGCTATACGCGCTGATGTTGCGTCACATTCCAAATCTGCTCTGCGTATGCCGGATTTTCCTGGTGCTGCCGCTGCTCATGCTGCTACTGCGTGGCGAGTATCTGTGGGCGTTTGCTGTGTTTGCCGTGGCCGGATTTACGGACGGACTGGACGGTTTTCTGGCGCGCCGCTTCAACTGGCGATCACCGCTGGGCGCGATTCTGGATCCAATCGCCGACAAATTCCTGATGGTGTCTACCTTTTTGGTGCTTGCCGCGACGTCACTGGTGCCGGTATGGCTGGCATTGCTTGTCATTGGGCGCGACCTGCTCATTGTCACCGGCGTTGTGTGTTACCGCATTCTGATTGGTCCGGTCACAGCTGACGCGTCTTTGGTGAGTAAGTTCAATACGTCGATGCAGTTGGTATTCGTACTGGTGGTATTGGCCAACGCCGGTTTTGGTGCTCCGCGCGAGCTGTGGGTGATTTTTGTCGGCGCCATTGTCGCGGCGACAACGCTGATAAGCGGGCTGGACTATATGCGTGTCGGCGTTGCCCGTTTTGTCAGAGCCAGAGAGCAGGTTTCAGTGGATGAGGATAAATTGAATGAGTGATCAACGATTGATAACGCTGGCACTGGTTGTCGCCATCGGCTGGCTGTTGATGCAGCTGGCACCGATACTGACACCGTTTGTCGCCGCCGGATTGCTGGCGTATCTGGGCGATCCTCTGGTTGACCGGTTTGAATCGATGAAGCTGAAGCGGACGCCAGCCGTGATGGTTACGTTTTGTCTCATTTTCCTGTTTCTTGGCGCTGTCTTTTTCCTGATCGTACCCATGGTGAAGGACCAGGGCTCAGCGCTGGCGTCGAAATTGCCCGAGTACGTGCGTTTTGTGGAAAGCCACTGGTTGCCCACCATTGTGGAATGGCTGGGCGCCAATACCGATGGTGAAGAACTCGGCCTCGCAGCGGTGCTTAGCGAGTACGGCGACAAGATTGCGTCGGTGTTGACCGGCGCACTGGGGACCGTAGGGCGTTCCGGCGGGGCTCTGTTCACCAGCCTGTTCAATATTATTCTGATTCCCGTGCTGTCCTTTTACCTGCTGCGGGACTACGACGTTCTGGTGGAACGCACCGGTAAGCTGGTGCCACCAAAGCGTCGGCCTCGAGTGTTTCAGATTGCCCGTGAATCGGACAAGGCGCTCAGCAATTTTCTGAAAGGGCAGACCGTGGTCATGTTAGGTCTGGCGATCATCTGGTCGGTTGGCCTGTCAATTATCGGCCTCGAACATGCGCTGGCCATTGGCGTCCTTTCAGGGCTGCTCAGTTTTGTGCCGTACCTGGGGCCAGCCGTTGGCGTGTTTCTCGGTGGAATTTCCGCTCTGGTCCAGGGCTCCGACTTATGGATGCTGGCCGGCGTCGGAATTGTATTCGTGGTGTCGCAGGGCATAGAGAATTATTTTCTTACGCCCAAGTTTGTCGGCGACCGCATCGGTCTTCATCCGGTCATGGTCATTTTTTCGGTGATGGCGGGCGGTCAGCTGTTCGGGTTTTTCGGCGTATTGCTGGCGCTGCCCGTCGCCGCCGTGGTCACGGTTTTCGTACGGCATTTTTACGACTGGTACGCCGTACCCTCCGAAGACGTTCCAGCGACGCCGGAATCGATCAGCGCAGAAACAGCGGATGGCGCTCACGAACTGGCGGCCGAAGACGCGCTACCTGAGTCGGACGAACGCGGTGACGTGGCAACATCGAAGTCTGCGAATGCAGGACAGTCGGAGGATTCAGGCCAGCAGGCCGATCAGGACCCTGACACCGGGCGAGATCCAAAACAGGATGCGTGATCAGCAGCTACCCCTGCATGTGAAGCTCCCTGATCATGCGGTATTCGACAGTTTCTTTGCAGGGCCCAATCAAGAGACGCTGAGCTATCTTGAAGATGGGCCGGGCGCCATGACGTGGCTCTGGGGTGAGCCGTCTACGGGCAAAACCCACCTGCTGCAAGCCGTGGCGGCCGCCATACCGCGGTCGGCGTACCTTCCTTTGTCTGAACTGAAAGAGTTCGGTCCATCGGTGCTCGAGGGCTACGACCAGTTTGATGCGGTCTGTCTCGATCAGCTCGACGACGTGTTTTGCGGACCCGCTTCATCCATCTCCGGTGATAGCAACAGCGATCAGGCGGCCTGGGAAAAGGCGTTGTTTAATCTTTACAGGCTGCTGGTCGTGGAGCGCCAGGGGTCTTTGATTGTTGCGTCCACTGTCGCACCCAGGACGATGGAATTTCTGTTACCGGATCTGGCCTCCCGGTTGCTGTCCGGCCCGGTGTTCAGGCTACACACGCTCGACGATACGCAGCGCCTTAAAGCGATCCAGCTTCGCGCCTCTCGCCGGGGTCTCAAGCTGCCTGATTCGACGGGACACTATCTGTTGAAACGACTGCAAAGAGACATGCGCAGTTTGTGCGAGTTTCTCGATCGTCTTGATACGGCGTCACTGGTGCATCAGAGTCGGCTTACCATCCCTTTGGTCAGGATGACCCTGGATCAAGGTGTTGCCGACGCGCGTTAAGCGCCTGAAGCACAAATTTCAGAATGGCCAGATAGGCCAGAGAGCTGCCCAGTAACAAGACATCCAGTGCGCGCGTGTCGGAACTGACCGTGAGCTGTGCAATCGCGAAAGCGATGTAAAGCATTAGTACGAGAGCGGCATAGAAAAACGGCTTTGGTGCAAGACTGATCATGCTTATCAGGGTGACTGCCAGCGGTGCACTGGAGACGGCGATAATGAACCAGGGCCAGCCAGAAACGACGCCGAGGCTAATCCAGCCCACGGTTACCGTGACAAATAACAGACAGCCAATCGCGATCAGGAGTCGTGCGTTCATGATGCCTCCAGTTTTAACGCCAGCATGGCCAAACGTTCGCCCAGCGCCTGACACAAACGTTTTTCGTCGTCGCTCATCTCCGGGTTCGTGCTGAAATAGCTCGGCCCATACGGCGTACCGCCGGTGACCGTCTGAATTAAGGCTTTCTCACTATACGGGACGCCGGTGATAATCATGCCCTGATGCAGGAGCGGCAACATCATCGAAAGCAACGTGGTTTCCTGACCGCCGTGCAAACTGGACGCCGACGTAAAAACGCCTGCGGGCTTGTTTATCAGCGCACCGCTCATCCAAAGTGGTGATGCTGTGTCGAGAAAGTGTTTTAGAGGCGCTGCCATGTTACCGAATCTTGCCGGCGTCCCGAGTGCCAGTGCTGAGCACTGTTCGAGATCATCAAGCGATACGTACGGGGCTCCGCTTTCCGGTACGGCCGACTGTTCGTGCTGTCCTTCGAGCGCTGGTGACACCGGTGGCACACAGCGCAGGCGTGCCTCGATTCCACCGATGGTTTCGACACCACGGGCGACGAGATTGGCCATTTTTTGGGTTGCACCGTGTCGCGAGTAATACAGCACCAATACATACGATGTCATGGAAGAATGTGCTCCACGTTTTCAATAGGGCGACCGATTCGTGCCTGCCCGTCAACCAGTACGACGGGTCTTTGCAGCAGCGCCGGGTTTTCCAGCAACAGCTCGATTATCTGGTCACGGGTAAGATCGGTACTTTCAATACCGAGTTCCCTGAACCGGGCATCGCCTGTACGAATCAGGGACAGAGCAGGTTGATCCAGTCCGTCCAGAATGCGAGTTAGATCGGGTTTATCGAGGGGTGTTTTAAGATATTCCACAAGTTCAAAGGGCAGTTCGCGATCGTTCAGCAAGTCGTGAACCGCTCTGGACTTCGAGCATCGCGGGTTGTGGTAGAACACAATAGTCATAGGGCACTCCTGATAATTCAGACAATATTATACGCAGGAGCTTGACCTGATCGTGAAGCGTTTGATAGTTTGCACGCAATCTGTGTTTCTGGGGGGCTGTATGCGGGCTTGGATCAAAGTGGGTGCTCGATCACTAAGGTTTGCTGTCGTAAGCACGTCACTGATTGTTCTGACGGCCTGTGTGACCAATCCTCCTTATCAGGAAATGAGCGATGCCCGGCAGGCGATTACGGCCGCTGAAGAGGCCGGTGCAGATATTGCCAAGCCCAATCTGGTCAGGCTCGCCAAACGGCATATGAATAACGCTCGTGAAGCCATGAGAGAGCGGCGTTTCAATGCCGCGAGAAATGAGGCCATTCTGGCCCATCGCAAGGCGGCCGAGGCGCTTGAAGCGATTCAGCCCGACACGCCCTAGTCGCACATGACCATGCCGGGTGATTCATCCAGTGTTCAACGAATACGCGCCGTCATCAGCGGGCGGGTTCAGGGGGTGTTTTTTCGCGCCAGCACCATGCGAGAAGCGCTGGCGCTGGGACTTGTCGGTTCGGCGACCAATCTGGCCGATGGACGCGTTCAGGTAATTGCACAGGGACCCGGCGATGACGTGCAGGTACTGGTGGACTGGCTGCACCGCGGGCCACCCTTGGCGCGCGTAGAGTCGGTGAGCTGTGAGCAGATCGAGCCCGACCCGGATGCGGACAGATCGTTCGCGAAGTTTTAGCAAACGGGTGTAGCGAGCAGGCGTAACGAACTGGCGCTAGCGTTTGTACCAGCGCAGGCGCAGTCGATCGAGCACTTTGTCAGAATAGACGCGTCGTCCCACGCTGCCGTTATACCGCGCCAGTCCCTTGGCCAGATCACCTTTCTCGCGGTCTATGTACAGGCGCAGAATGGTGCAGCCGAAACGCAAGTTGGTGGGCACGTCAAACAGGTTGTCGTCAGGCCGGCCAATTTCTTTCAGCCAGAAGGGCATGATTTGCATCATGCCTCGTGCGCCGGCGTAAGAGATGGCATAACGGTCAAAGTTGCTCTCGATATCGATTACCGCGAGCACGAGTTCAGGTGCGAGTTGCGCGCGGCGGGCTTCGCTGTGAACCAGCTTTAACAATTCCAGACGCTCGCGGTCATCAGGTACTTTCTTGCGGAGTCGATGAGACATGTCAACCAGCCAGACGTGGGCATCGTATTCGTCTTCGAAGCCGTCCGCCTCATTGACTGCGGCTCTTAACAGCTCTCGAAACGATTCATCCGGGCGCTCGGTAGTTGCCGCCCACGCGCCGGAACCTGCGAGCCACAGTGCGCACAGCAGTAAAACGAATTGTCCAGCCTGTCGGGGCATGCACTAGTCCAGGATTGATTTGAGGTCCGAAGCGTCGATGTCACGAGCTTTGTCGTCGGTACGCCCTTTATACTCGAGCGTGCCAGCGTCCAGGCCGCGGTCCGTTATGACAAGTCGATGCGGTATTCCCAATAATTCCATGTCTGCAAACTTGATTCCGGGACGTGCGTCACGGTCGTCGAGAATGACTTCATAGCCGCATTCGGTCAGATGGGCATAGAGCTCATCCGCGGCATCGCGCACCCGCTGCGATTTATGGGCATTGAGCGGCACAATGGCAATCTGGAAAGGGGCCAGGGCGTCGGGCCAGATTATGCCCTTATCGTCATGGTGCTGTTCAATGGCAGCCGCGGTGATGCGCCCGATGCCGATGCCGTAGCAGCCCATAAGCATGGGTACGTTGCGCCCGTTCTTGTCCAGCACCTTGGCATCCATCGAATCCGAGTACTTACTGCCCAGCTGGAAAATGTGGCCGACCTCAATGCCGCGCGCAATTTTCAACGTGCCCTGGCCGTCGGGCGACGGATCGCCTTCCACGACGTTGCGAAGATCCGCCGGCGTACCGGTTGGCAGATCGCGCTCCCAGCACACATCCACGTAATGGTAGTCGTCTTCATTGGCGCCGCAGACGAAGTGATCCATGGCCAGAGCGCTGTGATCAACATACGTTAACAAATCGAGCCCTACAGGCCCGACAAAGCCCGGACTGCAGTTGGCGGCCTGCGCAAAGTCTGACGCATCTGCAAGATCCAGCGGCGAGGCGACGCCGTCCAGTTTTGCGGCCTTGATAGCGTTCAGCTCATGATCGCCGCGTACGAGCAGCGCTACAATAGCGTTACTCTCCGACCCTTTTACCAGCAGGGTCTTGACGCACTGCGCAGGATCGACGTTTAGCAAATCCCCCACGGCCGCAATTGTTTTGGTGCCTGGCGTTGAGACTTTTTGCATCTCTCGCCGGGGCGCTTCCCGTTCCCCGGCGGGGGGAAGCGCGGCCGCCATTTCCACATTGGCGGCGTAGTCGCTCTTGTCGGAATAGGCGATGACGTCCTCACCCGAATCCGCCAGGACCTGAAACTCGTGCGAAACGGCTCCACCGATGTTGCCACTGTCAGCGACCACCGCACGGTAGGTGAGACCCAGGCGGTCAAAGATTCTGCAGTACGCGTCGTACATGACATCGTAGGTTTCCTGAAGTGAGGCCTGGTCGATATGAAACGAGTAGCCGTCTTTCATGATGAATTCGCGTGCGCGCATAACCCCAAATCTTGGACGGGTTTCGTCCCTGAATTTGGTTTGAATCTGGTAGTAGGTAACCGGCAGCTGCTTGTAGCTGCGCAGTTCGCGTCGGGCGATATCCGTGATGACTTCCTCATGCGTCGGGCCGTAGCAGAAATCACGACCGCTGCGATCGGTCATGCGCAGAAGCTCATCCCCCATGGCTTCCCAGCGTTTGCTCTCCTGCCATAATTCGGCGGGCTGAACGGCGGGCATCAGGACTTCGAACGCGCCCGCACGATTCATTTCCTCGCGTACGATGCGTTCTACTTTTTGCAGAACACGCAGCCCCAGCGGCAGCCAGGAATACAGTCCGGCAGCGAGTTTGTGAATCAGACCTGCCCGCAACATGAGCTGGTGACTGGCGACCTGAGCGTCGTTAGGCGTTTCTTTTAGCGTGCCGAGCGGAAGTTTGGATAAGCGCATGGAATATAATGATCTTTCCTGATTATACGAATGGACCGAAATGAAGTCGGATTGTAACGACTGCACGACAACCATGCACCTTCTAACGCGCAGCAGAATGCCCGATGAAAGGGGCTGTTGAGGGCTAATGTCACGATTGAGGGCTGCGAAGGGCAGATCGGATGCCTGTTCTGCGCCCGGCTGCGTTCAGTACCTGGGTGAAAGAGGGGCATTGGGTGTTGATTTCGATGCCGTCGAGGCGTAGGTTAGGCGACCCGATTTTTTGGCTATCGCTCCACGACGTGATGATCAAACACTATCTGACACCCCTTGACCCGGATCACTGCGATTACGGGTTAACCGTTACGGAGGCAGTTGGCCCGAACGGGTGCTAATTCACTGATATGCGTCAGTTTCCCCTAATTGCCCGAGAGGGCTGGCCGTTCATTATTACCGTGCTGCTGCTGCTGATTGGCTCGTTTCGGCTGGGCGGTCTGTATCTTGTGCTGCCGTGCCTCATTCTGCTGCTGCTGCTCGTCCTGCTGTTTCGAGATCCGCCTCGCGATGTACCTTCCAAGCCCCTGGCCGTGGTCAGTCCGGTTGATGGGAAGGTGATTTCAGTGGATCCGACCGACAAAGGCGCTCTTCAGCGCGAGTCTATTCGAATCGTTATCGCCGTCACCGCCGTTGGCGCCTATTCCGCGCGCAGTCCGACTGAGGGCAAAGTGCTGAATCTTATGGATAACCTGGCTGACGGGTCGAGGCTTTCCGGAGTGGGGGGTCTTTGGGTGAGGACAGACGAACGCGATGATGTTGTGGTACTAATGCGCGGCCCGAACGGCTGGGCGAGTCCGCGTTCGTTTGTCGGGTACGGTGAGCGGCTCGGGCAGGGGCAGCGATTTGCCTTCAATCGGCTGGCGCGACAGGCAGAAGTGTACGTGCCGCTGAACAGTCGTATTCAGGTTAAACCGGGTGATCGCATCCGGGCGGGCTCAGACATACTCGCAATGTTTGTTCATAAGTAGTTGAAAAGCAATAATTAAATAAACTCGAATCTGCGTGAAGTCCCGTTTCTGAAACAGGTGTGGCATCATGCGCACACCGACCGGGAGATTCTATGAGACGCAAGAACCGATCACGTTCATCGCGCAGAGGACGTGGCATTTATCTGCTACCCAATTTGTTTACGACAGCGGCACTGTTCGCCGGCTTCTTTGCGGTCATCGTGGCGATGCAGGGTGACTTCAAGGCAGCGGCTATCGGGGTGCTCGTGGCCATGTTTCTCGATGGTCTGGACGGGCGCGTTGCGCGTCTGACCAACACCGCTACCGATTTTGGCAAAGAATACGACAGCATGTCTGACATGGTGTCATTCGGGTTGGCTCCTGCGCTGGTGGTCTACCAGTGGGCGGCTCAAATGATGACAGGCATGGCGCCGGCGTGGAGCCGGTTCGCGTGGCTGGCAGCGTTTTTCTATACGGTGGCGGCGGCGCTGCGCCTGGCACGCTTCAACAGTAATATCGACACCACCAACGGACACTACTTTCAGGGTTTGCCCAGTCCTTCAGCGGCCGGTCTGGTTGGCAGTTCTTTGTGGCTGGCGACAGAGCTTGGCAGTGAAGGGCCGCTTGTGCTGGCTGGCGCCCTCGCACTGACCATCTTTGCGGCGGCCAGTATGGTGAGTAACTTCCCGTATCTGAGCTTTAAAGACTACAACCTGGTCAACCGCGTCGGCTTTCGCCACCTGCTATTAATTCCCTTGTTTTTCATAGTCATTGCCGCGGATCCTCCATTGATTCTCACAGTGTTGTTCTCGATTTATGCGCTCTCTGGTCCGGTGCTGTATGCCTGGAAGCGCATGCGCGGGCTACCGCTGGATCTGCCGGCCGTGTCCTGGTTTCGCAAAGACATTGAATCCGGCAACGACAGCCAGCCACCGGCGGGCGCGGACAACACGGGCACCCATGACAAAACGTAGGCGCGACGGGATATGAGTGACGATTTTCTGACCTCGGAGCGCATTCAGCGTTTGCAGGTCATGGGGATTGCCGTCTGGCAGGAGCGCGGCAAGCGCTCCCCGGAAGTCGCGGTACAGACGGACGCGGTCTCCCGTGAGGCGCACAGACGCACGATTCCGTCTCAGGATGCCCGGGCGCAGCCGGCAATCGCCGCCAAATCGGCTGCTCAAGCCAGGTCGGAAAGCCCGCGGGTCGACGTGCCTAAGCCCGTAGCGGACGGTCTCGACTGGCAGCAGCTGCGTGCCTCTGTGACCTCGTGCAAGGCCTGCGCATTGTGCGAAACGCGAACCCAGACCGTGTTTGGTATTGGCGATGTATCGGCCGACATCATGGTGATTGGTGAGGCCCCCGGGGCAGAAGAAGACCGGCGCGGCGAGCCTTTCGTTGGTAAAGCGGGGCAGTTGCTGGATGCCATGCTGTTATCAGTTGGACTCAAACGCTCCGAAGTTTTTATTGCCAATGTGCTGAAGTGTCGTCCTCCCGGAAATCGTGATCCACACGCTGCAGAAGCGGCTCAGTGTTCGTCCTACCTGAATCGCCAGATTGAGCTGGTAAAACCCAGGGTGCTGATCGCCGTCGGGCGCATCGCGGCACAGCGCCTGCTCGAGACCAACGCGTCGCTTGCACGGCTGCGCGGCAAGATTCATCATTACGGGCAGAGCAAGCTTCCTATGGTAGTAACCTATCATCCGGCGTACCTGCTGCGTTCGCCGGACCAAAAGCGCAAAGCCTGGGAAGACCTGCTCATGAGTCAACAGCTGGTTAAGGAACAGGAAAAGTGAGTGCGGTAGTCGACAGCCCCCTGATGCACATCCGACCGATGGCATCGACCGATGTAGATCGAATCATGGAGATCGAGTCCGACGGGTACCACTTTCCCTGGACACCCGCGATTTTTCTTGACTGTCTTGAAGCCGGGTATCGCTGCTCGGTGCTCACGTGCGGCGAGCAGATCGTGGCCTACAGTATTCTGACGGTAGCGGCCGGTGAGGCGCATCTGCTCAATCTGTGCGTACACAGCGAGCACCGGGAGCAAGGCTGTGGCAGTCTGCTTCTGAGTCACGTGTTGCTAAACGCCAGCCAGGCCGGCGCTCGGGATATGTTCCTTGAAGTACGTCCGTCCAATGAAAGTGCACTGATGCTGTATCAGCGATTTGGCTTTCGCTCCATTGGTAAACGTCCCAACTACTACCGTGCTCTGGGTGGACGCGAGGATGCGCTCGTTCTGACCCGGTCGCTCGATGAACAGGACGCAGCCGGCGTATTCACAGCTCTGCCTGTCGTTGGCAGTCAGCCCCACTAATCCGGTTTCGGGTGCTTCAACCGGCTCAGACCGGTTTTGCTTAACCACGCAGGTTTTGCGCTGTATACTCGCGAGCCAGCTGCGCCGCAGCGTCTAATCCCGGGCCACAGGCCTATACCCTCTCAGGAAATCATGCATGGCCAATTCGGAGCTCGTTGAGGAAGTTAACAAACGGCGAACGTTTGCGATTATTTCTCACCCGGATGCGGGTAAAACGACGCTGACCGAAAAACTGTTGTTGTTCGGCGGCGCGATCAATATGGCCGGCACCGTCAAAGGTCGCAAGGCACAGCGGCACGCTACCTCGGACTGGATGGCGCTTGAGCAGCAGCGGGGGATCTCGGTGACCTCGTCCGTGATGCAGTTTCCTTACGGCGATCACGTTGTAAACCTTCTCGATACGCCGGGGCACGAGGACTTCTCCGAGGACACCTATCGCACGCTGACCGCCGTCGACTCTGCGCTCATGGTCATCGACTGTGCCAAAGGCGTGGAGGCCCGCACGGTCAAGCTCATGGATGTTTGCCGCCTGCGTGACACGCCGATCATGACGTTCATTAACAAGCTGGACCGGGAAGGGCGCGAACCGCTTGAGTTGCTCGACGAAGTCGAGAGCGTGCTGAATATTGATTGCGCGCCCATCACCTGGCCGATAGGGATGGGTCGGGAGCTCAAAGGCGTCTATCACCTGCAGAATGATGCAATCTATTTGTATCAGCCGGTCGCCAAAGGAGAGCAGGGCGAAACCCGTATTATTCAGGGACTGGAATCCGAGGAGGCTCGCGAAGCTCTGGGCAACTGGGCCGAGCGCGTGATTGAAGAAGTCGAACTGGTGCGCGGCGCCAGTCATGAGTTTGATCGCGAGGCGTACCTGGCGGGCAAGCAAACGCCGGTGTTGTTTGGTTCGGCGATACAGAATTTTGGTGTGCGCGAATTGCTCGACACTTTTGTCGAGTTTTCTCCAGTTCCGCAGGGGCGCAGTGCTGGCACACGAGTTGTTGATCCGCACGAAGACAAACTCAGCGGATTTATTTTCAAGGTGCAGGCCAATATGGATCCCGCTCACCGCGATCGCATTGCTTTCATGCGGCTGTGCTCCGGCAGTTACAAGCCGGGCATGAAAATCCACAACGTTCGCACCGGCAGAGAAGTTCGAATCTCCGATGCGCTTACGTTTCTTGCAGCCGATCGACAGCATGCCGATATTGCTTATGCGGGCGATATTCTCGGGCTACACAACCATGGAACCATTAATATTGGCGACACGTTTACCCAGGGTGAGCGTCTGGCCTATGAGGGTATTCCAAGTTTCGCGCCGGAACTGTTCCGACGCGCTGTGCTCAAAGACCCGCTCAAATCCAAAGCGCTGAACACGGGGCTGGCGCAGCTGTGCGAAGAAGGTGCTACGCAGCTGTATCGCCCGCTGTTGCGCAATGAACTAATTCTTGGTGCGGTGGGTGTGCTTCAGTTCGACGTTGTTGCCCATCGCCTTCAAAATGAATACAACGTGCAGTGTCAGTTCGAGGCCGTCAACGTAGCGACTGCCCGGTGGGTTGAATGTGACGACGAAAAAATGTTCAAACAGTTTCGTGACCGGTGTGCCGACAATTTGAGTATTGACCACGGCGGCGACCTTGTGTACGTGGCACCTACGCGAGTTAATCTGGATCTGGCGATGGAGCGCTGGCCGGATGTCAGATTCCTGGCCACACGAGAGTTCAAGCTGTTTGACGATTGATACGATGGCGTAAACGGGGCAGGCGCTTCAGTAGAGAGCGCAACACTCGTTCGGCGTTCTCGGGTGGTTCGGCGGTGTAGCGCGCCTGTTGATACGTTTTGCAAAAACGCCGTATGACGTCCGCGTAATCCGGTAAACGTATGCTCGCGCGTTCGGCGAGTTTGAGCGCATCTTCCGAGTAGTTGATATCCACA
>CAWUKD010000097.1:0-13616 GCA_963922815.1 uncultured Gammaproteobacteria bacterium
TAGCGCTGACATGGGCGAGCTGGCACGCTTTTCCATGGAATTCTGCGCGATTGAATCGTGCGGGAAATGCACGCCCTGCCGGATTGGTGCGGTGCGGGGAACCGAAGTCATTGACAAAATCCGCAGCGGGACGGAAGTTGACGGAAATCGCATTTTGCTGCGGGACTTGTGTAATACAATGATTAACGGTTCGCTGTGTGCGCTGGGAGGTATGGCACCATTCCCGGTGCTCAGCGTAATGGATCACTTCGAGGAAGAACTCTGATGGCCAGCTGGAAGCGCGCAGTACCTGAGCATGATTACGGTACCCCCGAGGTCGTATCGTCCACGTTTGTCACACTGACTATCGACGGTGCGGATGTCACCGTGCCCGAAGGTACGTCAGTAATGCGAGCCGCCGCGATAAACGGCGTAGCGATTCCAAAGCTGTGTGCGAGCGAAGATCTCGAAGCGTTCGGATCGTGCCGACTCTGCCTGGTTCAGATTGAAGGGCGTAAAGGCTTTCCCGCGTCATGCACGACCGAGGTGGCGGAGGGCATGGTGGTGACAACCCACAATCCTGATATCGCAGCGCTGCGTCGAAATGTCATGGAGCTGTACATCAGCGATCATCCGCTCGACTGTCTGACGTGCTCCGCCAACGGCGACTGCGAACTGCAGGACATGGCGGGCGCCGTCGGGTTGCGGGAAGTCAGGTACGGATACGACGGTGCCAATCACCTGGACGACCAGGCGGATCGCAGCGGAGCGTACTTCGACTACGATCCGAGCAAGTGCATAGTCTGTTCCCGCTGCGTGCGCGCCTGTGAAGAAGTGCAGGGAACGTTTGCGTTAACCGTGGACGGTCGCGGGTTTGTGTCACGCATCGCGGCCAGCCAGGACGAGGAGTTTGCGGATTCCGAATGTGTATCGTGCGGCGCCTGCGTCAAGGCCTGCCCGACAGCTACGCTGATGGAAAAGTCTGTTATTGAGATGGGGCAGCCTGAGAACGCAACCATCACAACCTGCGCCTACTGCGGCGTCGGCTGTTCGTTTCGGGCAGAAATGCAGGGCGATCAGCTTGTGCGCATGGTCCCGAATCGTGATGGTCATGCCAACCACGGTCATTCCTGCGTCAAGGGCCGCTTTGCGTTTGGTTACTCCAATCACCCCGACCGAATCACCACGCCCATGATTCGCGAAACCATTCACGAGCCGTGGAAGAAAGTGGACTGGGATACGGCCATTAAGTTTACCGCCAATCGACTCAAAGGCATTCAAAAGAAATTTGGTCGACGCTCGATCGGCGGTATTACGTCATCGCGTTGCACGAATGAGGAGACCTATCTTGTCCAGAAGCTGATTCGGGCCGGATTCAACAACAACAATGTAGATACGTGCGCGCGCGTATGTCATTCGCCTACGGGCTATGGTCTCAAAACCACGATTGGCGAGTCGGCGGGCACACAGGCGTTTGATTCTGTCATGAAGTCCGACGCGATCATGGTCATTGGTTCAAATCCTACCGACGCACACCCGGTGTTTGCTTCGCAAATGAAACGTCGACTGCGACAGGGGGCCAGGCTCATCGTTCTCGACCCGCGGCAAATCGATCTTGTCGACAGTCCTCACACGCGCGCCGACCACCATTTGCAGCTACGACCCGGCACCAACGTGGCCGTGATTAACGCGCTCGCGCACGCCGTGGTTGATGCGGGTCTCGAAGACAGCGAATTTATCGCGCAGCGCTGCGAAGACGACGCTTTTACAATCTGGCGCGAGTTCATCATGCGCGAAGAAAATTCGCCCGAGTACCTGGAGCCGTTCACCGGTGTACCAGCGGATGAAATTCGCGCGGCGGCAGTCACGTTTGCCAGTGAAGCGAACGGCGCGATTTACTATGGGCTCGGGGTCACCGAGCACAGCCAGGGGTCTACCATGGTGATGGGCATTGCCAACCTGGCGATGCTCACCGGTAACATTGGTCGCGAAGGGGTTGGCGTAAACCCCATGCGTGGCCAGAATAATGTGCAGGGCGCTTGCGATATGGGGTCATTTCCTCACGAGCTTCCAGGGTATCGGCACCTGTCGGACACAGCGTCGCGCTCCCTGTTTGAACAGGAGTGGGGCGTAAATCTCGACCCTGAGCCCGGTTATCGAATTCCCAACATGTTCGACGCCGCCGTTGAAGGAAGCTTTAAAGCGCTCTACATTCAGGGCGAAGACGTTGCCCAGTCCGATCCTGACACGCAGCATGTAACCAAAGCGCTGTCTTCGATGGAGTGCGTCATCGTCCAGGATTTGTTTCTGAATGAAACGGCCAAGTTTGCCCATGTGTTTCTGCCGGGCTCATCGTTTCTTGAGAAAGACGGCACGTTTACCAACGCGGAACGCCGGATATCACCGGTGCGAAAAGTAATGGAGTCCCGGTCAGGTAAAGCCGACTGGGAAATCACTGTGGCGTTGTCGAATGCCATGGGATATCCGATGGACTATACGCACCCCAGCCAGATCATGGATGAAATCGCGCGACTCACGCCTACCTTTACCGGGGTGAGCTACGAACTGCTTGAGAAACTGGGCAGTATTCAGTGGCCGTGTAACGACGCCGCGCCGGAAGGCACGCCTACCATGCACGTTGACGAGTTTGTCCGGGGCAAAGGGTATTTTGCGCCGACGCCTTTTGTTGAAACCAGCGAACGGTCTACGCGCAAGTATCCGCTGCTTCTGACAACGGGAAGAATTCTTTCGCAGTACAATGTCGGCGCGCAAACCCGTCGCACGGCCAACATGCGCTATCACGATGAAGATGTGCTTGAGATGCACCCGGCTGATGCGGAAACGCGCGGCATTAAGGATGGCGACTGGGTGGGCATCAAGAGTCGCGCGGGCGAGACGGTCATGCGGGCCGTTCTGTCGACCCGGGTTCAGCCCGGGGTGGTGTATACGACGTTCCATCACCCGCAGTCCGGCGCCAATGTGGTTACTACCGATAATTCGGACTGGGCCACGAATTGCCCGGAATACAAAGTCACGGCGGTAGAGGCATACCCCGTTTCCCAGCCGTCGGAGTGGCAGCGCAATTTCGAACGCTTTACCGACGAGCAAATCGAACTTCTGAAGGCGGCACCGGCGTCGCACAAGTCGAGCTGATCATGACGGTGCGTGTAGACAAGCTCGTTCGCATGGCCCAGCAGATTGCCGACAACAATAGTTTCACTCCGGACGTTGACGTGGTAGCCGCCAAGGTTGCTGATCATATTCAGCGCTTCTGGGACCCGCGCATGAAGCAGCAGATCATTGACTATGCCCGCTCGGGTGAGGCGCAGCTTACCCAGGTTGTCGCCAGGGCGATTGAACAGATTCGGGTGACTACCTGACGTCAGGCGAACGACGTTCATGCGGATTGCAGCCACAGCTCGTTTTCTCTCTAACCGGCTCAGCGGCGTGCACGGCGCAATCCTGTCAGGCTTTCCTGGTTCATGCTATCCGCGCCGATTCTGTAAACGTGGCCCGCGATCGTGATCGTGTCAGTTGCTTTTATGCCGAAGTTCGCTAACCTGATCGCATGACAGATACTCATACCAAGCAAGTCGCCTATCTGGGTCCGGTCGGGAGCTATACGCAGCAAGCCGCCATGAAACGGTTTGCCGATGCCGAACTGATCTCCTGTACGTCTATCGAACAGGTGTTTTCGGAAGTCGGCAGCGGCCGCGCCGCGCACGGCGTGGTGCCAATCGAAAACATGCTGCAAGGGTCCGTGAGCGAAACGCAGGACGGTTTGTACTCCTGCCACGACTCCGTGCGAATCCACGACATGCTGGTTATGCCTATCGAACATGCGCTGGGTGCCGTGGGCGATGCCAAATTACTGAAGACCATATATTCCAAAGACCAGGCGCTCAAACAGTGCTCCGAGTTTTTGCAGTCACACTATCCGGACGCCCGGCTGGTCGAAGTGGACAGCACCAGCCTGGCGGCTGAGCAGGTCAGGAACGCCGGTGATCCGACGCAGGCGGCAGTAGCCAGTCCTGCCGCTATCGCGCATTACGGACTTGACCTTGTTGACAGCCATATTGGCAACCTGCGGGACAACAAAACCCGGTTTGCGATCCTCGGTTCACCTGATCCTGCCAACTTTGTCGCAACCGGAAACGATGCAACGGCTTGCGTTATTTATCCTCCGGGTGATCGGGTGGGCATTCTTGAGGAAATTCTGGCTGTGATCAGTCGCGACCACGGACTTAGCCTGTCGTCCATTCATTCGCGGCCCGACCGCCGGGGTGCGTTTCGGTTTTATATTGAACTTGAGGGTCATCTTAACGACGAAGCCGTGCGTTCCTGCATCGATGCGCTGCGTCGCAAGCTGGCCGATGACCTGGCGGAAATTCTGGTGTTTGGCAGCTATCCGAGGTGCCCGTTCAATCCGCCCAAGCTGCGCACGATTGGCATTGTTGGCGGTACCGGAAAAATGGGTGGATGGTTTCGGCGTCTGTTCGAGCAGGCCGGCTACGAGGTTCTTGTGTGCGGCCGCGACAGCGAGCTTGGTGTTGAGGACTGCGTGGCGCGTTCGCAGGCCGTATTGCTGAACGTACCGATTGCCGATTCTGTCGGCGTGGCCAGGCAGGTCAGCAGGTTGTTGAAGCCGGGACAGCTCGTTCTGGACAACACGTCGGTCAAAGGGAAGGTCATGTCTGCCCTGGTGGAAACCGTGCCTGATGGGGTCGAAGTGCTGGGTATGCACACCATTTTTGGGCCGGACGTTGAGTCTTTAAGAAAGCGTAACACCGTGTTTACGAGGACGCAGAAATCGGGCGAGCTCGCCGAAGAGTTCGAGCATATTTTTTACAAGTACGGGGCGCACTTGAGTTTCACCAGTGAAACCAATCATGACCAGCAAATGGCGTTTCACCAGAACCTCGAACATTTCACGAAAATCGTTCTGGCCGAAGTCCTGGCCACCCGCGTCAGCGACCCGGCAACGACCAGGGCTTACAGCTCTCCAAATTCTCGCGCGTCGTTGCGTACAATGGCTCGTGTGCTGAGGGTTGATGCACGTCTATTGACTGAAATCCAGACGCATAACACCCAGGGTCCGGAAATGATCCGACACTTTGTGAATACGGCAAACGAATTACTCGAAATTGTCGAACAAGGCAAATTCGATGAGCTGCTGACCCGCATCGAACGCTGTCTTGAGGCGCTGGGTCCCGAGCTGCTGCACGAGCTTCGAACCGGAGAGTAGCCGGACGATCGAATCGAATAAAGGGGTCGGGGGTGTGGTTCTTGCGAACATAAAAAAGCCCGGCCACGACTCAGTCGTGACCGGGCTTTTGTCATGCATGCCGCTAGAACGAGTAGCGCACACCCAGTTCAAGCGTCCGTCCGGGCGCTGGAGCGAACTCCTTGATGAACGATGTGTGATTGCGCTGCTCTTCGTCCGTCAGATTCTTGCCCGACAAAAACACGTTGAGCGAGCCGCGGGCTAGCTGATAGTCATAGTTAACGTAGGCTCTCAGATCGTTGTATCCGTCGGTAACCAGTTCCTGTTCAACAACGTCGTCCTGTTTCGAATAGTGATAGTAATCAAGCGAGGCGGAGAACGCGCCCAAGGTTGCTTCGGCACCGAGACCCACCCTCAAAGGCGGAATTCTTGGAACATTGTCATTACCGCTGACATCAAGATCTGCGGTAACCCGGTCGAACAGGCCCCGAATGTCGAGACTGGCTCCGGACCATGTCGCAATCCGGCGGCTAACCTGTGCGTCGATGCCATAGAATGTGGCGTCGTTCTGGGTGAACTGAAAGATCGGAAGTCCATCCATCTCGGCACCCGTGTCAAACTCGTAAATGAAATCCGTGAAGTTCGTGTAGTACGCAGTTGCTGAGGCATTCCACAGGTCGTCTCTGTACTGAATTGTTGCGGCGATGTTCAATGCGCTTTCATTGTCGAGATCCACATCCCCCAGTTCAAAACTGCCGGTGACCAAATGCGGTCCGTTCGAGTAGAGCTCTTCACCAACCGGCGCTCTGGACGACAGGTCGGCGGTGATACCAATTTTCAGCGCTTCGCTGGCTGGAATAACAAACCCGAGAGAAGCGGAGTAAGTGGAAAAGTCGCGATCCGGCCCGTCCAATGGGGTGTGCTCGACCCGACCCACGCGCAGCCCGGTTTCCATTGAGAAGCTGTCAAAGTCGCGTTCACCTACCCAAAACAGACCGACGTCGGTGGTGTCGACGGGCGGCACAAACGCCTCTTCGCCAATCGCCGAAAATTCACGATCCAGATACTGGAATCCAAACGCGCCGTCCCATGAACCTGTCTCGTAGACGAGTTCTGTGCGCAGCTCCCAGGCTTCGTTACCAATGACCGAAGCGACTTCGCCGCTGGGCTCAATTTCCTCATGCTCGTAATCGTTGACGCCCAGGCGAACGTTCAGGCTATTGAAAGGACCAAAGGGATCTTTAACGCCGAGTTCAAAATCAACCCGTGTCTGACCCATTTCGAGAATCGGTGTGCCTTCTTCCTCTTCTTCATCTTCTTCACCCTCTTCGTGTCCATGACCGCCAGGCAGACCATACTCGGCATCGAAACCGCTAACCGACGCGCCTACAAATCCCCAGTCGTCAACAAAAGCGAATCCGCCGGCCCAGGATGAGGAATCGAAGGCGCTTCCTGGCAAGGTGCCAAAGGCTTCTTCCTCTTCTCCTTCTTCTTCACCTTCTTCCGCTTCTTCCAGTGCACGCAGACGCGCCGACTCAGCAAACCCGGGGATTTCATAGTCGTCACCGTCTTTGAGCGTGCCGTCGAAATGCCACGCGAATTTTCCTGCTCCGCCGTTGAGTTTGAAGGCTGTTGCATTGCCGTCGCTGTTCGAATTAAAGCGGGTTTCGATACCTCCGGATACCGAATCCGGTACCGAATGTGGAATCCGGCCGGTGTGAACATCAACCACGCCACCAATGGCGCCTGAGCCGTAAAGCAGCGTGCTCGGTCCTTTTAAGACTTCAATGCGTTCGGCGATGAACGGCTCAATAGTGACGGCATGATCCGCGCTGGTAACCGATACGTCCAGCGCGTCGATGCGGTCTTCCATGATGCGAATCCGGGGGCCTCCCAGCCCGTGAATAATCGGACGACCGACGTTGGAGCCGAAATTGGCTGAATGAATGCCGGGCTCTTTCGCCAGGGTCGAGCCGATATTTCCGTCCAACTTTTTCTCAAGTTCTACGCCCTGTAAAACTTCCGCACTTTGCGATAGCCCTTCACCGGAAAGCGGGTGAGCCATTACTACTATTTCTTCAATATCGTCGTCGGTTTGCTGGGCCAGGGCCAGTGGTGACGTCAGGGCGGCACTCAGCGACAGTGCCAGAGTAAACTGTTTCATAATTGTATCCAGATAACGCGAGCACGCACGTTTGTCGTACTCGATTCAAAACAAGGGTTTGGAAGTGGTTGTCGTTATCTGTAATGCGGGGGCGCGCGTGATAGCCGGTCGTAGTTAACCGGAGCCGGGATGTGAGTCGTGTGCTGTACCGATGAGCGGTAGTGACTGTACGCGACGTAAGACAGGTCGTGAGCGGCTTCGACCGCGTGGGGAGATTTGTCCGCATGATGACACACGGTACACAGGGGCGACTGATCGCCGTCAATGTGCACGTGCTGCTGCGCGATGGACTGACTGGCGACGAAGGCAACAGCCATCAGAAGCAGGAGCGCGATACCGCGCCTGCCGCCCATGACTCTGCTGTTCGTTTCGGTATTCAAGTCAATAAATTCCGCGAGTTACCAGTATCAACATGCGTGTGGAAGAGTCTCTCCCTCCTGCACTGTCCCATACTACCAGCTCTCGATGAAGTCGGGGTCAATATCGCCCACAAATCGTATAAATACTCCAATCGTTGGTATTGACCGCAACCGGATTCCAAAGTTTCGACCCGACTAGACCGGGGCTGTGCCGAGGCATAGAATCCCGCCATGTCATTAATCCGATTAGACGATGTGTCGCTGGCCTTCGGCGAGCAGGTAATCTTCCGTAACGCAAAATTTGTGCTGGAAGACGGCGAGCGCGTGTGCCTGATCGGTCGCAACGGTGCGGGCAAATCAACGCTTCTGAAGCTGTTTACCGGTGAATACCAGCCCGACGACGGCGAGGTGCAACGACTTCCCGGCCTGCGTATCAGCCAGCTGCGCCAGGAATTGCCTGAATTATCTGAAATGACTGCCCGCGACGTTGTGGCCCTCGGCCTGGCAGATCAGATTGCGTTGATCGCCGAATACGAGACGCTGTCCCATCAGTCCGACCGGCCCAACCAGCTCAATGAGCTCGAGGAGCTGCAGCGACGGATTGAGGCCGGTGGTGGCTGGAAGCCCGAGCAGCAGGTGGACACGATTGTTGCGCAGCTTGAGCTTCCCGCAGACAAGCGGCTTTGTGACCTGTCGGGCGGGTGGCAGCGCCGTGTGGCGCTCGGGCAGGCGCTGGTGTCGCGGCCGCACATACTGCTTCTGGATGAGCCTACGAACCATCTCGATATCAGCACAATTACCTGGCTGGAAAAACGGGTGAGCTCGTACGACGGATGTATCGTGTTTATTACTCACGACAGGCTGTTCCTGCAAAAGCTCGCCACCCGAATTGTTGAACTCGATCGCGGACAGCTAACCAGTTGGACTGGCGACTACAACAAGTTCTTAAGGCATCGGGAGGAGGCCATCTCTACGGAAAATACTCATAACGACCTGTTCGACAAGAAGCTCGCACAGGAAGAAACCTGGATACGGCAGGGCATCAAGGCCCGACGGACCCGCAACGAAGGCCGCGTACGGGCACTTGAATCGATGAGGGCGGAGCGCGGCGAGCGGATCAAGCGGGCGGGCAAGGTCCGTATGCACATTGAAGGCGGGGATTTGTCAGGCAAGAAAGTCATTACCGCCCGGAACATTTCGCACGGCTATGGCGGCGAGACGCTGATTAACGGATTTTCAATCAAGGTCATGCGAGGTGATCGCATTGGTTTGATTGGTAACAACGGTGTCGGCAAGAGTACGCTGCTGCGCATTTTGCTTGGTCAGCTTGAGCCCGACGCAGGAACGGTCAAGCTGGGTACTCATCTCGAAACGGCCTATTTTGACCAGATTCGCCGTCAGCTCGATGGCAATCAGACGATTGTGCAATACATCGGAGAAGGTCGGGACTATATCGCGCTCGGTGGCAAGCAGACGCACGTTGTGGGTTATCTGAAGAACTTCATGTTTTCACCCAAACGCTCGATGACGCCCATTCGCGCGCTGAGCGGTGGTGAACGAAACCGGGTG
Organism: uncultured Gammaproteobacteria bacterium; assembly: GCA_963922815.1. Taxonomy (GTDB): domain Bacteria; phylum Pseudomonadota; class Gammaproteobacteria; order Steroidobacterales; family SZUA-146; genus SZUA-146. The sequence continues at coordinate 9,296 of CAWUKD010000097.1, forward strand.
CTTCTGGCCAAACTGCTCACGCGTCCCGCCAATTTGCTCGTGCTTGATGAGCCTACCAATGATCTCGATGTCGAGATGCTCGAAGTGCTCGAAGAGCAGTTGGTTCAGTACGACGGTACGCTGATTATTGTCAGTCACGACCGTCAGTTTCTGGACAATGTGGTTACATCGGTGCTGGTCTTCGAAGAGCAGGGCAAAGTCGAACACTATGTAGGTGGCTACAGCGACTGGCACGCCCGCAACCGGCAGCTGTTAATCAAGGACGAACAGCGGGCGGCCGCCGAGCGCAAAGAAGCCGAGTCGCGAAAGGCGGCGGAACCTGTAAAGAAAACGAAACTGACCTACAAACTTCAGCGCGAACTCGATCAGCTTCCCGACAAGATTGCCGAACTCGAAAGCCGGCTGGAAGAGCTGCGCGCGCAAACGCTCGTTGACGGGTTTTATAACAAGGATTATACGGTGGTGCAGGAAGTGCTGGATCAGCTTGCCGAAACCGAGCAGAACCTGAACCTTGCTACCGGGCGCTGGCTCGAGCTTGAAGACATGTAAAACGAAAACGGGCCGCGCAGATTGCTGCGCGGCCCGTTGTTTTAGTAGCGAAGCGGTCTTGCCTAGCTGCTAAACGTGTCGCAGGAGCCGACGTCACCTGTTTCCAGGCCGCGACGGAACCAGTACATGCGTTCTTCCGAGGAGCCGTGCGTGAACGCTTCTTTCACGACGCGGCGGCCGGCCGATTTCATGATGTGATCGTCGCCAACAGCGGCGGCGGCTCGAAGTCCTTCCTCAATGTCGCCTTCTTCCAGTACCTGGCGCTGTTCGTGTGCTTTGCGAGCCCACATGCCAGCGTAGCAGTCGGCCTGCAGCTCCATGCGTACCTGGATCTGATTGCTTTCGGCCTTGCTGCGCGCCTGTGACTGTGCGCGGCGAACCTGGTTGGAAACTCCGGTTACGGTCTGAACGTGGTGGCCCACTTCGTGTGCGACCACGTACGCGAGCGCGAAGTCTCCGCTGGCGCCCATTCTCTGTAATTGCTCCAGAAAACTAAGATCCAGATACAGCTGCTGATCACCCGGGCAGTAGAACGGTCCGCTCGCTGCCTGGCCCGTGCCGCATGCGGTCTGGGTGACGTCACGATAAATGACCAGGGTAGGTCGTGGATAGCGCTGACCGGCGTTGGCAAATACCTGATCCCATACGTCCTCGGTGTCGGCAAGCACCACCGACACAAATTCCTTGATCTGCCGTTCCTGTTCAGTCTGCTGGATCTGGCCTGTGGATGATCCCTGTGGCTGCTGCTGACGCTGGCCCATTTCCTGCATCACCGTAGCCGGATCTTTATTAAGAAGAAAAATAGCGACCAGAGCCATAATGATGGCGCCACCCCCGATTCCTGCGCCCCGCTTGACGCGTTGACCCCGGCGATCATCGATATTTTTACTTCTGCGCCCCTTTTCCCAACGCATAATTTTTCCTCTAAATCGTTGTTAATCATTACTTTGCGCGTTCGCGCAGCGCCAGAGTATAACCCGGAACGCCTCAGGTGGACTAACCTTAATCCGCAGCAGGACGGGATGGCCCTGAATGAAATCAGGGCGTTAGCTGATCCCGAACCACAATTTTTGACGAGTGCCCGTCGATTGGTTAGAAAGAAAGCATGTACGGTTCAATAAAACAGGTACGAATCGGGCGGTATTGCCGCTCATCCGGAACATTGCGTCCGCTGGCGCTGGCCTGTTTCGCACTGGCCTGTTCGGTGCTGGAATGCGGCGTGGTTTCGGCCCAGTCGACCACCGTCATAGGCAATTCGAATTTTGGTCGAGAGTGTTTCACACGGGCTGAACTTGCGGTAACCATGAATGCGGCTACAAGCCACGACGTTGAGGTCTGCAGCCGGGCGCTGGAGGAGGTTACTCTGACGCGCGACGATCGGGCGGCAACGCTCGTTAACAAAGGCATATTGCAGTCCGCGTCCGGTGCCATGGAGGACGCCAAGCTGTCATACGATGAGGCGCTGTCTCTGGCCAGCGATAAGGGTGAAACGCACATTAATATTGGCAATATTTATGTGAGGCAACAGCGCTATCAGGACGCGGTGCTGGAATACACGCAGGGCATTGCCAAAGACTCGCGCCGCCCACACGTCGCTTATCTGAACCGCGGACTGGCGTTCGAGTATCTGGAAGACTTCCAGGCCGCCAGTAGCGACTACACCCAGGCACTGGCGATGTCCCCGGACTGGATTCGGGCCAAGAAAATGCTGGCCAGAGTCAATCTGAAGCTGTCGCGGCAGCAGGCCCGCGAATCCCGGACTACTCAGTAACGCTGCGGAATCCGCTTTAACCAGGTCAGCATCCTGTCACGCGCCGTTAAACTGCAGGCGTGCCGTGCTATGGGTGTACGCGTCAGCCGAGCGATGATCATCGTCGCACTGTTCAGTGCAATAAAGTGTTCAGGCGCCGCCCGTCGAGCTGGTCTTTGCGGCGGGAGGTGGTGTCAGTCACCCGGGTTGTCTTCCTGACCAAGATGTTGAAGCGCGTGCGCGTTGTCCTCCCAGTTGCGACCGTCAAAAGGTTTAATGATCAGATCGTCGGGTATCGGGTCGAGGCAGCGCGCGTTCACTGAAAAGCCATCGGGGTTTGAGCGGGGAATGTAAAACGGTCGCATGCCGCACGTTTTGCAGAAGTAGTGTTTTGCCACGCCCGTGTTAAACGTGTAGCAAGCCAGGTTGTCCTCGCCCTTGAGCAGCTTGAAGCTGGCGGCTGATGCGATCAGATGCAAAAAGCCGGACTTGTCGCAAATCGAGCAATTGCACCGGTAGGCGGTCACTGGCGCATCGGTTTCCATTTCAATTTTGACGGCCTGACAGTGGCAGGAGGCGTAGACAAGCATGGTGTACTCCCGATGATTGGTGCGCGGTGCAGGAAGGCTGATGTGCCCGGTGGCTGTGCATAGTAGCGCGTCAATTCTGTGACGCAAAGCCGCAAAACAAGCGCACCTGGATCCGGAAACGGGGCCCGTCGGGGCGGGTTTGGACTATGAGTGTAGCGAGGAGGTGGAGCTTCGATATAGAAACGACTATATTTTACTGACACCCATATGGGTGAAGTAACACCCCGGTGGCAGGTGTGTTTGCATGAAATCGACTGACGGTGACAGGCTCACCGAAATATTCTTTGGGGCATGTGACCTTGAGTCAGAGGAGCGTTCGCGCTTTCTGGACAGGGAGTGCGGCCAGAACGCTGAACTTCGCGCGCAGGTAGAGCGATTGATCAGTGCGGGCGAGGGATTGGCGGAAGCCGAAAGAACCCACCTGGCCGCGCGCGCGATAAAGAATGCGGCCGACAATCTGTTTGACGAGCAGATGCCTGAAAAGGTCGGGCCCTTCGATATTATTGAAGAGATTGGCGAAGGCGGCATGAGCGTTGTTTATGCCGCGCAGCAGCACGAACCTGTGCACCGCAAAGTAGCTCTGAAAGTGATTCGGCCAGGCATGGATACCCGTGATGTCATCAATCGGTTTGAGTCTGAGCGCCAGGCGCTGGCGGTGATGGATCACGTCAATATCGCCAAGATTTTCGATGGGGGAACAACCGACCAGGGGCGTCCCTATTTCGTAATGGAGCTGGTAAGCGGAGAGCCGCTCACCACCTATTGCGACCAACACGCGCTGTCGATTACGCAGCGCCTGGAGCTTTTCTGCGACGTGTGTTCGGCGGTTCAGCACGCGCACCAGAAAGGCGTTGTCCATCGCGATCTGAAGCCGTCCAACATTCTGGTCAGCGAGCAGGATGGTATACCGTTGGTAAAAGTCATCGACTTTGGCATCGCCAAAGCGCTCGATGCCACCCTGAATGATGATCCCACCGAGACTCGCTACGGGCAGGTCATGGGAACGCCCAGTCATATGAGCCCGGAGCAGGCGTCTGGCCACGTTCATTCAATTGATACGCGTACCGATGTGTACTCCCTCGGAGTTGTGCTGTTTCAGCTGCTGACGGGTCTGTTGCCTTACTCGATTGACGGTATGGGCGGCGAGTCTATTCGCAAGTCGATTGAAGAAGGCGCGACGACCCGGCCGAGCGCAAAACTGGCCGCATCTGGCAAGCAGCAGGAGCTGGCTGAAGAGCGGCAAATCGTGCTTCGCACCTGGCTGAAAACCATCGAAGGCGATCTGGACTGGATCACGCTGAAGGCTCTGGAGGTTGAGCCTGCACGACGGTATCAGACGGTTAACCTGATGGCGCTCGACATACAAAATTATCTGCACTCACGACCGATCGCGGCGCGCGCCGTGTCATCGACAAAGGACAGCGCAATGGCA
>CAWUKD010000098.1:0-13179 GCA_963922815.1 uncultured Gammaproteobacteria bacterium
GATCAGCTGCAGCGGGCACGCACGCAGCGCAAAATGACGTTCTGGTACGGTGCCCGCAGCCTTAGAGAATTGTTCTACGTTGAGGACTTCGACGAGCTCGCCCGTCTTCACGATAACTTCGAATGGCACGCCGCGCTATCGGAACCTCAGCCTGACGACGGCTGGGTCGGCTACACTGGTTTCATCCATCAGGTTGTCCTCGAGAACTATCTGAAGAACCATCCGGCTCCGGAGGATTGCGAATACTACCTTTGCGGGCCTCCAATGATGAATTCGGCCGTCATCAATATGCTTGAGGATCTGGGTGTGGAACGCGACAACATCTTGCTCGACGATTTCGGCGGCTGACACCGTGTCCAGTAAACTTAGTCCGAAACGAGAAGGCGCTGCAGCTCGCCAGCGACTACCTGTGGCATGGCCTGCAATTGCCAATCTCAGTTTGGCCAGCGTGGCAGCGTGTGCTCGCAAAGAACGGCTTGCTTACACGGCGCGGTGCTCAGTCACACGCGCTGATTGTTCGCATACGCCGTTGCGCCGGACAGGTGCCCAGGTTTCAACTTTCCTCAGCCTGCTGCTGATGCTGCTGGTCCAGACTGGCTGTACGGATAACGGCGCGCCCGTATATGAACTGACCGGCTCGGCTATGGGTACGAGTTACAGCATCAAGATCGTCGATACGGTGGAAGCATCGGAGCGCGACGAGATTTCGGCTGAAGTATCCGATGCCCTGGAGCGCATTGAAAATCTGATGTCGACCTGGCGCACGGAGTCCGAAATTTCTCGTTTTAATCACGGTACCGGGACCGACTGGTTCTCGATCAGCGCAGAGACGTATGCCGTTCTGAAGGCAGCGCAGGATATCAGTCGCATGACCGACGGAGCGTTTGACGTCACGGTAGGGCCGCTCGTCGAATTGTGGGGTTTCGGCCCGACGCCCATGCGCGCAGAGCCGCCCATGCGTGCCGACATCGAGCGAGTCAGACAAATTACCGGCCATCAGCGGCTTGAGTTGCGTGCTGATCCACCGGCGGTTCGCAAACGCATTCCCGAGGTACATGTTGATCTGTCGGCGATTGCCAAGGGTTACGCCGTCGACCATCTGGCCGGGCTGCTCGATGCACGTAACGTCGTCAACTACCTGGTGGAAATTGGCGGCGAGCTGCGTGCCCGGGGCCATAACGCCCGAATGCGGACATGGTCTGTTGCGGTGGAGCGTCCGCTGGCCAATCAGCGCAGTCTTCATACGGTGCTACGCGTCGACAATCGCTCGGTGGCGACGTCGGGCAACTATCGTAATTATTTTGAACACGACGGTAAGCGATATTCGCACACGATCGACCCTCGCACGGGTGAGCCCGTCACGCACACGCTCGCATCGGTTACTGTTGTTGAGCGCTCGGCCATGCTGGCGGACGCTCTGGCGACTGCCTTCACCGTACTGGGTCCCGATGCGGGATTCGATCTGGCGGTTGAGAACGGCGTAGCGGCGCTGTTTATTGTGCACACGATTGACGGCTTTACCGAAAGCCGTACGCCGCTGTTCTCAGAGCTGTTCGCGGTGGCACCATGAACACATTTATTACTTTTCTTGCCAGTCTGGCGATTCTGCTGATCGTCATCATTGCGATGGGTGTTGGCGTGTTATTTGGTCGTCGTCCGATCAGCGGCAGCTGCGGCGGGCTGAACAAGGCAGGGGGATGCGCTTTGTGTTCCGGTAAGTGTCCAAAACGTAAAACGCAGGCCCAATCCAGTGGGAGTCATCATGCCTAAATCTTGCAAAGTAGCTGACTACATGAGCGCATCGCTCATCACCTTTACGCCCGACATGCCGGTACTTGACGCGATCAGTCAGCTGATCGAACACGGCATATCCGGCGCCCCCGTTATCGACGATCTTGGCAACCTGGCCGGTATGATCACCGAACTTGATTGCCTGAAGATTGCGGTGCAAAGCGGGTATTACGGAGATCAGGGCGGTCGCGTTTCTGAATATATGAGCCGCGACGTTCAGACGATTAATATCGAGACGGGCATAGTGGAACTGGCGCAGATGTTTTTGAATTCGTCGTTCCGTCGCTATCCGGTCATGCAGAATGATCAGATGGTCGGTATCGTCAGTCGTCACGATGTGCTCAGGGCGCTTGAGGACCTGTCCAGGGACTAGTGCCGGTTCGTCGGCGTAGCTGTTACTGCGGTACCTCGACAGGTTCGCTGCGTTCCGTGTGTATTGCTCCCGCGGTCATCGGTTCATTCCGGGATCGAAGCTTGTCGGCACGGAAACGCTGTCTTTTCAGGACCCGCGGCTGTCAGGCCAACGGTCAGGCCAGCAGCATCAGGTAGATAACCAGCCACACACATCCGACCAGCTGTATGGCCAGCGTCATCTTGATGCCATCCACGAGTTTGTCGTGTGGCGGCGGTGTGATCAGCGTCGTTGCGCGAAATGCAGGCAGCAACAGGAGGGCCGGTATGATCAACAGCGTAACGGAAAATCGACCGGTCGCAACGAGGCCGGCGAGAATCGCAAAGGCCAGTATCTGCATAAGTGCATAGACCACGGCTACGCCACGCGCACCAACCCGTACGGCGAAGTTGCGTTTGCCAGCGGCTGCATCCGCCTCAATATCGGGCACCTCGTTGATCTGGAGGATGGCTGCAACCCACAGGCCTACCGAGAGCGAAAGCCACATGACCGTGGTATCGAAGGTGCCGGTGACCAGCCAGGCGGCACCGTTAACCGGAATCACCCCAAACGCTATCGTGACGGCGAGTTCGCCGAGGCCATGTGCAATGAGCTGAATGCGCGGCATCGAATACAAAACCCCGAGGCCAATTCCTGCCAGCCCCATCCAGACGACAGGCATACCCTTGAGCCAGACGAGCGCGAGGCCAACAATTAGTGAGGTGCCGAAGAGCCAGTAGCTCAGGCGCGCCATTTCGCCGCGGCTCATGATCCCGTTAGGAATGAATCGCGAGCCCCCGGTAAACGGATAAATATGTGTCTGGTTATTCACGTCCGTACCGTTGACGTCGTCGCCGACGTCGTTGTAAACGTTGCTCGCCGCGTGAACCAGCGCGGTTGCGAGTAAAGCCAGCGAGAGTACCCATCCGTCGAACGGGCCCCCCTGATGATAGCCCCAGGCAAAGCCGACCAGCACGGGCAGAAGTGACGCTGTCAGAAATTTTGGGCGGGTCGCCAGAAACAGACGTTTCGCGGTAGCGCCAGGTGATTTTCCAGACAGGGCGCGTGAATCAGGTTCCAGAGTTTCCGTAGACACAGGTAGTTTCCGTAGGTTATGCAGTTTCAGATAGTATTCAATAAATACTATTTCAATCAGGACTTTAGAGTTGTTGCGAAATTGAAGTGTAACACGCCGAGACGAACGGAGTGGCGAGACTTGTTGATGTAGGGGAGGTTACGTATACCTTTCTTTCAGCGCCCAGTTATACAGTAGCCGTAGAGTAATGTCTGAAGTCAGGGGGTTGGCTATGGTTAAGAATAAAATGTTCTCTGCGGGTCTCGCTGCGGGTCTTTTTGCTATTACTGCAGCCAGCGGAGCCGCCGATCTGTCCGCCCTGGTTAAGGACTGCGAGGGGTGTCACGGAACGAGCGGTGTCAGTCACTCGCCTGACATGCCAACGATTGCCGGACTCCCGGTGGGCTCTCACGAGGATGCTCTGTACGCGTATCTCGACGGTGCGCGGCCATGTGCCAAGAGTGAATACCGGCATGGAGATACTGATCGTGCGGCTACCGATATGTGCACAATTACAAAGAATCTGGCGGAGGACGATATCAGCGCTTTGGCCGAATATTTTGCCGAGCTCAAGTTTGTCGCCATGAAGCAGGCGTTCGATCCGGAAAAGGCCAAAGCCGGTGAAGCGCTCCATAATAACGGCTGTAAGCGATGCCACAGCGACGGCGGCAGTAATCCCGAAGACGATGCCAGCATTCTGGCCGGACAGCCGATCGACTATCTGATCAATACCTTTGAGGAATACCGCACTGAAGCGCGTGAACAACCCAAGAAAATGAAAGTAAAAATGGACGGACTGACTGCCGACGATTTCGAGGCGTTAAGTCACTACTACGCAAGCCAGCAATAACCACACAGGCGAGCGGTTTCATCGTACGGACTGATTCGGGGGAGTCCATTGAGCGAAAAAAGCACACTATGGAGATTGCCAGGTAAACGCTGGATGCTGGGTATACCGATTGGCGGGTTTTTGATGTTCTTTTTGGGCGTACTCGCGCTTGGTGCATTCAACAAGACCATGTCGGTTACCAGTACCAACGAGTTTTGTACGAGCTGCCATGCGATGGCCGAGTACACCTACCCCGAATACCAGGCGTCGTCACACTTTAATAACGCGTCCGGCGTGCGAGCTGACTGCAAGGACTGCCACCTGCCGCATGACGACTGGTTTGCCTATACCTTCCGGAAGGCCTACTCAGGGACCAAGGACGTCTATCATGAGCTGGCGGGTACCATTGATACACGTGAAAAATACGATGCCCATCGACTGGCGATGGCCGAACGGGAATGGCGTCGCATGGAGGGCAACGGTTCGGCCGAGTGCCGCAGCTGCCATGCCTTTGATGCAATGAATCTCGAAGCTCAGGAACGTCGCGCCCGCCGCAAACATACTCAGGCGGTCGAAGAGGGTGAGTCGTGTATCAGCTGCCACAAGGGGGTTGCTCATACGCTGCCCGACGACGAACCGCACGATGACTCGGCCGCAGACGTTGTTGAATAGAGGGCGGACTGCCGTCATCTTTTATAATCCGATTCGTTAACCTACTCCGGAGGAACACATGAGCGTAACCGAATCCGCAACGCAGACGTCACTTGAGCTGCACTGGCTGAACGATCTGTTTGTGAGTATCGATGCGAAGGACGCCGAAGCGTTTGCCGGTTTTCTGAGCGATGATGCGGTGTTTGTCTTTGGAAACGCGCCGCCGGTCGCAGGACGCGCCACCATTATCGACGCTGTTTCGGGGTTCTTTTCCAGCATCAAAGCGCTTAGTCACACCCTACGGCAGGTGGTCAGCCAGCCTGGCATCGTGGTGTGTTGGGGCACGGTTACCTACACTCGTCATGACGGCAGCGACCTGACCGTACCGTTCGCCGATACGTTTGCACTTGAGAACGACAAGATCAGCCACTATCAGATCTATATGGACATAGGGCAGCTGTACGCCGCCTGAAGAATGGTGTTCCGAACTGAAAGCGCGCAGGGCAAGCGCTGCCGCGTTACGTAATGGCGCCTCGAACGCTCACTCAGGCAGTGATATAGACCGTTCGCCAATCGAATAGCTGAACTGCAGGCCGATCAGGAACACGCTGTAATCGTAGGGGTCGGCGCCCAGCGTCAGCACCGTCGGGATCGTGTCCGGTGCGGTCAGCGCCCAGTCGGTAGTGTGAAAGTCCTCGTATCGGATCAGGGCCGTGGCCTTAAGGCGTTCCGACTTCTTGTACACGAGGCGAAGGCGCACACTATCAAGGCTCGACTGCAGTTTGGGAAAGGCCGAGAGGCCGCTGTTAGTGGAATCGAGCGTTATGCGGCTGTCGCCATCGGTGTGCGTGTAATCCAGCAGCAAATCGATGTTGTCTGAAATTCCCTTGATGATCAGCCCCGCAGTGGTGGTAAAGAAGTCGTCTTCGTGCTGCGCCGTCCAGTCGGGCTGACCGAACAGTTCGCTGCCGCTTTGTGTGGCGTCCATCTGGTCCCAGCCGGCGCCAAGATAGAGCGTGGTCCTGTCATTCACCAGCCAGTCGATGTCGGCGTTGTAGTTCAACTCGTCGTTCGATTGCAGACCGAGCAGCGACTGGGTAAAGCTGTCGTCCGATGCGCGCACCGACGCGCTCAGCGTAATCGGGGCGTTAGGCAGGGTCGCTGAAGCCGTCAGACTGCCGTATTCGCGGAAGCGATACGCGAGATTATATTTGCGTAGCAGCGGATTCTGATCAAGCGCAACCGGCGCCTGCGTATTGTATCGGTCGATCGTGCGTTTGGCCGTGCCACCTTTGACTCTGACTTGCCAGAGTTGTCGGGGACGCCACTGCAGCTGTGCCCACGTATCGTCTTCAGTTTGTTCGGCCACTTCCTGAAATTCACGGTCCGTGTCGGTTCGCTCGTATCCCGCGGAAAGCCTGACCCGATTGATAACATCAAAGGTGGTTCTTGCGTTCAGTTTCTGGCGCTCGTAGCTGTAGGGTACGTTACTCTCGAGGCGTCCGGAATCGAAGCTGTCCAGAATGACGCCCTGCCACTGTTCGCGTGGTGTCTGGTTGTCACGTTCGTCGTAGGTCCAGCCAAGGCGCACACGGGCGCGGCGGTGGGGTCTTGAAACCAGCGACAGCGCAACGTGCGATGTATCGACGGAGCCGCCGAGCCGTTCACGGGGCAGAGGTGTGCCGACCAGGTCCGGGTTGATGGTGTAGGGGAGCAGATCATCATTCTGCTCCATTTGCCCGAATACCGACGAGGCCGATACAACGGTGTTGTAGCGATCAAACCGATAGGCGCCCGATAGCGAAATGTTCTGATATTGATTATCCGGCTCGCGAGCGAGGCGACCGCGCGAGGCGGCGGCGGGTGCTGAGAACGGATTGTCCCATGTGACGGCCCACGCGTTGTTACGGAACCAGCCCGCATGGTATCCGATACGGATATGTCCGTTGGTGCCAACGTATCGAACGTCAAGGTCAAAGTCGTCCGTCTGATAGTCGACAGCGGCTGGCAACAAAGCGCTCTGGGTGTAAAACGAGCCGCCGATAATCTGATTGCCGTCGCGCTGCTGATGACGGTAGTCGGCCGTAAATCTGAACGGCGAGGTGCCGCGCTGGAAACGGCCGCCGAGCGCAACCGTCTGCCGCTCGTTCTCGATGCTTCGACTTTGCAGGCTACCTGGCAGTGCCGTGAAACCACTGGTCAGACCAGAGTCTACCCAGTTTCCGGGTTTGGTCAGTAAACTATTGCCCGAGCCCGTGAAGACAGTGGCCGTTGTGTCGTAAATAAAATGCGGAAGCTGCTGATAATCGAAGTAGTAATCAAACGTGCCAGGCTTGCCGCCATTCAGCGACGCGCTGCGGGAGTCGAGTCCAAGGCGTTCGAGCACCCAGGCGAGACGATGATCGTCAGTGGTATAGATACCGTCGCCATCGAGTAGCGCGTAGAAGCCTTTGTCGTTATAGCCTGTCGCGTCACCGAATTTTGCCGCGTCGTCGCTGACGTGAGCCGCGCCGGCGCTGTACTCGGCGCGATAGCCGCTGTCAAACGGACACGATTCGCAGGCCCAGCCCGATACGTCCACATCGGCGGCACGTGCGCCAACTCCCGTACAGAGCGCCAGCAAGGCCGAGCCGACGACGACCGCCGTCTTGCCTGAGTCTGAGCACGGTGCAGAGGATAGTTGGCGTGCAATGTTCTTTATACGCATGTTATCGACTCAATCGGGATCCGGACGGGTGGTTTGAACCGTGAACCTGGGAGTGGCAATTCATACAGCTGTTACCGAGCAGTAAGGCCGACGGCAAAGCGCTACCTTCCGGTAACCCTTCAACGCCAAGTGCTACGCTGGGGTGACCGTCCTGCGAATGACAGCTCTGGCACAATAATGGCGCGCGCCTCGTCAGCATGCCTGGCTGACTCGATCCATGCGCCGCGTGGCAGCTCATGCAGTCCTCTGTGGCCGGCGCGTGTTCCCACAGGAACGGCCCGCGTTTTTCTGCGTGGCACGAGTAGCATGTGGTATTAATATTGGATTCGACCAGATCACCGGCGGCCGTGCCGCCGTGCGCGTTGTGACAGCTCGCGCAGTCCATAGTGCCTTCATGCAACGGGTGCGAGAACGGTTTGCGAGACTCCGTTCGTTGCTCGGCGTGGCATGAAAAGCAGGTCTCATTCTGGGTTAGCGGGTGGCTCATCGGGTCTTTCGGCGTGTGCACGGTGTGACAGCTCGCACAGCTGACCTCGCCAGCGTCGTGTGAGCCGCCGTGCCAGGCAACACCCGTATCGGCTTCGTGACAGCTCAGGCACAAACGATTCTGATCCTCGACCGGAGTAGGGTCCGCTTCCAGAAAAGACAGCATGGCCGACCGTTCCTGCCCGCGCCGTACACGACCTGAATGGTCGCCGCCGGGCCCATGACAGGCCTCACACTGAAGCTGGCCCTGCCCGAACGGTGAGCGCTCGTTGCCCGGAGCGCTGTGCACCGTGCGAAATACAGCGAGTACCGTTTGATCGTCGTCGTGACAGCTCAGGCAGGTATCGGCACCTTTTCGACTGTAGGACGGAGCCGCTTCGGAATCGTCGTCGCCGGTGTTCTCAGCCGTGCCGTTGACCGTCAGAAAAGCGGCGATGCAAATGCAGCCAAGTGCGGTGAGCTTTGAGTGCTTCATTGAAAAGACAGAGCTCCGTATGCGTTTCGCAGTAGTGGTCAGAATTGAGGCACCGCACAGGCGGTGCCTCGTATCACTTAGTTGAACGGGAAGTTGCCAACTCCATGCGCTTCTTTGACGTCCGAGGACCGTCCTTCACCGTGACACAGCTGGCAGGACTCTACGCCGGACGATATCAGCGCGCCGTCTGCCGTCTTGGTGGCTTCGAAGTCGCCGCCATTCTGCGTCATGTGGACTTTGGCCAGCTCACTGTTGTGGCACGAGCTGCAGACCGACGAGTTCGGTGACACCGCGAGATCGTCAGTAAAGATCGTCGGGTCGTTGGCATCGATCGTGGTCCCCAAAACAGCAGAAGGATCCACCGGATAATACGTGTCGGCTTTATGACAGCCCTCGCAGTTCTGCAGCTTGCCCGGGTAATGGAAGTCGAGGCTGACCGGACGGTTGCCAAATCCGCACACGTCGTAGGGTGTACCGATGGCTCCGCTGGCATGAAGGGCATGCACCATGAATTTGAAATCAACGGACACGTCATCGGTGCCGAACGCGGTAGCACAGTCGCCCGCACGTCGGTTGATGTCTGTCACGTTGCCGTTGTGGCAGGTTGCACACACTTCCGGGCTGTCCGTGCGGTTGTTGCCGTGCATGGACAGCTGGTTATGACACTGGTCACATTTTTCGATGTCGACCACTTCGCGTCGTGCTACAGGCTCCATGTCCGTGACCGCCGCGTAAGCGATCGCGTTAGTCACCGCTATGCGCGCGGTTGAGCCGTCGATTTCAACCGCCGGGTGCCCTTCAAGCGTCGCGGCCAATGTGCCGGTAACACCCGCCGGAATGGCGACCGGCGACGTGACGGTAAAGGTGCCGTCACCATTGTCGACTGACGAACCACCGCACGCACTGAGTGGATTCATTGATACCGGCAGGCCGGGAGAGCTCTGACTACCGACGTTGGCATAGTCTCGTGTATCCCATGCCAGGCCGACCGCCAGACGACTGGCGCCGAACGCGCAGGTTGTAAATGCTTCATCAGCGTGAAGATCGTAAGCCGCGTCGCCGTTGGTCGGGTCGGTTACTGAGATTGTTACGCTCGGCGTATCACCAGGCAACGTGTCGGTGACCGACACGATGTTAAATTTGAACGCTTCCCCGGCCAGCATCTCAGGGATTTCGTGAGCGCGTGCGGTCTGTACCTCTCCGCCATTGACCGTGGCTGTCGGGCCGTGACAGTCGAGACACTGGGTATCGTCGGTGAAGACCAGTCCACCTGGATGACCATCGGTTGCCGAGGCGAAATCGATGTCATCGTGACACGAGCCGCAGGATTCGCGGTTGGCGACCGTGCGCCAGTTACTGGCCTGAGGTGTATTGGTATCGGACTCTTCATGGCAGGTTGTACAGTTGCGCACGTCCTGCGGAAAAACAACGCCCGAATAGTCGTGCGGTGTGCCGCCAAAACCAAAGATGGTGTAGCCGGTTTCAAGGTTTACACCGTAGTGAATCTTGTGGACCATAACCTTCATGTCAACGGTATTTCCGGAGTCCTCGTCACGCGAATACGGGTTATGGCACTGGACGCAATACTCAATGTCGAAGCGCGCCTCTCCATGAAACTCCAGGTTGTCGTGACACGCGTTGCAGGTATCGTTGTCAACGATGAGGCGCGTAAAGAGCGGCGCACCGCCGCCTGGCACAAAGTCGTATGGCGCGTTGTTTGCCGGAACGTTCTCCGGCAAGAAGCCGCCACTGTTGGTACGGATCTCAATTCCGAGTCGATGCGTTTTCGACGCGTCGTACGTGGGTGCGGCGGCGTAGTCCGTCAGGTTGTTTGCAAACGTATATTGATAGGTGCCGTCGCCGTTATCGACGTAGGTGCCGGCTGTGGCCGTTTCGGTCGTTGCCTGAGCGTTTGGAACACCATTGCTACTGCGGCTGACATACGATTGCCATTCACTTGACCCGCCCGCCGTACCAGGACTCAGTTGCGCAAGCACGAAGCGAATATTGGCAGCCGGCAAGTCCTTTAATCCCTGACCCAGTTCGTTTGTTAGTGTCAGTTCAACAATGGGCGCACCGCCGCCCGCTGGTATCGTTACGTCGTTAATGGAAACGTTGATTCGTTCGGCACTGCTGACGGGTAGGCCGCTTGTAATGCCCGAGGGTCCGGGCGGTCCTGCCGGTCCGGTTGCGCCAGCGGTGCCGGGAGCGCCGGGCGGTCCGGCAGCACCATCATCTCCGGAGCACGCGGTCAGAGACAATGCGAAAAAAACGGTAATGAGAAAAGTACAACGCAGCGTTAACTTTTCCATGGAAGCCCCCTGTAGTTTTGTGTGCGAAACAATCGCTTTCATCCACTAACTAGCATCGTGCTCGTAGCGCTGTAATGTCAACACGTTGGCGGCTATTACTTAGCTTCGTAATGGACTTCACGTAGTGACATGCGGGACGTGAGGCGGTAGTACTCGACAAAAATCACACGTGTAATTGAGTATCAATCGCAATTGAAAGAGTGCGAGTCAAGTGCGTAGCGAATTTGTACCAGTGTGTTTACACTGGATTCAGTATTTGATTTCATGCGAAGCAAATTTCATTAACACAAACACCCAACGTCGGATAAGAACAGCTGATGCACACAACTAAAACGACCGATGGCGCTGGCAACCAAACGCATGCATGGCTTTTTGAGTTGATCAGCAGCGGCAGCGGCCTGGTGCTCGCTGTGTTTATGTGGGGTCACATGTTTCTGGTGGGCACTATTTTGTTTGGCGAGCGTGGCTTCGACTGGCTGGCGAGCACGCTCGAAGAGTTCTACATCGCTCAGCCTACCGTTGTCGTTATTTTTGCACTGTTCCTGATTCATGCGCTGTTCGCGGCACGCAAGATTCCCCGGCAGCTGCGTGAACGTCGCGCCATGAAGGCGATGGCCGACAATTTGCGTTCGGTCGGCAAGCGGCGCAGCAATAGCGATGACGCTACTGGCATGACGCGGCCTCACCTGGAGTCATGGCTCTGGATCTGGCAGGTGCGCACGGGCATGGTGATGCTGGTGTTAGGGCTTGCTCACCTGGTGCTGATTGCGATCGATGTGTTTACGCCGTGGTTCGGTCAGATAACCGGCATCGAAGCTGCGACGTCAACAGCGCGAGTCAGGGACGGTCTGATTATTCCCTACGCCGTGCTGCTTCTGTGCGTTGAGTTTCATGCCGGTGTCGGGCTTTACCGGCTGGCCGTCAAGTGGGGACTCGGAGCCAGGCTGTCGCGTACGACGCTGTGGCGTATCGAGAAAATCATTTTTTGGGTGTTTCTTATTCTTGGCTCACTGATCCTTCTGGTGCTCGCTGGATTTGTGCCGGCCCCGTTTAAATTCGTACTGGAGTGACATGGAAGAGAGTCTGACCACTGACGTGCTCGTTATTGGCGGTGGCCTCGCCGGCGAACGCTGCGCAATCGAGGCGGCGAGCGCTGGCCATAGCGTCATCATCGCATCGCTGATTCCGCCGCGCCGGAGTCACAGCTGTGCGGCGCAGGGTGGCATGCAGGCCGCACTTGGCAACTGCGTAATGGGCGAAGGCGACAATCCGGACGTCCATTTTCTGGACACCGTACGAGGCTCCGACTGGGGCGCCGACCAGGAAGTTGTGCGCATGTTTGTTGATCAGGCGCCGGCAGCCGTGCGGGAGCTGGCGCATTTTGGCGTGCCCTGGACCCGTGTTACGGCTGGCCGGCAGACGCATCACATTAAAGGCAGGCGAGTCGAGCTTACCGAGTCGGAGGACAACGCGGGTTTGCTCATGCAACGCGACTTCGGGGGTACGGCCAAATGGCGCACATGCTATGCCGCCGCGGGCACAGGCCACGCTGCTCTTTACGCGATTGACGGACAGGTTGTTCGCCTGGGTATCAACGTTAGAGATCGTATTGAAGCACTGAGCCTGATTCACGACGGTGAGCGCTGCCACGGTGCCGTTGTTCGGTGTTTGCGTACCGGCAAACTCGGCTCCATTATAGCCAAAGCGACGGTGATCGCGACGGGCGGGCACGGCCGGATCTACGGTAAGTACACAACTAACGCCACTGTCAATGAAGGCACGGGTACCGCAATTGCGCTGGCGACCGGGGTTGTACCGCTTGGCAACATGGAAGCCGTTCAGTTTCATCCAACCGGATTGTGGCCCAGCGGAATTCTCGTGACGGAGGGCTGCCGGGGAGACGGTGGCTACCTGCTTGATCGCGACATGAACCGGTTCATGGTGAATCTTGAACCGGACAAGCAGGAGCTTGCCAGTCGGGACGTCGTGAGTCGCCACATGATGGCGCAAATTCGGGATGGACGCGGCGTCGACGGACCTTTTGGCACGCATTTGTGGCTGGACATTCGTCATCTCGGACGAGAACACGTGCACACAAAGCTGCGCGAGGTGTACGACATCTGCAAGGATTTTCTTGGTCTCGATCCTGCTGAAGACCTGATTCCGGTACGGCCAACGCAGCATTACTCAATGGGCGGTGTGCGGGTCAATAAAGATGGCCAGGCCTATGGAATGAAGGGTTTGTTTGCCGTTGGCGAGGCCGCGTGCTGGGACATGCACGGATTCAATCGCCTGGGTGGCAATAGCCTGTCTGAAACTATTGTCGCTGGTCGTATTGTCGGCATTCGGGTAGCTGAGTATGCGAGCCACCAGGCCGATAGCGTCGAATCGTCTCTGGTGTCAGGCTTTCTGCATGAACAGCAGGCCCGCATTGATCGCTGGCTGGCGCGCGACGGCGACGG
>CAWUKD010000099.1:0-13164 GCA_963922815.1 uncultured Gammaproteobacteria bacterium
ACAATGGGCTTAATCAGGCCGAACTGCGGCTCGATCCACCGCATCTGGGCAGCGTCAATGTACGCATATCGGTCCAGGATGACCAGGCTCAGCTGTTGTTTCAGGCTGCACACCCGGCTGCAAGAGATGCACTCGAATCCGCACTACCACGACTCCGTGAGATGTTTGCCCAGCAGGGACTTGAGCTAGGCGAAGCCGATATTTCCGATCAGGGAGAACCGTCCGCAGGTGACCGCGGTGATCAGTCGTCCGATGAACTGTCCAAAAACTCGCCCGGAAGCCTGTCCGCCGGCAGTAGCGAGACAGTGATGACCGATTCGGTGACGACCTCATCAAGCGGGCACGCTGGCAGCAGTTCCCTGATCGATGAATTCGTCTAGCAGTACGCCAATCGCGGATTTACGGCCAGCAGGCCGATCGAATGATCGGGGTCGTGTGTTCGCAGGCACAGAGCGTTACGTGCCGCGGAGTGAGCGGGGCCGAGGCCCGGTGGGTGGCTGCCGTATCCCGGGTTTCGCCGCCGATAATTTGACAGATGCGGCGGACGGGTGGTGACCGTCAAAATCCTGACGTGTTTTTGACGCTCTGTTTCTCGACCGAAGGCTCATCAAGCTCTTGAATATATTGGTAATAAACCGCGATTTCGGAAATGGCACGGTGTTTGCATTGAACCCTGTGTCATTCATTTACGGAAACCGAAGTCATGGCGGAAGAAAAAGACGCTGAGGGTACCGAAGAGAAGAAACCCTCTTTGATTAAGAAGCTGATGATGCCACTGGTGCTGTCGCTCGTCGTATCGGGTGGAGCCATCGGCGCGTTAAGTTTTATGGGCATCATTTCGATTGGTCAGCCACCCCAGGCCGCTGCAGTGGAAGGCGAAGAAGGTGAAGAAGGCGTGGCCGCAGCCTCGGATATGGAGGCCGGCTCACCTGCATTCTTCTTTACCTTCTATCCCGATTTTCTGGTCAATCTGGATGCCAACGGCAAATCCCATTATCTGAAAGTCAGTATCGACGTCATGTCGCGCGATGAGGAAGTCATCGCGGGGATGGAGCTCTACCACTCGATTCTTCGTAACAACATTCTGATGTTGTTCAAGGAAATTGACTACAACACCGTCAATAGCAATGAAGGCGTTGAGTCCATGCAGGCCATGGCGTCAGAAGAGATTCGTCGCGTCCTGAAAAAGTATCACGGCAATAACAGTATCGAAGGCGTGTACTTCACGTCCTTTGTCGTGCAATAACCGATGAGCGAAAACGACGTTCTCTCCAAAGCCGAAGTCGGAGCTCTTTTAACGGGGGTTGCTGACGGTGTCGTTGACACAAACGGCGGTGTTACCGCGAGCGGTGAAGTCAGCGCATTCGAATTCAAGTCGAGTTGCAACGTGTCGAGTTTTTGTCCGGCATCCCTGGTCAATGTCTACACCCGCGCCGCTCGACAGCTTCAGTCTGGACTCTACGCGTTGTTGCGTCAGGACGTTCAGGTCGAAATCGACGGCATTCGGCGGCATCGCTACGACGAATACTTTGCCACGATGCAAAAGCCCATCTGTATACATACGGTCACGGTAGAGTCTTTGCCAGGGACGGCACTTATCGTCATGGACGCAGGCCTTGTATACGATTTTGTCGATAACTATTTCGGCGGTGTCGGTGAGCCATCTGATGTCGGGGCAGAGCGCGACATTACGCCCTCCGAAGTCGCCATGTCCCGCAAGCTTCTGGATCTGATTCTCGACAGGCTTACCGTTGCCTGGTCAGACATCGACGCATTGATCTTTTCGGCGGAGTCTTTTGAAACGGACCCGGTGATGGTCACTGTAGCGGCACCCACCGAACTCATGCTGGTGGTCAAGCTGAAAATCAATCTTGCTGAAAAGGCCAACGACTGCCATATCGTGATGCCGCTTAGCATGCTGGCACCGGTCCTGGCGAAGCTTGAAGCCAGTGGCCAGGGCAGTTTGCGCAAGCGAGAGCGATTTCATCAAACCATGCGCCAGAGTCTGCAAAAAGTCGACGTGACCGTGCGTGGAAACCTTGTGGAAGTCCCGCTGACTCTCCGCGAAATGTTGAGCCTGTTACCAGGCGACGTGATTCCTGTTGATCTTCCATCGACCATCGGTTTGAGCGTCGAAGACGTTCCGGTGCTCTATGGACGCTTTGGAAAATCCCGCGGTATGGACGCGGTGTGTGTAGCCGGTCGCGCTGCAGAAAATGATCAAGAAACCCCTTAAGACGAGGCACGATGATGGAAACCAACACAGAAGAACAACCCGTAACCGAGGCGACGACGCCGGCATCCGCTCCGGCTGCCCAGGCGGCGGAACCCGCTCAGTTTGATGAGCTGACCGATAGCGGCAGTCGCGCATCCGGCGACGAAGTGGATCTCGCGGTGATACTCGATGTGCCCGTAACCCTGGCACTGGAGGTAGGGCGCACCAAAATGACGATTCGGGACCTGCTCCGACTCAACCAGGGGTCGGTGGTAGAGCTTGATCGCTCAGCCGATGAGCCTATGGATCTGCTGGTCAACGGCACGCTCGTCGCAAAGGCCGAGATTGTGGTTGTCGAAGAGAGCTTTGGTATTCGCGTGATCGATGTCGTCAGTCCCAGTGAGCGTATTAAGAACCTGCGCATAGGGAAAGCATCACAGTGATGACACAGATTGACACCACCGTTCGTGGCGCGCTACTGGCCCTGGCAGGATACTTGAGCATCGGCGCATCAGCACAGGAAGTCACGCCGCCGCTGCCCGATTCGCTGGGTCTGAGTACGAACCTGCTTGAAGTCACACTGAACCTGGCACTTGTGCTGGCTGCAATTGTATTGCTTGCGTGGGTTTTCAAGCGTGCCCAGGGCTTTAATCAGCCTGCAGCCGGTCAGTTAAGAGTGACGGCTACGCTGCCGCTGGGGCCCAAAGAAAGAATACTGTTGCTGGAGGTTGGAGAGCAGCAAATCGTGATTGGCGCTAGCAGCGCCGGTTTGAACACATTACATGTCCTGGAGGAGCCGTTGCCGGTTCAGCCGCACGATGATGAGTCGTTCAAAGAAAAGCTTGTGAAGTCACTGCGCGGGGCGCCGGCATGATTCAGGTTATTGTCTTGCTCGCCGTGATGCTGCTGGGTATCGATGCTCATGCCGACGGACTACCGGCGATTTCCGCCGTCCCGGATGGAAACGGAGGCCAGTCCTATACGCTGAGTATTCAGGTGCTGCTGTTAATGACAGTGCTTACGGTACTTCCGGCGCTGGTTCTGGCCATGACGTCGTTTACCCGCATCATCATCGTGCTTTCAATTTTGCGACAGGCTTTGGGTACCGCCCAAACGCCTCCCAATCAGGTGCTTATTGGCGTTGCTCTGTTTCTGACGCTGTTCATCATGGGGCCCGTACTAAAAGAAATAAACGCAGACGCCATTCAGCCCTATGCGGCAGGAGAGCTTGAATTTCAGGACGCCGTGTCGGCCGCCAGTATTCCGCTGCGTGAATTCATGCTGGCGCAAACTCGCGAAACAGACCTCGCCTTGTTGTCAGGGATTGCTCGCGCTCCTGAAATGGCCTCTCCTGAAGATGTACCCATGACGCTGTTGATTCCGAGTTTCATAATCAGTGAATTGAAAACGGCGTTTCAGATCGGCTTTCTCATGTTCATACCGTTTCTCATCATCGACCTGGTGGTGTCCAGTGTTCTGATGTCTATGGGTATGATGATGTTGTCACCCATGCTTATTTCACTACCGTTCAAGCTCATGCTGTTTGTTCTGGTAGACGGATGGGCGCTCGTTGTCGGCACGCTGGCCGCCAGCTTCTTCGGATAACGCCGTGACTCCCGAAACAGTCATGACTATCGGCCAGAATGCGCTCGCATTGACGGTAATTATTGCCGCACCCATGCTGCTGTCAGCGCTCGCTGTGGGTCTTTTCGTCGGCATGATCCAGGCCGCCACGCAAATCAATGAAATGACCCTGAGCTTTATTCCAAAACTTCTGGTGCTGGCTGCTGCTCTGGCGATCGGCGGGCCCTGGATGATGAACAAGATGCTGGATTTTACGCGTCAGCTCTATTACACGATTCCGGCTTTGGTCGGCTGACGGGTGTGTAGATAAGCAATGTTCACTATCGTAAACGGTCAAAATCTGATTCTGAACAGCGTCGATCTGCAGGCGCTGATAGGCCTGTATCTTTGGCCGTTTGTCCGGATTCTCGGCATGATCATGGTAGCACCCGTGTTCAGTGCCTCCATGGTCCTTCCCCGTGTGCGTATCCTCATCTCCGTCGCATTGACTTTGATACTCGTACCGCTCATTCCGCCACCGCCACAGGTCGAGCCTCTGAGCGTTGCAGGCGGTTTGATTACCGCGCAACAGCTACTCATTGGTATCGGGATGGGCTTCGCGCTTCAGATGGTTTTTGACGCGTTGATTCTGGGAGGCCAGGCGGCTGCCATGAGCATGGGACTTGGCTTTGCCATTGCGGTTGATCCGCAGCGTGGCGTCAATGTTCCGGTCGTGAGTCAGTACTTTATGGTGCTGGCGACGCTTGCGTTTCTGGCCATCGACGGTCACATCATGATCATTGATACGCTGGCCAAGAGTTTTGAGCTTCTTCCAGTCGGCGGCTCAGGTCTGGAGACGACCGGATTCAAACAACTGGTTTTCTGGGGTAGTCAGATATTTGCCGGAGCTTTGAAAATTGCGCTGCCGGCGATGACCGCGCTCCTGATTGTTAACCTTGCGTTCGGTGTAATCAGTCGGGCAGCGCCCACGCTCAACCTTTTTGCCGTGGGCTTTCCAATCACTATGGTGCTTGGATTTGTCATTCTGATGGTTAGCGTTCCGAATATCATATCGGTCTTTATCGACCTGATGATGACGGCGTTTGAGAACGCGCTCGGGATTCTCGTGCCATGAGTGAGAACAGCGCCCAGGATAAAACAGAACAGGCCACTCCGAAGCGTCTGGCCGACGCGAAAAAGAAAGGGCAGGTTCCCCGGTCGAGGGAGCTGAATACAGCGTGCGTGATGCTGGCATCGACGGCTGCGTTGATGGTGTTTGGCGACGACATGGCCCACGACGCCCTGACGGCGCTATCGGAGGGGCTAAGCTATGAGCGCGCAGCGCTGCTGGATCCGAAGGCACCGGTTGCGGTATTCGGCGAGGCCATCGCCACGGCGCTGTCATCTCTGGTTCCGTTTTTCATTGTTGTGATGGTCGCCGCCATCTGCGCGCCGGCGCTGACGGGCGGATGGTCTTTCAGCGCTCAGGCGATCGCCTTCAAAGCCGAAAAGCTGAATCCCGTTAAAGGTCTGAAGAGGGTTTTCAGCGCCAATGGCCTGCTTGAATTGCTCAAAGCGCTGGCCAAGTTCGGGGTTGTGGGCGGCTTTGCCGTTGTGTTTCTCAACATGTTTGCCAATGAGTTCCTGTCGCTGAGCACGCAGCCGATAAACACGGCGCTCGGTCATGCGGGCACGTTGGGCGTAAAGGCCTTGCTGATGTTCAGCACGCCACTGTTGCTGATTGCCGCCATCGACGTGCCGTTTCAGCTTTGGCAGCACGCCAAGCAGCTGCGCATGACTCGACAGGAAGTTCGTGACGAGCACAAAGAAACCGATGGTAACCCTGAAATGAAGTCGCGTATTCGTCAGATGCAAATGGAGCAGGCGAATGCACGGATGATGGAGCAGGTGCCTCTGGCTGATGTTGTTGTCACCAACCCGACTCACTTTGCCGTGGCCCTCAAATACGATCCAAACAAGATGGGAGCGCCGCAGGTAGTTGCCAAGGGTGCTGATCTGGTCGCTGCACGTATTCGTGAGCTGGCTAAAGAGAACAACATTCCGCTGCTCTCCGCACCGCCACTGGCTCGTGCGCTGTTCCGCACCACCGAATTGAACCAGGAAATTCCGGCGCAGCTCTATTCAGCTGTGGCTCAGGTATTGACCTGGGTGTATCAGCTTAAACATGTTCGTCGTGAAGGCGGACCAGAACCCGAAGTGCCAAACGTGCGCTTCGATGACTCTACAGATGACAAGGCCTAACTATGAGTAAATTTTCAGAACTGCTGTCAATGATGCAAGCCGGTGCCAAGGGTCTTGGCGCTCCGCTGTTGTTGCTATTGATTCTGGCGATGATGATTTTGCCGCTGCCGCCATTGGCGCTGGATGCACTGTTCAGTTTCAATATCGCTTTGTCTCTCGTTATTGTGCTCGCCGTTGTGTATGTGAGTCGGCCACTGGAACTGTCAGTGTTTCCAACCGTGCTGCTGGTGGTCACGTTGCTGCGACTGGCATTGAATATCGCATCGACTCGCGTCGTGCTGCTGAACGGTCACACGGGAACAGGTGCAGCAGGTAAGGTCATCGAGGCCTTTGGTGACTTTGTCGTCGGCGGTAACTACGCCGTTGGTCTGGTCGTGTTTTCGATTCTGGTGATCATCAACTTTGTCGTGGTGACCAAGGGTGCGGGTCGTATCTCGGAAGTGACTGCACGTTTTACGCTTGATGCAATGCCTGGCAAGCAAATGGCCATTGACGCCGATCTTAATGCCGGTGTGATTACGCAGGAAGAGGCCAAGCAGCGAAGGCAGGATATTCGTGAAGAAGCCGATTTCTACGGTTCCATGGACGGTGCCAGCAAGTTTGTTCGTGGTGATGCCATTGCCGGCATATTGATCTTGTTCATCAATATTATCGGCGGTATCGCTATCGGCATGGGGCAGCATGACCTGACGCTGAGTATCGCCATGCACAACTATACGTTGCTGACGATTGGTGATGGACTGGTGGCCCAGATTCCTTCGCTGTTGCTGTCGTCAGCGGTAGCGATCATCGTGACGCGAGTGTCGAGTATGCAGAACCTCGGCGATCAGGTGATTGGTCAGCTGTTTGGCCATCCGCACGTGCTGGCGATCACGGCTGGCATCCTGACCATGCTGGGTCTGATTCCCGGAATGCCTAACGTGGCCTTTCTGACTCTTGCGGCGGCCTGCGGAGGCGGAGCCTGGCTGGCGCACAAGCAGGCACATGTCCCGGAAGTTGTTGATGACGTTGAGAAGCCGTCATCCAGCGAACCTGTTGAGCTTGGCTGGCAGGACATTCCGCAGATTGACGCGATTGGTCTTGAAGTCGGTTACCGACTGATTCCGCTTGTCGATCGTAATGGCGGCAAGGAGCTGCTCAACAGAATCAAGGGTGTTCGCAAGAAGATATCGCAGCAGATCGGGTTTCTCATTCAGCCGGTGCATGTCCGCGATAATCTGGAGCTTGCGCCCAATGTCTATCGGGTTCTGATCATGGGCGTTCCGGTGGCCGAGGCCGAAGTTCATATTGATCGTGATCTTGCGATTAACCCCGGTCAGGTATTTGGCAAGCTTGCCGGTATTCCAACCAAAGATCCCGCGTTTGATCTGGAGGCCGTCTGGATTGAGCCTGCGCACCGGGAGCACGCTCAAACGCTCGGTTACACGGTAGTGGATACCAGTACCGTAGTCGCCACTCACCTGAGCAAACTGATTCAGCATCACGCCGCTGATCTGTTCGGTCATCAGGAGGCTCAGCAGCTGCTGGACCTGGTTGCCGAGAGTTCGCCCAAGCTGGTTGAAGACCTGGTTCCCAAGACGCTGCCTATGAGCGTTTTGCTGAAAGTCCTGCAGTCGCTGCTTAACGAAAAGATTCCGCTACGCAATATGCACAAGATCGTCGAATCTCTGGCGGCTACAGCCACCCAGAGTCAGGATCCTGACACTTTAGCTGGCGAGGTGAGAATCGCGCTTGGTCGATCAATTGTTCAGCAAATCAGTGGCTTACGAAATGAATTACCGGTTTTGACCCTCGATCCTGAGTTGGCACAGATATTGCAAAATTCTTTACATGCGAAGTCTGCAGATGGCACCAGCTACGGCGGACCCGGCTTTGAACCCGACCTGGTTGAACGCGTACACAGTGCGCTCCAGGACGGAGCAAAGCGGCAGGAAGCGGCAGGAGAGACGCCGGTTCTGCTGGTTGAACCACGCCTTAGGTCATGGTTTGCACGACTGGCAAGACATTCGCTGCCGAACCTGAACGTTCTGGCGTTTAACGAGGTACCGGACGACAAACCGATACGCATGGTGGCAACGGTCGGATAGCACGCAGCGAACCGATCATAGAAACAGATTCACAAGTTAGGATAATTTATGAAAATAAAAAGATTTATAGCGAACAACATGCGTCAGGCACTGCTATGTGTTCGCAAAGAGCAGGGTCCCGATGCGGTTATCTTGTCCAATCGCCGTGTTGATGGAGGTATTGAAGTCGTCGCTGCCGTCGACTATGACGAAACTCTGATAAACCCCATGCTCACCGATGAGGCTCCAGGGAACAAGGAGCACTCAAGCCGTCCTGCCGATGATCCCTTTGAAGAATTTGCATTATTTGATGACGATGCCGACGAAGTTGCGACAACGTCTGAGCCGCCATTGGAAACGAACTCAACTACAGCAAACTCTGTAGCAGACAGTTCAGCCTGGTCACGCGAGTCTGCGCTGGGTGCGATTCGCGAAGAGATCAAGGGCATGCGATCGCTGCTGTCAGATCAGCTGTCCAGTATGGCGTGGAACGACGAAATCAAACGCGACCCGGAAACCGTCAGCTTGTTGCGTCGGTACGCAGCGATGGGGCTTGATGCGGATATTGCGCGTCAGGTGGCTGCCATGGCTGGTGAAGGAAGTGGAGCGGAGCGCTCGACTCTGGCGCTGGCACAGGCGCTACCTGTTCTCGATGACAATATTCTGGACGAAGGCGGGGTGGTCGCCGTTATAGGACCGACGGGCGTTGGCAAAACCACCAGTATCGCCAAGCTTGCGGCACGCTTTGCACTACGTCACGGGCGCGATCAGGTTGCTCTGATCAGCACCGACACCTTTCGCATCGGGGCGCAGGAACAGCTGGCCACGTTTGCCCAGATTCTCGATGTACCAGTTCACCGGGTCACGGATAAAGATGAGCTGAGTCCTCTCCTGGCTAGTCTGGCAGATAAAAAGCTCGTTCTGATAGACACCGCCGGAGTAAGTCAGCGCGTCAAGGGACTGGCCGATCACCTCAGTGCTTTTAGCGCTCGCGGTACGCGAATTCAGACATATCTTGCGCTCGCGGCCAACGGTCATTCCCAGACTCTGGACGAAGTGGTCAGCCGGTTTGGTTGCGTGCCGCTCGATGGTTGCATTCTGACCAAGGTAGACGAGTCTGCCTGCCTGGGTGCGGCCTTTTCAGCCGTGATCCGGCATGAGCTTCCGATTGCTTTTCTGGCAAACGGCCAGCGCGTACCGGAAGATCTTCATGCGGCAGTCGGGAAGAATAAATCACTCGTTAAACACGCCATGCGATTGATGCGAGAGTCCGGCCAGCAGGTAGGCGAAGAATTTATGGCGCGAAACTTTGCGGAGGTTGGAACCCATGCCTATGCATAAGTTTCCGGAAGATCAGGCCGCCGGATTGAGAAAGTCCGTGTCGGAAAGACCGGTAAGGGTAATTGCCGTCACGGGTGGAAAAGGTGGCGTTGGAAAAACCATGGTATCCATCAATCTTGCCATGGCACTGGCGGCACAGGACCGCCGCGTCGTTTTGATGGATGCCGATCTCGGACTCGCAAATATCGATGTACTGCTTGGATTGCAGGTCGATCGCAATCTGGCGCACGTCATGAACGGCAGCTGCTCCATTGACGACATTCTCATTGACGGCCCGGGTGGAATTAAAATCGTACCGGCGTCGTCCGGGATACGACAGCTCGCGGACACGACGCCTGCTCAGAACAGCAGCCTAATCTGGGCGTTCAGTGAAATGAAAACACCCTTTGATGATCTGGTTATTGATACGGCCGCAGGGATTGCCGACAGCGTCATTCGATTCAGTTCGGCGGCCCAGGAAGTTGTCGTCGTAGTATGCGACGAGCCGACCTCAATCACCGACGCCTATGCGCTGATAAAAGTACTCAGCCGCGATCATGGCGTGAAGCGCTTTAATGTTTTGGCCAATAAAACCCGCGGGGCCGTTGACGGCCGACAGCTGTTCGAGAAACTCAGCAAGGTGGCGCAGCGCTTTCTCGATATTGGATTGACCTATATTGGTCATATTCCGCAGGATTCGAGTATTCGCAAATCAGTTCAACGTCAATGCGGAGTGGTGGATCAGTACCCCGCCAGTCGGGCTGCTCGGGCGTTTACCGATATCGCGAACAACACGCATCGCTGGCCAACAGTTCCTTTACCAAACGGCAATATTGAATTTTTCGCGGAACGCCTGGTCGCCGCACTGCCCGAGAGGAGTGCGACGCAATGGTAACCAGTACAGCATACGCTCAGGAAGTGCAGGTTTCGCAGGATAGTCTCGTTGTCGAACATGCTCAGCTGGTCAAGCGCATTGCCTACCACCTTGTCAGTCGCCTGGCCGGAAACGTCGATGTGGATGATTTGATTCAGGCAGGAATGATCGGGTTGCTTGAGGCCTCTCGCAAATACGATGCGTCCCGCGGCGCCAACTTTCAGACTTTTGCCGGTATCCGTATCAGGGGGGCAATGCTGGATGAGGTGCGCCGATCCGACTGGACGCCCAGATCGGTTTATCAAAAACTGCGCAAGGTGACCGAGGCTACACGAGCGGTCGAAGCGCGCGAAGGGCGAAGTGCCCGAGAGAGCGAAGTGGCCAATGAGCTTGGCCTGGACATTGACGAGTACCACAAGGTCCTCAGGGACGCGACCACCTGTCGATTATTTTCACTGGAGCAAACCCAGGGAGAGGGCAGCCATACGCAGCCTTCCGGCGAGATCGAACCTGGTCCACAGGAAAGCGCTTTCGATGACGAATTCAGGAGTGCTCTGGTTCACGCTATCGAGCACCTGCCCGAACGAGAGGGGCTGGTGCTGTCACTCTATTACGACGAAGAATTAAATCTCAGAGAAATCGGGGAAGTGCTCGGTGTGAGTGAGTCGCGCGTTTCCCAAATTCACAGTAAAGCTGTTGTTCGTTTGCGTTCCCGGCTGGGGGAATGGACAGACTAGGAGCCCATATCATGAGCGAGATTTCCGAAATCAGGCCCACGTATCCAATCACACCTGTAAAACGTCGTGAAGAGAACCCGACGTCTCAGGAGGAGAAACGTGCCCCGCGCTCTCCCAAAAAGCCCTCCAATCCGGTTGACGACAATGATGACGATCAACCCGGGCACATCGACGAGTATGTCTAATGAATAGCTACTACTTACTTAATTTCTTATCAGACTATGTTCCGCACATTGCTCTGGGCTTAAGCTTTACCGGTATGACCATGGTGGTCAAATCGATGTTCACTCAGGAACTCTACCTGAAGCAGCAGGCCGTGGTGATTACTCAACTGCGCGAGCACATCGGTGAATGCATCAAAGCTCAGATCGACGCGCATGATCAGGTCGATGAGCTCAAGGAGCGCTGCGCCAAACTTCTCGCTCGCCAGCAGCGCGTTGAGAAGCGAGGCCCTGATGCTCAGCGGATCGAGCTGGCAACACGCATGCTGCAACGTGGCCAGTGCGATGTTCAGACGCTGTACGATCTGGGTCTGAGTAGCAGCGAGATCAGGCTGCTTACCCAATTACACTCATCCGTAGAGCTCGAGCTGCCGCAGGAAGAAATATCTTTTCAGCCCGCGTCCGCGCAGGGTGATGCACTGGCACAGTTACTGGGAGGGCCGACCTCAGGAGAGCCTGCTTATTCGGGTGAAACGAGTAGCGTCACGTAGCCATTCCCGGCGGGTGTAACACCATCAAGATTAAGCGGCACCTGAATACCACAATCCGGGATACTATTTAACTCCGTGTGCCTGCGCTCGCTGAACGACCAGCGCGCTACAGGAGCGCGTTCGGCTTCCGCTGTATCGGTGCTCACGGCAAAAACGGCGATGGTGCGTGCGTCCATCGAATCCATGCACAAATACCGGTTCTGGCTTTGCCAGGACTGATCCGGCCTGCTCTTGATCGGCGGGGGAGTCCGAACTTTGACAGACGGGCGAATCTCAAGGGAAATGGTTACGCTGGCCGTTGACTGGGCGCCCGTGTTGCCAGGTTTGACAGCTAATGCCGGCAACCCGATCGCTGCGACGGGCAGCATCGCCATCCACGCAAAGTGGCGCCGTTCCGAAAAGCGCTTCAGCCTGTTAGTGATTACCTGCTTCCCCATATTCTCTATTTGTCCAGCATATACCAGGCGTTGGGTCTTGGCGGCAGCCTGTCGATTGCCAATGTCCAAAAGGCTGACAAGCCGTTTTTATCCGGCTTCCGACTGCTCGGTGTGTTCAGACTGTTCAAGTTCGGCCTCGCGTCTCTTGATTCTCAAATCCTCAATTTCGCGTTGCAGGGCCCGACGCGCCAGAATTTCCCGGTAGCGATCGAGTATATGCTCGAAGCGCACGCCGATAATATGGGTAAACCCGTCATCGGGATTCTCGACTTCGGTAACTCTCACAACTTCACCGTAGGCCATCACGTGGTGATAGTTGGGTAGCACAACCATGCGAAGACACAGGTTAACACCAAGTTCGACCGCTTCCCGACTGGCAAAGGCAATCCCGGATGCGCTCAGGCTGCAGCTGCGTGCTTCCCGTTTGGCAAGCGCCGGATCGATTTTAATCGCCGACGGAATCAGGCTGGTAATCGTGTTGATTTTGTTGTTGATCAGATCGAGGCACCGCGCCAGTTCCTTGTCTTCTTTTTGCACCACCTCCAGAGCTTCCTGAAGCTCGGTTTCGAGGCGTCGAAGCGTTGTAGTCGCACACAGCTCGGCAGAGTCAACGAGGGCAATGTTGCGTAGTGCACCGCGCATTTCTGCGTCGGACACCACTTCATAGTCCAGCAGGATTTGATCCTGAACGCGAAAGTGTTTGCGTCTTTCGGAGCCGCTTTTTTCTGTCATCTGTTTCTCCTTAAGTCGGCTGACCGTTGCTGTCCACAGGGCTTTGACTGACAACCTCTTCGGATTCAGAATCGGCTGCGCCATCAGGGGTTGCTTCGGGAGTGATTTCCTCGACAGCGGGTGCGACAGTATTGGCGGTTCGTACAATGTTTATCTCTACACGACGGTTTTGAGCCCGGTTCTCGGGTGTGTCGTTGGGGACCCGCGGCTGAGTCCAGGCGAGTCCGGTAATAACCAGGCGGCGAG
>CAWUKD010000100.1:0-13067 GCA_963922815.1 uncultured Gammaproteobacteria bacterium
AATCAGCGACAAAACTCGCAGACCACTCTGGCACCAGGCTCAATCTGTTGCCGGATCGGTCGCATATGTTTTCGCCGGTAAGTTGAGTGTGCCTCGGGCTACACGTAGCGCCAGGATAACTATCGTACTTGTTGTCCAGGTACGCCAGCGATCCAAACAACGTCAGGTTTTGTGTTGCACGCCAGCGACCGTCTGCCTCAAAGCCCTTCGCCGTAGACTTGGCTGCGTTACCAACTACGAAGCCTGCGACGCCATCAAAAGAACTGACCTGCAGATCTTTATAGGTAGAGTGAAATACGGTTAAGTTGGTTTCTGCCCTACCATCGGCAAAACGGCTTTTTAGACCGAGCTCGAACCCATCTACATTTTCGTCCTCGTACTCAAGATCGGACTCTCTCGGAGCTCTTGCGTCGAAACCACCGGCCTTAAAGCCCCGCGAGTAGGATGCATACATCATATGGTTGTCACGGATGTCGAATTCGCCTGTAATGGAAGGAGTAAACGCTCCCTCGCTGCGTTTATCCGACGCGTCATGGGTGCCGTAAGCTCCGGGTCCAACAAAATTACCGTTACAGTCAGGAATGAAAGCACCAATCGGACCATTGGAAGCCTCGCCGAGAGAGTTGTAGTCCACGCCGAACGCGCAGGATGCGAAAGCGGCCTGGCTTAAATCAAATTCTCCCGTGGTGGTGTTAATGACGTCAACGAAGCGATTGCCGGTCTTCACTTCGTATGTATATCGTCCGCCCAGGTTCACGCGAGCGGTGTCTGACAGATTGAAAGTAACCTGGCCGAAAGCCGCGTAGGACTTGCTGTCGCCCGTATATTGACGTGTGCTGTCCAGATTCGCGACCGCCTCAAGTCCCGGGGCTGCACCAATCAGGCCCAGCAATACCGGTAGATTTATCTCATCGACGAGCGTGCTTTCGTCATTTTTGAGATCCCAATCCTGATAGAACACACCAGCGATCCAGTCGATATTTCCGCCCGGTTTGGAGGTAAGGCGAAACTCCTGGCTGAACTGCTCATAGTCCTCGAAAGACAGAATGTTGCTAATATCGATACCGGACGAGGAGCCCGTGAAGGTTTCCTCATCCATCTCGACAAACCCGGTTACTGAGGTAAACGTAAAGCGATCGAATTCATGATTCAGCGTAAGCTGAATAAGGTCGAGATCCATATCCTGGCGCTCATCGGCATTGGAGCGACGAACACGATCCAAATTGGCCTCATCACTACCGATGCTGACCGGAGGCAGGCCGAATGGTGCAGTGCCCGCGTTATACGCAGCTACAAGGGCCGCGGTGGACTGAGTGTAGGTCAGGCCTGACAAAGGATTTAACACTGCGTCGAACGGGAACGGATTGTCGTACTCAAAAAACAGTTCCTCACCTGAGCCCCTGCTTTCTATTTCATCGTGTTCAAACTTGAGCAGTACTTCAGTATTGGCACCAACGTCCCATCCCAACGTGGCCCGCACTGCGGTCTCTTCACGATTTTCTTCGGTACCGCCGTTTCCTGCATTATCGTAGTAGCCGCCGCGCTCAGCCTTGCGCACAGCGAGACGACCTCTGAAGGTGTCGGATAAAGGACCAGACAGCACTGCAACCGCTTCACTATCATCATATTCCCATCCGTAGCGAAGACTTACGCTACCCTCGATGTCGTCAGTGGGCTTAGCCGTAACCATTGATATGGCGCCTGCAATACTGTTCTTGCCAAAAAGAACGTTCTGCGGTCCGCGTAGTACTTCTACACGTTCCAGGTCCATAAAGGGCATGCGTGCAAGTCCGGAACGCGCCAAAGATATATCGTCCATATACATGACGACAGATTGTTCGAAGCCCGGATTGAAGCCAGTCGCAATACCACGAATTTGAAGAATCTCACCAATTCCGCCGTCTCCTTTGCTGAAATTGGGCACATAAAGGGCAAGATCATCCAGGTTTTGGATGCCCGCCTCCATCATCTTATCTCCAGTCATTACGGCGACAGAGATAGGTACGTCCTGAAGACTCTGCGAGCGCTTTTGCGCCGTCACCACGATCTCTTCAAGAGCACCGGCATTATTCTGGGCACTGGCGTTGGTTGCCGGGTAACCCATAGAAATAACCAGCATGACCGCGAGGCTGCGTCTAATTGTGTTCATCCTCAATTTCTCCCAAAGGAACGTAGATATCGACTGTTTTCGCACCGCACGAAGTGGCGGCTACCATCGACACACTAGCAACTTCCTATATTAGTCCCTGTCACGGGGGAGACACGGAGGTAAATTCCCGGGACAGCAGATTGGATCGGAACCATAAAGGACGAGGATATTCTGCTTGTCCTGGAATAGACAGAACATCCCGCTCGGCTGGAACAGGCCTCGCAAGATTTTTGTAAGTTCTTCTGATGTGATCGACACCTGCAAGGAATATCGGTTGCCTGGGTTCGGCGAACTAGCTCCGGGGATCAACATGGACGGTCAAAAGGAGCTTTCCGGATTTTGGTTTTTTGACAATGAGAGTGCCAAGTTCCTGTTGAGCGTCTTGACCTAATTACAGAATGTCGTGTTGGGGTATATTAGTCGCCTGTGTCGATGCCCGAAAAGGGCCCCCTGACGTCATTAATACGGTGTTCCCGCGAACCCAACAATAAATTGACCCGATAAAATTAACTCCATCAGATAGCTCCTTGTAACCTGACGGAGTTATAGAAAATGTGACGGAGTTAAGCTCCTCGGTTCAGCAATCGGTAAACTGTCCCCGATTTATTCGACCGTAACACTCTTGGCGAGGTTACGAGGCTGATCAACGTCCGTACCCTTAAGAACGGCAACGTGATACGACAACAGCTGCAATGGCACGGTGTAGATAATCGGTGCGATCAGTCGATCCACGTGCGGCATTGAAATGACCTTAAGTCCCGGCTCTTCCTGAACGCCTGCATCTTCGTCCGCAAACACATAGAGCTGTCCGCCGCGAGCACGAACCACCTGCATGTTGGATTTGAGTTTGTCGAGCAATTCATTGGTAGGTGCCACGACAACTACCGGCATGTCTTCGTCGATGAGTGCCAGTGGTCCGTGCTTGAGTTCGCCGGCTGCGTAGGCTTCGGCGTGGATGTAGGAAATCTCTTTGAGCTTGAGCGCCCCTTCCATGGCAATCGGCCACATCGGGCCTCGGCCAAGGAAGAGCGTGTGATGCTTTTCGGCAAACTCTTCAGCAACGAGTTTCAGCGTGTCGTTCATCTCGAGGCATTCTTCTACGGCCGCTGCCACGTGGTAAAGATGTGGTACGAGCTCCTGCTGGCGTTCTTCGGACATGCCGCGATGACGTGCGAGCATGAGCGTTACCACCAGCACTGACATGAGCTGCGTGGTGAAGGCTTTGGTGCTGGCTACGCCGATTTCGGGGCCGGCCTGGGTCATCATGACCAGATCCGATTCACGCACCATGGAACTGTGCGCACTGTTACAAATGGTCAGCGAACCGATGTAGCCGGCGTCTTTGGCAATGCGCAGCGCTTCCAGGGTGTCGGCGGTTTCGCCTGACTGGGACAGCGTTACGAATAAGGTGTTGGGTGGTACAACCACGTTGCGATAACGGTATTCACTGGCAATCTCGACCTGGCACGGAACACCGGCCAGTGATTCAAGCCAGTACTTTCCTACGCAGCCGGCGTGATAGCTGGTGCCACACGCGATGATGTGAATATTCTCAACCCTGTTGAGTAGCGCCGCTGCGGCTGGACCCAGCGAATCCGGTAGCACCCGGTTGTTTGAGACTTTGCCATACAGCGTGTCGGCCAGTGCACTTGGCTGCTCGAAAATTTCTTTGAGCATGTAGTGTCGGTACGGGCCTTTTTCGGCCGCGTCGGCCGAGAACTGAATTTCGTGAACTTCGCGCTCTACTTTGTTGCCGTTGGTGTCGAACACCTGCACGGACTCGCGACGAATCTCGGCCAGGTCACCCTGCTCCAGATACATGAACTTTTGCGTTACAGGCATCAATGCCGGTACGCCACTGGCAACGTAGTTTTCGCCAATACCAAGACCTACAACCAGCGGACTGGCGACGCGACTGACAACAATGCGATCAGGATCTTCGTTATCAATAACCAGCAGTGCGTAAGCACCCTCGAACCGTTTGACGGCCTGGCCTACGGCTTCAACCAGATCAAGTCCCTGCTTTAACAGATCGTGCACCAGGTGTGCGGCTACTTCGGTGTCGGTTTCCGAATGAAACTCGTAGCCTTTGGCCAGCATTTCGTCTTTGATCGGCTGGAAGTTTTCAATCACGCCGTTGTGAATGACCGCGACGCGGTTACCCGACAAATGCGGATGAGCGTTGGCTTCGGTGACTCCACCGTGCGTTGCCCAGCGCGTGTGTGCAACACCAATCTTTCCGGTCAGAGGAGCCGCTTCTATTTTGGCATCGAGGTCGGCGACTTTACCGACGGCTCTGCGCAGCTCAATGTTGTTGTCCTGATCGAGAACGGCAAGCCCGGCAGAATCATATCCACGGTATTCAAGACGTCGTAATCCCTCGACCAAAATCGGAACAATATTCCTTTCCGCGACCGCTCCAACAATTCCACACATGCCCTGTCTCTCCAATCAATGGTTGGCAAATTTGCTAAGTGTCCCCGTCTCCGCCGGTTTTCGCCGAGCAGTAGTTCTCATATCCGTACATTGTTAAAGGTGTGGGACCACCACCTTTCGAGGCGCGTTATTGTATCAGGGAGAAGTCGTTACGGGTGTATCCGCATCGGCCCATCGCCAGGCCGTTATAACCTACTGTTATTTAGCCTTTTTTCAAAAAACCGCCCGCCCTTTCCACTCCTGTCTGAGGATCCACGCTCATTCGGAAAGGAACCACCACTCTGGCGCCAAAAATCGCTCTCAAACGGCTGGTTTACCACCGCCAACCCGCCCTGCCGCGGATATTGCGAACGGACGGCGTGGCGATAGGTTCTCTCTGAGGTATTTTCAGGCTACTCCGTCCTGGCACCATGGTTGTCACAGCGCTGGAGGACGCCAGCTACTTCGCTTTCTTAACCGGCTTGGCCCATTTTTCTACGGTGACCTGTCGTCCCCTGCCAATGGTGAGCTTGTCGGCAGGCGCATCTTTGGTAATAACGCTGCCCGCTCCGATAAACGCGCCCTCTCCCAATTCAACGGGTGCCACGAGCTGCGTACCGCTGCCCACAAACACGCCGTCCTTAAGCACCGTTTTGTGTTTGTTAAACCCGTCGTAGTTGCACGTGATGGTGCCGGCGCCTAGATTACACTTTTGGCCGATGGTGCTGTCGCCCACATAGCTCAGGTGATTAACCTTGCTGCCCTTGGCAATGACGCTCTTTTTGACCTCAACGAAATTTCCGAGCTTCACTTCACTGCCCAGATACGTCTCGGGTCGCACGCGCACGAACGGACCGATCAGACAGCGCGGACCAAAGTGCGCTTCTTCGATAACGCAGTTGGCATAAACAATGGTGCCGTCTTCAATCTGGGTATCGCGGATAACGCAGTTGGGGCCTATCTGTACGCCATCGGCGAGCTTTACGTTACCGATAAATGTAACGTTCGTGTCAATGTACACGTCCTGTCCGCAAGTAAGATTGCCGCGAACGTCTACGCGCAACGGGTCTACCAGCGTCACGCCGTCTTCCAACAAACCGTCGGTAACACGCTTGCGAAACATCGCTTCGGCCTCGGCCAGGTGTTTCTTGTCGTTAATGCCAAACGCCTCTTCCACGTTGGCGGTAATGAAGGCATGTACCGGCACGTCATCGGTAACGGCCAGTGCAACAACGTCGGTCAGGTAGTACTCGCCCTGGCTGTTGTTGTTTTCCAGTGCGTTAATCCAGCCGCGCAGCAAACCGGCACGGCAGGCCATAACGCCTGTGTTCACTTCGTTAATGTCACGCTGTTCATCTGAAGTGTCTTTCTCTTCGACAATACTCAATACGTGACCGCGAGCGTCACGAACAATCCGCCCGTACCCGTACGGGTTGTCGAGTTTTACCGTCAGCAGCGCCAGGG
This sequence comes from uncultured Gammaproteobacteria bacterium, assembly GCA_963922815.1. Classification (GTDB taxonomy): domain Bacteria; phylum Pseudomonadota; class Gammaproteobacteria; order Steroidobacterales; family SZUA-146; genus SZUA-146. The sequence continues at coordinate 6,029 of CAWUKD010000100.1, forward strand.
CGTTTTCACCGGCCAGGTGAACCAGCTGCTGCAATGTCTCTTCCTGAATCAGCGGTACGTCGCCATACAGAACCAGCACGACGTCTTCGTCTTCCACCGCCGGCATGGCCTGATCGACGGCGTGACCGGTGCCGAGCTGCTCGGCCTGTTCATGCCAGCTCACGTTGCGATGCTTCATGGCTTCCATGACCTGGTCGCCCCCAAACCCGTACACCACGTGCACGCCTTCCGGCTCAAGCGCCTCGGCCACATCAATCACGTGTTCGAGCAGCGGCCGGCCGGCCAGCGGCTGGAGCACTTTGGGCAGGGACGAACGCATGCGGGTCCCGCGCCCGGCGGCCAGGATGAGGGTACGTAACTTCATGTTTTTGTTGGTCCTTATTTTCGGATGCCACATAATACCAAAGAAACCCGGGCAGAAAAGGTGCGATACTCCACGGTTTTGATAATCCGGGGCAAAGACTTGCCAAAAAGTCTTATCCAATTGTTTTATATGAGTTTTAATGCCTCCGCATTGAATTAACCAATGGCTGTGGCCCCGGATTCCGCGGACAGCACCTGAATTCGGATGATGCAGGCATCGATCGCTACTCGATGCCGAAGTGCGGCGCGAGACCACTTACATCCGGGAGATAACCAGGTTTCAGGCGGCTCAGACTGCCAATAGACAGTGACCGTTTCGAGGACAGCGCTAGAGTATCTTCCGAGGCGCGATCGTGAGATTGGACAGAAAGAGCCCGATGACCAGGGCGATGGCCACCATAAACGTGGTCATGGCCGCTTCCATGCCCATCACGACCTCGTTGTGCAACATCGCCTGAATCGACCTGAACCCCAATGACCCGGGAACCAGCAGAATGATGCCCGGCAGGATCGTCATGAGCGCCGGCTTGTCTCGAAGGCGCGCGAGAATGTTGGACAGGCACCCCATGGACCAGGCGCCCAGTGCTGCGCCAAATTCCGGACTGAATAAACTGGTGCCAAAACGTGAGGCTAAAAACGCAAGCGCACCGCCCAGCAGAAGGGCATAGTAATCCTGCCACTGCGCCTGAAACAGCACCGTGAACGCTGCGGCTGAAGCCACTATGGCGAGAGCCGTTAACCACCACACCGGCGACGTCACCGCGCCAGCCACAAACGGTTCGGCGAATACATCGACCACTCCCCAGCCCGCCGCGGCGCCCAGCGCCAGCTGCAGCAAGACGACCAGCGAGCCCATCATGCGGGCAGTACCGCTCACCAGATGACGGTGTGCCAGTTCGTTAACGCCCATAGTCAGAGACAGTCCTGGTACCAGCACAATCAGTGCCGCCAGCGTCACTATGAGCGGGTGCATGTTCGGAATGAATTCGGCCAGGAATCTGGCAGCCGACGCAGCAAAAGCGGCGGAAAGTGTTGGCAACAGCATTTCGAGGCGAGGGCGGGGGCCGGCCAGCAGGGCCAGAACACCGACTGCGCCGCCAAGCACCGCAGACACTAACGCATCGGTCATGTTTCCGTTGAACAGTATGGCCACGCAGGCCGCCACCAGGCTGAACGCAATCACCTTGAACAGAGCGGAGTATCGCGGCGCACGAGCCACCGTTTCGTCGATATGAATCTTCGCCTGGCCAGGTGTCATTTCACCGCGACTGACCAGCTGCATTAACCGTTGAAGGTCGGCGAGTTTCTCAAGGTTCGCCTCGCTGGGCTCTACCCGCAGCAAGAACGTACGCTGGTTTTCGAGCTTGCCTATCGCAGCGGTAACCGACGTTGGCGTCGCCAGAATTTGCAGCTGCATATCCAGGTCGCGCGCGATTCCGGCCATCGCCTGTTCAAGCCGGTGCGAAGGTGTGCCAAACAGATGCAGCGCCTGCATGAGCGACAACACAAACGCGTCGCGCTGCTTGATACCGTCTGGAATTGGCGTATTGGTAATATGCATGGCGTGTATCCGGCCGCGAGTGCTGTTCGGAAAAGAATCATCCTGATCGACAAAGGAACGCGTCGGCCTCGTACCCCTCGATCAAAGCCGGATCGTCGGTGATTTAAGGCGCCGACGCAAGTACCACCGGTCAATTACTCCGATTCGGCGGGTATCGCGTTGTTTGCCCAATTAGCTGAGAAGGTTACTGACTGAAGTACGCCCGGGTTCTTTTGCAGGAGAGCATGTAGCACGACCAGAAGAAGTAGCTGATCATGGAGCCGCATATCAGCCAAAGCACAACCACTGACGCGTTCGTCGACTCGAACCATAGCGCCTGAACGTGAAGCTGATCAGCATTCAGCGTGCCGCGTACGCCGACGTAAAAAATACTCAGGCTGGCCATAGCCGACAGCACCATAGCGACCAGTCGCGCCCACTGGTGACGCAGCAACAGACCGCCCGCTACCAGGAGCAGCAGCACGCGCAGATCGAAATGAAACTGACTGGTGCTGGTCATATCAACAACAGCACGGAGCCCGGTAAGCGCTATGCCGCAAATAATAATGGCCAAGGAAAACGCATATCCCATGCCTGTACCCCTTCTTATTTTTGTTTTTCTAAAGCGCTGTTAGTCGCGCCTGTTGATTGATCCTAGCAAATACGCGACCGCACCGGATGCTCTATTAACTTAATGCGTGCGTGTTTTCTGTAAGCGACTGATAACCGATTCATTGAGCGCGCAAAGAGCGCCGCATACTGCCTGTCGTTTGGTGGCAATCCGGAATATCACGGGTCCGCCGGGTTTACGCAAGGCGTTAAAGCGCTGAACCGAGGGCATCACTGCCCGGCCAGAGTCTCCTGAATATAACCGTCGACTACCGAATCGAGCAGCGATAAAGGCACCGCGCCGTTGGTAAGTACTGCCCGATGGAATGCTTTCAGGTCAAACGCCGTACCGAGTTCATCCATCGCACGCTGGCGCTCTTCCAGAATTCTGAGCATACCGATGTAGTAAGCAGTGGCCTGTCCCGTGTACACGCTGTAGCGCAGCGCCGCTCCCTGCGACGCGCCGAACGACCAGCCTACATTGTCCTCATTAAACTGCGTGGCTTCCGCGTACGACCAACCCAGGTTGTGAATGCCGGTGTCCATCACGAGACGCGCAGCGCGCAGCGCTTCAAACTGCAGCCGGCCCAGATTGCCGTACACGTCATTGTCATACCAGCCCAGCTCATACGCCAGACGTTCGGCGTACAGCGCCCAGCCTTCGACAAAACCGGTGAAGTTGATCAGCTTGCGGAAAAACGGGGCGTCCTGCTCAAGCGCCAGAGCGATCTGGGTGTGGTGCCCGGGCAAGGCTTCGTGAAACGTGAGCGTGGGCATGTCGTAATAGGGGCGCTCCGTGGTTCCGGCGTAAAACGCGCCCGGTCTCGAACCGTCCAGCGACGGCCGAATGTAATAGCCACCGCTGGGATCAGGTTCGACCACCACGTCAAACTCCGGAAAAATATCGAACGCCACGTCCAGACGATCGCGTGCAAACTCTATGAGGGATTCGTAACGCGCCAGTGCCTGGCTGGCGGGCACAATGCCGCCGTCCGTAGCGACGCGCGCGTAAAGCTGCTGCAGCGATTCGTCCTGTGGATACCCAAGCTCGTCAAAAATCATGCGCATCTCGTTGCGTATGCGCTGTAGCTCGGCCACGCCAAGGTCATGCACTTCCTGAGCGGTCAGATCCGAGGTGCTGTGATGTCGAAGCGCCCACTGATAGTACTCGGCACCCCGGTCAAACTGCCCGACGCCTATCGTTTGCGGGGCCTGTGACAGCTGCGCCTGCACTTTATTAAACAGACTTTGATAGGCCGGAATAACGGTGGCGTTTACGGCACCCAGCGCCCGCGTTCGTAAATCATTCCGTCGTGCCGCCGACAGATTAGGCACTTCGTTCAGTACATCCAAGAACCCGGTGAAGTAGGGATTAGACTCGCCGTTTGCATTAGCCAGCTGACTCAACTGGTTGGAACCGATGGTCAGCGAGGGGAACGGTTCGATAATGCCCTGCTGCTGCTGCAAATCCAGCAGCTGTTCCGCCTGGGCGAACTTCTGGCCAACCAGCGTCAGCCGGGTAATGTAGTCAACCGCATCCTGCTCCGTTCCACGCGGATGAATTTCGGTGAAGAACCGTCGGGTGCTGTTGTGCACTCCCGTGAAAAAATACGTTGCCACGTAGTCATAAAGCATGAACGGCTCGCGGGCGATTTCGTCCTGCAAATACCATTCGTAGACGTCATAGTTAAGCTGATCGGCTGCAGACAATGCCGAACGATCATAGGTTTGTAAAAGCTCGAGCACCACCTTGTGCATAGCGAAGGTTTCAAGCTGATAGGCCTCGGAAATGTCATCGAGTTTGGCTTCGGTGATGCCGCCGCCACCGGGAAGTCCCAGGCCGGCGATCGACTCCGGGCTGCGAGCCCCCAGCGCTTCAAAGGACTCAACATAAAAGGTGTCCAGTGTGAGTCCTTGCAGTTCATCACGAAGCTTTTCGCTGTCGGTAGGCCCGGTGGTGACTGGAGGGGAGGGCGGAGCAGGGGTAACAGGAGTGGGTGTCGGTGAGCTTCCGCCACCACCGCAGGCCCACAGCAGAGACACGCACATAACAAACGTGCAACGTCGGGCGAATGAATTCAGCGCTATGCCGCGCTCGTGAAAAGGATGCACAAGGCGCGCCGCCAGCGAACTGGTCATTATTGTTCTCCTTCAATCACCACCCGGCGACAACCGCCGGGTGGTGTTCAATCGGTCCCGCGCTGTTCTCCGGTTAACTGGTTGTCCGTTCAACCGGTCGCATAAATTTAAGCGTCATACGATCGCTTTCTCCGATCGCCTCATAAACGGCTTTCATGTCTTTCTTGTCGTCCGGCAGGCGCAGCACAGGAGGTAGCGACCACACACCAGACGGATGGTTTTTGGTGTCTCTGGGATTCGCGTTTATCTCGCTCTTGTCAAGCAATACAAAGCCGGCCTTTTCAGCCATGGCAATCACAGAACTCTGGGTCAGATAACCGGTTGAACCGTCATACTCTTCTCCTTCGTTGCCACGATGCTGCACAACGCCGAGAATTCCACCCGGCTTCAGGTAGGTAAACATGTTGTTAAATGCAGCCTGTCCGTTACCGTCTCGGGTCCAGCCGTGTGAGTTGCGGAACGTAAGAACCATGTCAGCCACTCCAGCCGGAGCAGCGTTCATCTTGCCACCCGCATCGAAGACGTTTAGTTTGACCTGGTCATAAATTTCAGGACTTGCCGCCAGCTTTTCACCAAACTTCTTGTGGTTTCGCTGGGAATATTCGCTGTCTGAATCGGGGTCGAAGCTACCAAGATAGAGCGTGCCGCTATCGCGGAGGAACGGTGCCAGAATTTCCGTGTACCAACCGTTGCCACCCGGTGAGATTTCAACAACCGTCATGGACGGCGTAAGGCCAAAGAACTTCAATGTCTCTACCGGATTTCGCTGTTCATTTCGATTAGCGTGACCTTCGGCTCGATGTTCTGCGGTTGCGTATTTTTCCAGACTCGTAGAAATGCAGTCAGCATGGGTTGTTGTCATCATTAATGCTGCTGTACATGCCAGTGCCGCACATGAAATTAACCGGTTGGTCATTTAGGTTCCCCCTGGGTGGATGGTAAAAAACACGGATTCTACCATCTGACCACTTTCATGCCGTTTTGTTGCGCGGTAATGAAAAAATATTGATCAGAAATAACCGGTTAACAGAATCGAGAAAGGTGAGTCTGCGCTCAACAGATGAACAGCCGGTCTTGTGCAGAGCACCAAGTAGCGGGAAAGTTGAAATAACTACTCAGTTTTGAGTTTCTCGCCAATCACCAGCGTTTCAATTCTGAATTTCACGTCTTTACCAACCGGTCCTACAGCGGTGTTAATCCCAAAGTCCTGACGATCAAATACCCCGGTTGCACTAAATCCCAGTGCCGGCGCCCTCGATACCGGATCCAGACCGTTTTTATTTAAAACAACGCTGAGGATCAATGGGTGAGTCTTGCCTTTGAGGGTCATGTCACCGGTCACCGTAAGTTCATCGGGCTTTTCAGCATCTTTCCGTACTACCGAAGTCGATGAGAACGAAATTACCGGGTGGGATTTCGCTGCGAGCCAGAAAACGCCCCTGACAATGTCCTCGCGCTCCTTAAGGTCGGATCTCAAGCCGGAAAGGGCAATTGATGCGGTAACTTTGCTATTGGCGGGATTAATCGGGTCGTACTCCAGTACACCCTCGATATCGGTGAAGCTACCCATCGTTTTGGTAAACCCAAATCGATCAACCTCCCAGATTATGTGCGTGTGCATGGAATCGAGCGTGTACGACGTTGTTTCAGCCTGCGCGACGTGACACATCATAAAGAAGGTTATAAGAAATGGATACAATGGGTTACGAGTTTTTCTGCGCATCATGCTGCTCCGTAAGATTGATCAAAATCGCGGTTACTTGCCAGATTAGGCGCCAGCGAATATATTCTACTTTGTAAGTATTGCATATTAAACTACAAAGTAGAATAAATAGATGACTTCTGACACTTCAGACTCGAAACGGTCGGCCGCTGCCCGACAACAAAAACACCTCGGCGAGTTCGAAATGCTGGTGCTTGCCGCTTTAATTCGTTTGGAACCAAACGCTTATGGCGTAACTATTCGAGCCGAAATTGAAGGGAAAACCACCAGAAAGGTCTCTATTGGTGCGCTCTACGCCACGCTGACGCGGCTGGAGTCCAAGGAATACGTTGAATCCTGGATGGGTGAAACCACGCCGGAGCGCGGCGGACGGGCCAAGCGCTACTACATGATATCCGCGCTGGGACATGCACAGCTGCAGAAAGCCGTTAGCGAGCTTGGGAACCTGCTGGAGGGTATTGCGCTGTGGCCAACCACCAGCACAAAGTAGACTCGCCGCCAGCCCTGGCTGTCGCGCTGCTGTCGCTGGCCGCCGGTAAACAGGACCAGGGGGCTTTGCTCGGTGATTTGCACGAGGAGTTTGGTGAGCGAAGCCGGAATTCCCTGACCCGTGCCCGATCCTGGTACTGGAGACAGGTCTGGGCTTCGTTCCCGCCACTGCTGCG
>CAWUKD010000101.1:0-12983 GCA_963922815.1 uncultured Gammaproteobacteria bacterium
TTTCTTCCAAAAAGGATGATCGAAGTGGCGGCGCCATTTGTCCATGCCGAGATCCCACTGGTGAAAGCTCTGGGCTTTCGGTTTGTCGTCCGCCTGGCCGGAACGTTCCCATTCGGCCAGTCTGGCGTTAAAGTCTGCTTCGTACTCTTCGCGAATCTCAGCCGGAACAATTTCGAGCGCGATTCGGTTGGGGAAGCCCGCGAACGCGCCGTTCGTTCCCTGCACAAGATTCAGGCGAGAGTACGGCCGGGCGGTCGTTGTGTCGTATTGCACGAGTATGGAACGACCCCGGACGGTCTGGATGACCGTGTTATTCAAATCGCCCTTGATGTACTTCAGACTATTGCGCTCGTGATCCGCCGGAAACTCTCTGCGGGCGTACGCGGCGCGGCCAACGGCGGGTGAACTCATAGACGTCATGTAGTCAAAACGATCACCCCGATTAATATTCATGTACTGCGCCACAGGGCCAAGTCCGTGGGTGGGATAGATGTTGCCTCGTTGCTGCGTGTGGTAGTACGTACGCCATGATCCGGTTTTGCGCTCGATCTCCTTCATTTGCCAGCGCAAATCGTGAATGTAGGCGCCTTCACCATGAGTCAGTTCACCGAACAGGCCTTGCTGAACAAGATTCAACACCATCATTTCGTCACGGCCGTAGCAGACGTTTTCCATCATCATGCAATTCATGCGAGTACGCTCGGAGACGTTAACCATTTCCCACATGTCTTCCAGCGTGGTGGCCATGGGCACTTCTACAAACGCGTGCTTGCCGGAAGTCATGGCATCAATCGCCATCGGAGCATGCCACCGCCATGGCGTTGCGATGAGCACGGCGTCGATATCGTCGCGTTCAAGCAGGTCACGGTAGGCGTGATCGCTGCCGGTATAGATGGATACGCCTTCTTTCCCGGAAGCGGCAATCTGCTCTTTAGCATTGTCGAGTGAAAGTGCGTCAACGTCGCACACGGCCCTGACGTCGGCGTCAGCAATGCTCAGCAGCAGGCGTAGCAGTCCGCTGCCTCTTTGACCCGTTCCAATGACGCCAAAGCGCACTTTCTCAAGCCTGGGCGCGATGTAATCGATCATGGTGTCCGTCGTTCGGGCTGAGCCCAGATACCCCTTGCCCTGAGAGACACAGCCGGACAGCGAGTGGACAGCCCCGGCCGTGGCAATGGTGGCGGCGTTTTTGAGAAACGAGCGGCGGCTTTCTGTTTTGTCATTGTTCCTGGGCATGTCGAATCCTCTCTATATTCGGGGACAGTTTACCTATTTGTCGATTTCATCAACGATAAACTACCAAATTGGAGCAATTTGAACCCTATAAATTGGCATCCGCGTTCAGGTAACGTAGCTGCTTCAATCAGGCCTTTTTTTTGGATCTATTTACTATGGCCAGGATGCCAAGGTTAGTGGTGCCGCAGTATCCACACCATGTCACGCAACGTGGCAACCGAAAGCAAAAGACGTTTTTCAGGGACGCTGATTTCCGTTTGTATCTTGATATGATCGTTGAGGCGAAAGCTAAGGCGGGTGCCGAGGTGCTCGCGTATTGCCTGATGCCAAATCATGTTCATTTCATTATTGTACCCGAACACATAGATAGTCTGGCCAGGTTGTTTTCGGACGCTCATCGTCGGTACACGTGCACTATTAACAAAAGGAAAGGTTGGCGAGGCCATTTGTGGCAGGAACGCTTCTATTCTTGTGTACTTGATGAGCCCCACCTTTTGGCTGCCGTTCGCTATGTTGAACTCAATCCCGTTCGAGCCAATTTGTGTGCGAAACCTGATCAGTGGGCCTGGTCCAGTGTTCGAGCGCACATGCGCGGGCGTAGCGATCGATTGGTAAATGTAACCCCGATGATTAATTTGGTGGGAAACTGGTCGGACTATCTTGCTGTAGATGAAATGGCATCGAGTGTGGATGCTATCCGACAACATACGCGCACTGGAAGGCCGGTGGGTTCTACGAGGTTTATCACGTCTCTTGAGAACATGACGGGAAGGCGGTTGCGTCGGAAACGTCCAGGCAGGCCGGCAAGCCGTTAGAATCTTTAGGAATTTTTACGGTGGAAGGTTTTTATTCGGGGACAGTTTACCTTTTTACCTTTGCCTCGTGTAGTGGGTATGTTCGACACTGCAAATAGGTAAACTGTCCCCGAATAAAAACAGAATAAAACCTCAAATTGGCGGCCGAGAATTTAGGTGTGGCGTTTTCTTCACACCCTCTTTATTACAAAAACGTTAATACTCTGTAACAAAGCTCTGGTATGACTTGGTGCTGAACCAGCATACGATATGAGCTCAATAACAATAATTGACTTTACTGCCTCATTCTCACCAGGAGAGATACTATGAATTTCCACTTGAAGGCCATTACGGCCGGCTGCGGTGCTATTGCCGTAACCGCCGCGGTGTTGCTTGTTTCACAAGCCGAGCCCGTCAGCACCTCCCAACCCGTCTATGCGACTCAGGGGATGGTGACCGTGATTGATAAAGACAGCGGCGAGCTGCGTGCTCCCACCGCCGACGAAGCGCGCAATTATCAAACGCCTGTTCTGCGCAGCGATGCGCCATTGACCGTTGAGCGTCGTGCCGACGGTTCAGAGTCGATGAAGCTTGACGATCGTTACATGACGTATTCCACCGTACAAAGGCAGGCCGACGGAAGCTGGTCGCGACAGTGCTCGATGGATCATGATCATGCGCAGCACGCGCAAAAGGCGGTGCGATAATGCGTTTATCCTCAATCTTACTCACGCCGCTGGCGTGTGCAGCGCTGGCCATGGCTGCAACAAACGTCCATGCAGCCGATGTGGTGATCTCCGCCGGCTCCGGCTTTAACGACAATACACCCGCAGCTCCCGTAGGTGGCAATCCCGGTACGACGGTAGGCGAGCAGCGTCTGATAGCGTTCGAATTTGCTGCGTCACTGTGGAGCGCAATTCTGGAAGGTGACCAACAGGTGATCGTCAGTTCTTCGTTTGCGCCACAGTCCTGCGATGCCAACGGTGGCGTGCTCGGCGGTGCAAGCCCCGTTAGTATCGAGAGTGATTTTGCCGGAGCGCCGATACCAAACACGTGGTATTTCTCGGCGCTGGCCAACACTCTGGCGGGTGCCGACCTGAATCCGGGATCTGCCGACATTAACGCGACGTTCAACGCGAGCATTGATAACAACGACAACTGCCTGGCCGGCAGCAACTGGTACTACGGTTTGGATAACTCACCCACGGGTGGCGATATCGACTTTCTGAATGTCGTTATGCATGAAATCGGACATGGTCTGGGTTCGGCAAGTGTGTTGAACGTATCGAGTGGTGATTTGCCTTCCAATCGACCCGACATCTTCGCGCGCTTTGCGTTCGATACCACGCTGCAGCTGCATTTCGATGAAATGACCAATGCCCAGCGCGCCCAGGCGGTCAGCAATACCGGCAACGTTGTCTGGGATGGTCCTTTGGTCACACAGCTGGCGGCCCAGATTCTGGACGGCTCACTCGTAGGCGAGATCACGAACCCAATGCTGGGTGAAATAGAACTGCAAACGGCAGCATTCGGGCCTGCCATAGGCAGCGCTGGCTTAACCGGCAATGTAGTGCTGATCGATGATGGCAGTGGTACGACAACCGACGGCTGCGAGCCGCTCACGGCCGCCAGCGCAGCCGCGGTTGCCGGCAACATAGCGTTAATTGATCGTGGTTCCTGCAATTTCACTGTCAAGACGGTGAATGCGGAAGCGGCGGGTGCGGTTGCCGTTATAATTGCCAATAATGTCGCTGACGGTCTGCCTCCACTGGGCGGCAACGACGCCAGTATTATGATACCGACGGTTGGTGTCTCTTTGGCAGATGGCAATACCATCAAAGCGGACCTGCCGAATCTGACTATTGCACTCAGTTTCGACCCATCGCGACTGGCGGGCGCGAACGCCGACGGCCTCGTGCGTTTGTTTGCGCCTGGCACCGTACAGCCCGGTTCAACCTTCTCGCACTTCGATACCGTGGCATCGCCAAACCTGTTGATGGAACCAAGTATTACCTCAACGCTTGAAGCACGAGTCAATGTCGATCTTACGGCGCCTCAGTATGCAGACATCGGATGGGGGCTTGTCGACGAAGACAACGACCTTGTGCCAGACATCAATGACAACTGTCAGCTGACAGCCAATGGTGATCAGCGAGATTCCAATGGTGATGGGTTTGGTAACCTGTGTGATGCCGACCTTAACAACGACGGTATCGTCAATTTTCTGGACATCTCGCTGCTTGGCAATCTGTTTCTGTCGACCGATGCGGACGCCGACCTGAATGGAGACGGTGTCGTCAACTTCCTGGATGTCAGCATTATCGGTAACGCATTTCTGACCGAGCCTGGGCCTAGCGGCGTCGCACCTTAGCTGTTGCGACAAGGCAAATAGTATCGCGCCCTCGCCGGTTTTCGGCGGGGGCGCTTTTTATTCCGGGGACAGTTTACCTATTGTTTAAGTTAGCAGGTTTCTCTATCAGGGATGCGTGCAGCGATTAACGAATCGAAGAGTGCAATTGAATTGAGTAAACTGTCCCCGAATTCAGAGGTTCAGTTTTTTAAGCGGTTGGGAAAGCATGCCTGTGACCAGGCCTGCCACGATTCGCCGCACACCGGGTAGCCGGGACATTGGGTCGAAGAGGGCGTCGCGCAGCGCTGCGAGTGCGGCGCTATCAGACTGGTAAAACGGTGTCAGGCTCAGGCTCGCTAGCTGAAACAGGCGCACGTGGAAGCGCCGTAGCCGGGCGTACTGGTCGAGGGAATAGGCAATGCTCTGTTCGGTGGTTCGTTCGTGTTCCGTAAGGGCCAGCGCCTGACTTATCGCCCAGGCGTCGAGCAATCCCATGTTGGCGCCCTGACCCAGCTGTGGGCTGGTGGCATGGGCCGAGTCGCCGATAAACGCGAGCCGGTGGCCGCAGGGTTTTGCCAGCGTGTGGTGCCCGTAACGGGCATGCGAAAATTGCCCGGCGTCCCGAATCTGATCCAGCAGAACTTCCGTCTCTGGCCATATGGAACGAACCACGTTTTTCCACTTGTCCAGGCCGTCGGCCTGCCACGCAGGATAGTCGTGGCTGGGCAGGCTCCAGAAAAAGGCGGTCTGATCGCGATCTACGCCGCTGTGGCGTCCTATAGGCAATACACCGATCATCGTGTGAGCCGCGACGTAACGCTGGTGCAGGATATGCGGTTCAAACGTATCTTCGGGCCAGTCAAGCGACGCCCAGATTGCACCATAGCGAAGCGGGCGGCGGGAAGGTGGCGACGCAGCCAGCGGGTGCAGAGGACTATTGGCGCCGGTGGCGTCGATACAGACATCAAACCCATCATGTCGATTTCCGTGCGAGTCGATCAGAGCAACTGAATCTGACTGATAGTCGAGGTGTTCTATCTCGCAGCTTGTGCGCACCGGAATGTCGAGAGTTCGTACAAGATCATAGAGCACCTCGAACAGCGCCGCCCGATGCACGGCGAGTCCGTGTACGTCCTGGCCCAGCGCCTGGTAGTCGACGTTAAGCACGAGCCTGTGTTTTGGCATCGAATGTCCGACGAGCGCGTCGATGCGATGTCCCCGCTGAGCGATGGCATCGCCAAGACCCATAGCATCAAGAACAGCAAGCCCCGTCGGTTGCAGAATAATGCCTGACCCTACAGGTTGCGGTGCATCGAAGCGCTCGTACAGTGTCACGTTGTGTCCCTGCGTGTGGAGCAATACTGCCGCACAAAGCCCCGAGGGCCCGCAACCTGCAATAGCTATATCGATGATGGATTCTCCCTGTACGCCGGATTCCATTTTACCTCAGAGTGATACATAGAAGTGGCTGACGAATTTCGGGGACAGTTTACTTAGTTCCGGGATGTGGCCCGCAGACAAAGGAATAAAGTGTGACCAATTGGATTCAGAACCAATCGTACGCAGACATGCGAGCCATTGCCGCTGCCTGGCAAGATCCTGGAGGACGGAAACAGTTTACTCAATGCCGGGATACGGGGGAAAGGTTGTCATAATCAGGGGATTTAGCGGCGACCATAAAACGGATTATTTGACCGAATGGGTTGGAGATTAGCCCGGCGCAGACATGCCAAACGTTAACGCTACCCGGCAAGGTCTTGCCGCCAGACCGGCTAACCTGAGCCACAAAGGCTGCCGGCACATGCTGCGAACTCCCTGCTTCTGGTTTTCTGTGTCTGGAAGCAAGAGGCCAATATCTCTATTAAACACAATCATATAGAGGCATTCTGCGTGCTGGCATGCCTTAGCCTCGTACCCATGTCGCCACATATGGCTCGGAACTTGCAATGTTTGTGCAGGCAATCGCGAATCGGCGCTACAAGCGTACAGCAACGGTATTGATCCGATTTCGATCCGCCATATTGTCCGACAACCTGTTACTGCAAAACGGCGGCAGGTTCATGAACATCAGGAGTAACCGCAATGCCAAAAGAAATCACGTCCATTCTTCAATCGCTGGCACCTCGACAGAAGCCGTCGGTTTCGGGACAGGCTGCTGTCAAAACGACTGTCGCTGAAAAACCGCTCGCGCCACAGGCAGATCGGGTATCGCTTACAGAGTCAGCCCGCCAGCTACAACTTACAGAGTCTGCGCCAGGCCAGGCCACTCCGACCAAGTCGGATCCTGCACACGATGCGCTGACCTACGCACAGCGACCGACCCCGGCGATGGCTAACATGGTGGCATCTTTCTTCAAGACTGCTGATATGGAAGGGTTTGACGCGAATTCCGATCTGAATGCGGATGGTGTCATTAACTTTCAGGACCTTGCTGCCTTGAGGGATATTGAAGCGGGAGCAGGCGCCGTACCGCCCCAGCATCCCAAAACCGTGCTGAATAACCTGACCGACGCCTTCCTGAGTACTGAAAGCTCAGAGAACTTTGATGCGCCATCCGATCTGAATGACGATGGCATGATCAATTTTCAGGATCTGGCAATCTTCCGATCCAAGATGGAAGGCAATTGATCACTCTGAGCTACGTTAGTTTTCGAAGGAATTAAGCCTATTGCCAAGTTGGCCGAAGCAAACTGAGCCAGGTTTCGACGGCGAGCACAGCAATACTGCTTAGCGATCAAAATGAGTAAACTGTCCCCGGATTAATTATTGACCAAGCAATAAAAAGTCCCTGGCAGAGGCAGCTATGCCAAAGTTAGCCGTTGAACAAAAATACAAATCCTGAAGGCCGTCGCCGTTAAAGTCGGCGACTTCAATGTCGACGACATTGCCGGCCACGTCGCCCAGAAGCTGAGCGGTTTGTTCACTAAACACCCCCGTACCGTCGTTGGCAAAAGCGCGGACTGTACCCGTGCCTGTAACGCCAATATTTTCCGCGGTAAGAATGTCGAGATCGCCATCTCGATCGATATCAACAGCGCTAATGCCGTAGGTGTTTGACAGCGTGGTCTGGGGCCAGCGTGTAGCGGTCTCGTCCGTAAATACGCCATTGCCGTTGTTGATGAAGATGTTGTCCAGCAGTGGTGCGTTGGTGCTTCCGATGGTGGCATTGCCAATCAGCGCATCGAGATCACCGTCACTGTCGATATCAGCCAGTTCGATATCGAACGTGGAATTAACAAGGGTTGGCATGTTAGTCGAGGTTACGTCGCTGAATACGCCGAGTCCGTCGTTGGTCCACAGCAGGTTTCTGCGACCTTCTCCTTCTGTGTTCGCCCCTCGATAGGCGACCATGATATCGATGAAGCCGTCGCCATTGATGTCTCCGATGCCGGAGTCTTCGGTAATTTGACCGTCATTGCCGGGCAGGCGGGTAGAGCTCTCGTCGGAGTAGGTACCGAAACCGTCATTGGCCAGGAAAACACTGGCTCCAAAATTGGCGATAAACAGATCGAGGTCATTATCGTTGTCAAAATCACGAGCGGCTACAAATGACGACAGGCCATTGACCGGCAGTGGTTGTGGTGCGTCCTGAAGCACGCCTCCGGCTCCGGTGTTCAGGTAGTATTCGTGATCCGAGTTGTTGTTGCTGACGTTAGCAAAAATTACGTCGGGATCTCCGTCCATGTCAAAATCTCCGCTCACTACGTGTTCAGACACTTCGTTATTGGCAGGAAGCAGCGTTGCCGACTCATCGGTGAAGGTCGCACTGCCATCATTTCTAAGAACGATATTGGGTGCGCCATTGACGCCGAAGCCGGCCAGCACCAGGTCGAGATCACCGTCTGTGTCTATATCTACCGCATGTGCGTCAAAGCAGTCGTTGCCGCGACTCGCGGGTAATGCCGCGCTGGCATCCGTGAAGAATCCGGACGGGGTCGGCTCCGGTGCGGCTGGAGGTGGAGGAGGTGGTGCTGGTGTCGGGGCAGGTGCAGGCGTGGGAGCGCTGCTTCCGCCGCCACCGCCACCGCAGGCAGCAAGGATGACCAGCGTGATTCCAATGGCGCAGAGTCTCATAGTGTTTCCCCGGGGTTTTGAGTGTGATGACAAGGCTGGCCTGTGGTCGCTGCGTGACTGGGTTTTTTAGTTAGAACGAGTCTCGCAATTAAACGGATCAGCTCTTCTTATGACCACGAATAGCGGGTACCGTTCCAGCAAGACGACAGAGCTTTATCAGAAGTTCAATTTGTCGTCGTGTTTGTTTTTGTATCTGTTCCAGTCACGCGTGGTTGGGTGCAGTCCTGGTGTCATGGTTTCTGATCGAACGGTACGTATCCTTCCCACTCCCATGGCAAGTTGGTTTTGCCCAGCAGTTCGTCGACGAGATACAGGAACATACTTTCACCATTGGAGCTGTTGGACAGAATCAATATGCATCGCCTCGCTGCATCAAGACACAGTGCATAGTTGTTAGTGCCGTCGTCGTGACCTTCTTTAAAATAGGCGCGTCCAAAGGGCGACTCAAAAATACCCCAGCCCAATCCGTACGACAGTGCAATTGCCTTATGATTGTCAGTGTCTTTGGGGAACTGTGTAGGGAACTGGTGCCTGGCAGTAATGAAAACTTGCGGGCTGAGCATTTCGTGCCTCGCGTCTTTTGATAGCCCTTCACCCGACAGAACAGCGGCGAGAAAGGCCGCGTAGTCGGCGACGGTTGTGTCCATCGATCCGGCGGCTTGTACAGACTGACGCATGTTGTGACCGAGGTTTTCGCCGGTTTTGCTATAGCTACGGGCAAAATTCTGCCGAAAGTCTTCGCGCCAGAGCATGGAAGTATTTTTCATTCCAAAGCGATCAAACACGCGTTGTTGCATTAGCGCGTCGACACTCATGCCCAGGCCATCTTCGATAACCAGCTGCGCAATTTGGATGCCCTCGCCTGAATAGGCGTACCGCGAAAGCGGTTCAAAGATGATCTGGAGCTTTTTGTCGTCGCTAATCCAGCGCCAGTTGGGTAGGCCCGACTGGTGCGACAGTAGCACTCGCATCGTCCATGACTGCCAGCGAGAGTCATCGGCAAGATCTTCGTATTCTCTAAACTCGGGCAGCGGTTTTGAGAGATAGTTGGAAATCGGATTATCCAGGTCAATAAATCCCTCATCGACCAGCGTCATCACCATGTACGCGAAGCTTGCCTTGGTCAGCGACGCACCGTACATGATTGTATCGGTCTGCAGAGGTAACTGCTTATCCACGGCAGCAAATCCATAGGCTTTTTGAAAGGCCACTCCGTTATCGTCAATCAACGCCAGGCCCAGGCCGGGGACCTCAGCGGCGGCCATCAGTCGGGTAACGGTATTGTCAATTGAGTCTGCCGTTAAAACCTGGCCGTCAGCGCGTGTGAAAACACCGGGCTCTGCAAAAGGACTTGAGGTCGTACAAGACCCGAGAAATACAAGAGAGAGTATGAAAATAATGCGCACGTCAGGATGCTCCATTTCTGTCAGTCAGGCTGTTACAGTCAACCAGGGCAGGTATATCCTTAAAGGCTGGCTAGTATAAACCAGACTAATGCACAAAAAGTTTTTGATTTCCCTTGCTGTGAAACAGGGCTGCGATTGGGCTGCTTATCAGGATTTGCACTATTGACCGTCGTATCGCGCTGAGATGACCCGGGCGTCAAAATTATATTGATATAGGCTGTTTGCAGGTTATTCCCGGGGATTCTTACTACTCCGAAATATGTTCGAGCACTCACTCATTGATGGAAGGTTGACGCATTTGCCAAATACAGAACCGGAAAAACCTGCTCTTCTGCTTGATTTGGGTGGTGTTCTTGCCGATATTGCAAATCCTGCTGAACAAATGCAGTTGAATATATCCAACGAAGAGTTCTGGTCGATCTGGCTGACGTCAGCTAACGTCAAGGCCTTCGAAGTGGCCGACATTGATGAGCGAACGTTTTGCAGCAGAATGGCGATGGAATTCGGCTTGTCACACGACGAATTTAACGTTGACCGGTTCAGGCAATGGACAATCACGCTGTTTCCCCAAACTGAAAACGTTATTCGGTGGCTCGCACCCCGTTACCACCTTTATCTACTGTCGAATACCAATACGACGCACTGGGATCAGGTGACTTCCACGACCGATGCTTTTACCCGATTTCGTCAAAACTATCTGTCATTTGAAATAGGCCTGAGCAAACCTTCTGCGGGCATTTACGACTACGTGGTCAATGATATTAACCGCCCAGCGTCCGACATTCTGTTTTTGGATGATTCAGCGACTAATGTGAAGGCTGCACTCGATGCCGGCCTTCGCTCGCGGCTAACATTGGGTATTGATCACGTGCGCGAAATAGCAGAGAACGAACTTCGGAACATGATTGCTGGTTAAGAAATACGGTGACAGTTTACTATTTCCCCGATTTCCATGAACGGGTTTGAATCCCGAGTGCGCTTATTGGTGCTTGAGCGTAGCGACACATTGAAACAGGTAAACTGTCCCCGAATTATTTCAGGCACAAAAAAGCCCGGTCCGGAATCCCGGGCCGGGCAATTATGGGTTACTTGCGAGTTGAGTGCTAAATGCGTCTGCGTGATGCGGCGCCCATGCCCAGCAGGCCAAGACCGATCAGCGCCAGGCTGGTCGGCTCAGGAATTGCTTCTGCGGTGGTCACGTTAAGACCCCACGCCAGAAGGTCGTCGCCTTCAAAGGCGCAGCAGCCGGTGTTTTCAATGGACAGCGTCCATGAACCCGCCAGGTCTTCGCCGTTAAATATGGACAGCAGTTCCATCGAAATGTACGAACCACCCAAAACATCAAAGTTCTGGTTTGCGTTCATAGCATCGACCCAGGTGGTTGACGCTTCGTCGTCAAACGTAACATCGAGCACGTCGCCGAAAGAGTTGTAGTTGGCGTTGAAGGCGTCCTGCCAAATCATGGCGGAGGTGCCGGTGTCATCGTGAGTCAGGATGATGGTGTTATCGTATGAGCAACAGGATGAGTCCAGGCTGATGTAAAAGTCGAGATCCGTGATGGTGCCGCCGACGGCCGTTGTCAGGCTGACGGTAGTAGCAGGAACGGTATCGACGTCTGTGGCTGAGGGCCCGCCAAGGCTGATTATACCGGCGTTGGCATACGCTGAAACGGACAAGACAAGTGCAGTGATAGAAGCCTTTTTAATTATGTTCATTTTCTATAATCCTTCATGATTGATTCGCTGTTATTCCTGATGCGGTAAGTGCAACTTGTGTGCCAAAAAAGGGAAATAAAAAAAGATTCATGGGTTTAATGAAAATGGTTATGTAGCGTGCACGTTTGATGTAAGAAAATTTGACGTGAGACATAAAAACACTTTGTACATAAGGCTTCAGATTCTCTGTCGTAACAGGTGACGGAAGTCGTTGTGTTTTGTTGGGCGGTCAGACGGGTCATGAGCTTTCCCGGCGTGTCGCCCCGCTCTCCGATAGACCCACCCTTTAGGTCCGCGTACGCCTTCAGACCCGGTCGGGAAGTTTGTAGTCGTTACGCGCCGCCGGATCATCGGAAAAGTACTCAACGAACTCCCAGTCGTTGCCGTCTGCGTCATAGAAATAGACGCGGTTGCGATGCGGGTGGTTGTTTGGATACGTTGAGTCTTTGAATCCGGCGGCCACAAGGCGTTTGCGGACCGCTTCGGCGTCGTCTACTTCGTATCCCAGATGATTTACTCCCGGTATGCCACTGTAGGGCACCAGGTCCGGGTGTCGATCAAGAGTTGTTTCAGTCAGGGCAATGTAGGTATCGTCGGTGCCGATATGCATGCGCCGCAAGCCGTCTTCAACGCTTTCGCTGCGCACCCGAAACTCGGGAAATGCGGCTTTCAGAAACCGGACGGCGTCGTCAAAGTAACGAACGTGTAAATTGGCGTGTTCCAATCGAATGGTCATGATGTTCTCCTCGTGCGTTTTCTTAAGTCTTATACTGAACGGACGATAGAACAACCGATTTGCCAGTAAATCAGCAGAATGCTATTTTGCTGACATGACCAACATCAATCAGAATCTCGCCGACAATATTCGCCGGCTGCGCGAAACCCGCGGCATGTCTCAACAGCAAATCGCGAAGCTGTCCGGCATTCCGAGGCCCACGTGGGCAAGTCTTGAAACGGGCGCCGCTAATCCCACGCTTGCCGTTCTCAGCAAGGCGGCCAGCGCGCTCAACGTGTCGATCGAAGAGCTGGTGGGTGCGCCGCGCAACGAGTTTGAGTTTGTTCCGGCCAGCAAGGTTCGCGAGCGCAAGCGTCAGGGTGCGAAGATAAGGCCACTGGTTCCGGAGGCGATACCGGGGCTCGAGATAACGCGTACGGAGATTGCGCCGGGAGGTCGCATGATCGGGATTCCGCACACGGTAGGAACGCGTGAGTACCTGACCTGTGAACGCGGTCAGGTTGAGCTTGTGGCCGGCGGCAAGCACCACCTGTTAAACGAGGGCGATATGCTGGTGTTCAGAGGTGATCAGAAACACTCGTATCTGAACCCGGACGACCATCGCGTGTCGATTTCAATCTCGGTGGTCTGTTTTGCCAACTAGGCGTCTCCCAGCGCGTGCTGCGGTTGCCG
>CAWUKD010000102.1:0-12900 GCA_963922815.1 uncultured Gammaproteobacteria bacterium
AGCCAAAAACCCAGGAAGGAACGCGCCTTTAAAAGCGCGGCGCCAGCCGCGCAACAAACGGCCTAAGCCGACTCCTTCAACCGATCCCCCTGCCGACGATTCATCTCACCGGCAAGAGCAAGATACGCCAGCGCCCCGCGTGAAGACTTATCGTGCTTGATCACAGGCACACCAAAACTCGGCGCCTCGGCTAATCGCACATTGCGTGGGATCACCGTACTGTAAACCTTATCGTCAAAGTGCAGAATCAGCTGCGACGACACTTCATTGGCAAGATTATTGCGAGGATCAAACATCGTCCGCAGAATGCCCTCAATCTCAAGCTTCGGATTCACCGCCTCGCGGATTTGCTCGATGGTCTGAACCAGCGCACTCAAACCTTCCAACGCGTAATACTCACACTGCATTGGAATCAAAACGCCATCAGCCGCGGTCAGCGCATTCACGGTCAGCATATTCAACGAAGGAGGACAATCAATTAAAATGTAATCGTACTTGTCGCGCACTTCCTCCAGCGCCTTGCTCAAACGCGACTCGCGCCCGAACTCGTTCATCAGGCTGACTTCGGCAGCGGTCAGTTCATCGTTGCCAGGAACCACATCAAAGCCGGACTGCTCCGCCCGAACTATGGCTTCCTGAATCGTTGCCTCATTAAGCATCACAGCTCCGGCCGTATTCTCAGCCGTATGTTTGTTCACGCCGCTACCCATCGTGGCATTGCCCTGGGGATCAAGATCAACCAACAGAACACGGCGCTTGGTGGCGCTCAGAGAAGCCGCCAGATTGACGCAGGTAGTGGTTTTACCCACCCCGCCTTTCTGGTTCGCTATCGCAATAATTTTATTCATGAATCTGACCCCGGTCCTGCCCGATCTGCTGCAGCTTCTCAGCGCGGCTCTGGTCGGTTTTTTAGCACTATGATGTGCCGAGTTTTATCTTCCAGAAAAGGAACCCGAACCGGAGTGCACTCCGCCACCCACTCACTGGGCAATGACGCAAGCTCATCTTCCGGGATCAGTCCTTTTTGTGCTACCAGACGCCCGTTGCTGTTCAACAGGTGAGCACCAATCTCCAGAAGCTTCGGAAAACTGGCCAGCGCCCGACACATCACGGTATCAAAGCCCGGCCCCGCTTCATAGTGTTCAGACCGGCCGTGCCATACGGACACGTTTGACAATCCCAGCTGCGCTACGGCGTGAGTGACAAAACGGGTCTTTTTGCCATTGGAATCAAGCAGTAAAAACCGGGTGTCGGGGTTAACAATAGCCAAAGGCATGCCGGGCAGTCCGGCTCCGGTGCCTATATCGGCCACGGATGATCCGTGAAGATGCGGGTGCACCGTAAGACTATCGAGAAGGTGATGGCTCACCATCAGCAGGGGATCCCGCACAGCGGTCAGGTTGTAGGTCTTGTTCCACTTGATCAACAGATCAAGAAAATCCATCAATGTCGCGACCTGGCGCTCGCCTATCGAGAGCCCGATATCCTCTTCAAGAAGCGCCAGACCCTCCTCGAGTTTGTGCCGGAGTGATGCCTCAGGCATGAGGTGCTACGCGTGGCGCAGCTAGCGAATGATGCATGTTACCTGACCGCACACCAGGGACAGAGGCAACAGGCCAAAGTCGCGACTATCCTGACCTTCGTCGAGGTTATCGCTAACCAGCTCTACCCGCTCATCGGCCACATTCATCACTCGCTTGGTAATCATTCTGCTCTGCACATGCGGGTGACGTGCAATAACCACGTCTCCCGGCCTTGGCCGCTCATTGCGATACGCGCGGGGATTCACCAGCAGAAAATCGCCGCTGCTCGCAGTCGGCTCCATGCTCCGGTTAACCACACGATGGCGCGTCCGCAAACGCAAGAGCCACAGAACACACTCCCGGACGGCACGAAGCCGTCCGGTAAGCGCGTTCCTGCCAGACTGATTTATCCTGCGAGAACCCATTCGACGTCGCGGCCCTTGGACTTCCAGAAAATGTCGTGAATACCCTTCACCGCATCGATCAGTTCGTCACAATGCTGTGGCGATACTTCCACTTTGCAGGAGGAACACAGCTTCGCGGCTTTCCAGAACATATCGTGAAGATCCGGAAACTGCTCGAGGTGCTCAGGCTTGAAGTAATCGGTCCAAAGTACCAGCAGGTGTTCTTTGGTTTCATGCGCCTGCTCTTCCTTGATGGCAATATAACGGCTCATCGAGTTCTGGTAGGCCGCCATTGCAGCATTGTCACCGGCCGCAGGCATTTCCAGCGCGAGCATTTTCTTGGTCATCGAGCGCACAGCTTCGGCAGAGATACGGGCAGAAGCCGGGTCGTAAATACCGCAAGGTCCATCACAGTGCGCGCTGACTTCCGGCGCTGCATCTACACGATCGACCGCGTTCATGAATTTCTTAAGCATCTTAATTTCCTTTCGCTTGGAGTTGTCCAACGGTTTCGGTTAGCTATCGTTACGACGAACCAACGCGCGCACAATCAGCAAGGTCACTACAACCGCGCCAACGGCCATGAGCGAATCGACCACAAAGTGAGAGCTGCTCTGCAGCGCATGGTGCTCGTGCCCTGGATGCGCAGCAGCGGACACGGCCACCAATGTCGCCGCAGTACCTAAAAGTTTTACCAGTGTTTTCATCATTGACTTTCCTGTTTGATCAACTGACCTCTGCAAAACACAGAGCCCCATAATTCTGTTTATTGATTACTGTCCTGCCCGGCAAGAATAGCACCACCTAACGCCTCCGGTCATCACACCCGGAATTCTGCGCTGAGTACGTAATCGGGATCGATCTGGTGCGGTGGTCGGGCCACCAGGCATGTGGGGATTCCGGGCTAGAGTTCGGCGGCCGAGGCTTCAATCGCATCCAGCAAGCGATTGACGGTGTCGATATCTGTCAGGCGATTCATTACCGTGAGGCGCAGGTAGCGTTTCTGGTTCAGCAGCGTCGACGTGATATGAAACTGGCCGGACCGCATCAGATGGTCCCGCACGCGCTCCTGAACGCGGTCGTCATGGCCATAACGAAAACACAGTATATTGGTCTCAGGCCGATACGGACACGTAAAGCCCGGGCGATTCTTAATGACATCGTAGAACTGCTGGGTTGCCTGATAGCGCTGATGTACGTACTCGCCGAGAGCCTGCTCACCCCGCCAGGCCAGGTTCAAAAACACCTTGAAGGCCATCGCCGACCGCGTGCATTCAACCGTACGCATCACGGTATCGTAATTGTCGCCGCTTTCACCATACGCAAGATAGCTGGCCTCTTGATGGAACGCCCGGTCGAAATCTGTGACATCCCGCAGCAGCACAGCGGCGCTCAGCACCGGCACCTGCATCATCTTGTGGGTATCCCAGACGATCGAGTCCGCCAATTCAATACCGTCCAGATGATGTTTCTGCGCCGGGCTCATGAGCGCACTGGCGCCATGACAGGCGTCGGCGTGGAACCATATCGAGTGCTGTGCGCAGAAATCGCCAATGAGACGCAGCGGATCATGCAGTCCGGTAGCCGTGGAGCACGCGTTGGCAATGAGCGCCATACACCGTCGCCCGTCTTTCTTAACGCGGGCCAGCGCATCGTCAAGCCGGTCGGGGCGCACCACACCAAAATCGTCGACTTCGAGCTTGTACACCGCATCGCTACCCAGACCCAGAATGGAAACCGCCCGGTCATTGGAATAGTGCGAGCTTGCGGGAACCAGCACAGCGAGATCTCCCGGCACGCCCTGCTTCCACGCATCCGGAGCAATCCGGGCCCTGGCTGCCAATAGCGCGGTCAGGTTGGCTAAAGAGCCTCCGTGAGTCATGACACCCCCGGCGGTAGGCTCCACGTCAGGATCCTGCGACAAGGTTTGCTCTGGCCACCCCACTTTGCGCAACATCCAGTTGATGACCGCAAATTCCAGAGAAGCTGCGGCCGAGCCCATCTCGTAAATCGCCATCGGATTGTTGGTGACGCCATTGATCAATGCGCCCAACGCCGCCGGATAGTCGGGAACAGACACCTGGTGCGCCATATAGCGCGGGTCGCGAAATTTCACGGAGTGATCAAGATATGTGCGCAAAAACTCATCGAACGACTCTGCGTTCATGCCGCCCTGATCGATCCACTGTTCGGCATCCAGCGACTCAAGTATGTCCGACACGGGTGCCCACCCGGTCGCCCGGCCATCGGCATGAGCGCACTGTTCGGCGTGTTCACGATAAACTGCAAGCGCTCTTACCGCCGCTTCTTCGAATTCGGCAAGCTGCTGTAAAGCGGTGTCTTTGGAATAGTCGGACGAAGTCATTGAATTACTCGCGCAAATATACTGACGATCAAAGGCGCAGGAGGCGCCGTAGCTAATCGGGCACACAACCTGACCGGTGAACCACAGTATTATGTCTACAAAGCGGCGTTGCGAACAAGAACCTGTTAGCCCGTATCAATCAAAGTCATAGGTCGTACGACCACGCCAGCGAATCAATCCCGCCCCGCTACAAATCGCCAACAATCATGAAGTCAGGCAATAGAGGGTTGCGCCGGGCTACCACACGCCGCAAAATTCACCGAATTCGCATCCTCGTAGATCAGCGCGAAACAAGCGGGTCCGGGAGCGTCTGGAACATGATCGAACACTTACGCGTCCGGTTTTCGTGCCCGGTCAGTACCGCACAGCAAGGTAACCAATTTGCGCAATAAACTCCGCCAGTTTCTTCGTACCCGAACGCTTCCTGGTCGTGGCATTCGTCGCGCACACATTATCGGTTGCGCGCGATCCGGCACCACCATGCTTCACTATGCAATGGCCACGTTCGATAAAGTCAACCTTCACGAAGTTGAGTCCAACATTCGATACACGCCCTCGATCACCCAGTCTCTGGCTCTGTGCCGAAAACCGGCGGGCAGCTGGCTGATCACCAAGCGTGAATTCGGCTGGTTCGAACCAGATGCAGTTGACGATCTGATGACTTTCCTTATCGCCGAAAACATCGCGCTCATCAATGTGGTGCGAGACCCGAGAGACGTTCTGGTGAGCCGTCACGCAGGCAACGACGCCAGTGATTACTACGTTGACCCGGATAGATGGCTGGCCAGTATCACCGCCGGTGAAAAAATTTATCGCGCCGTCAGTGAGCGAGTACCCGCGCTGACGCTGCGCTATGAAGACATTGTCAGACAGAGCGATGTCGTTGAACAACGTCTCATCGAAGAACTTGAACTGGTCCGGAGCCATGAGGCCGGCAAATTCAATGAGCTGACAAGAACGATGACCCGGAAAGGCATCACTACCAATCCATGGATGCAGCGGGCGCTTCATTCTGTACGTGATTTTGATCAGAACTCCGTCGGAAGGTGGCGCTACGACGAAAACAAGCGCCGGTATCTGCACAACCTGTTCAGCACTCGCCCGGATCTGCACAGTGCGGTAGTCCGGTTCATGGCCGCACATCAGTACGACTACGATCCGCGCGAACTATCGCTGTCTGCCCCGAACATGGCGGTTGCCAAATAATCGACCTCCGCCTGGATCGGGCCAGCCCCGATCGGAGAGTGTCGCGAATACGAAGCCCGATCAGGGCGCTACCGACCGCCCGTTCAAACGCTTGGCAAACCGGTAAGGAACGCTCACCCGACGCGTGCTCTCAGGCGTTTTGCGCGCGCTGTTTCTCGAGTCGCTTCAACCAGACTTCAAGACCCTGCACGTTTAGCGTGATATCGCCCTTCAGGATACTGCTCCTGGCCTCCCGGTCACCGTCGTAACCGTGCTCATCGAGCCGCGCGTAAATGTATTCGGTCAGTTTGTTGTACATGAGCGAAACGCGATCTTCCTGATCCGCACTTTCCTGACAAATACGTACGTAGTTATCGAGTCCGCTGTGCAGGTCCTGCGCGAGCCGCGGTAAGTCAGTCACCCGACTGTAATGGGTCAGATATGCGCTTTCGGGCGCGTAGCTCATGATCCGGTCAATCGAGGCATGAGCGGCAACAGGGTCAAAGTGTACAGGCGTGGTAGTTGGGATAATGAACGCGCCGTTTCCGGTGTCGGTCTCGCGATACGAAACACCAAACGTGTCGCCAGTGAACACCAGTTTGGCCGACTGATCCACCATGCAGTAGTGATGGAGCGCGTGGCCGGGCGTATGAATAAGTTCGAAATCCCGCGTACCCACTTTGACATGCATGCCGTCATCCACTTCGACAATACGTTCTTTGTCTATGGGTATTATTTCTCCGTACATGGCGTGGTACGCATCCTCACCGTAAACCGCAATCGTCCCGGCGATGAGTTTTTCCGGCTCATGCATATGTGAGGCTCCGCGCGGATGAATATAGGCTGTCGCGTTGGGAAGATGCTGCATGAGCGCTCCGGCACCGCCCGCATGGTCGAGATGAATATGAGTGAGAAAAACCGCATCAACGTCGGAAGGCGCAAGACCAATATCTTCAAGCGAGGCGAGCAGGTTCGGTACAGACAGCGTTGTCCCGGTATCAACGTAGGCAGCGCGCCCGTTGTCCACGATTAGATGACTGGCATCCATCAACGGTCGAACGTACTCGGTATCAATCGCAAAAATACCTTCGCCAACGCCGGTATATTTGGGCATAACATTGTTTTGGTCAGACATACTCATCCTACTGAACTGTATTTGTAAAATGTGTCAACAGGACGTACATCCAACGCACCGCCTGCAAACCTGCGTCACCGGCCGCCATGGCGCTCCGGCACAGAACAACCGGCACTCGTCCAGGCGTTCTGACCTGGGCATCTGACGGATCTTCCGGCGGCTAGTGTAACGCCAGCCGGCTGTCGCGGTCACGCCTGCAAGATCGCCCTGCTCTGCCCGGACAACGGACCGGGCAACACCCTCATCCATGCCAATGTTGCTGCTATCGGACTCGTGGTATTCTCTGTCGCCCATATATTTACGGAAAACACGATGTCCAGGCTACTTAAAATTGCGATTGCCCTAGCGTTGATTATCTTTATTCTCGCGCCCGGTGTTACCGGATTTCTGGTGGAGTCTTCCATCGAGAAGGCCGAGAGCGGCTACGGCCAAGCCCTCGAAAGCGGACCCTTTGAGCTCGTCGACACCAGCTTTGACCGCGGCTGGTTTTCCAGCGATCAGAGCCTGGAACTCAACCTGACCGATCCGAAAGTTGCCCTGGCACTGCACGCTATTGGTGGCCACGACAGCGTGGGAGAATTGCCCACTCTGCTTATCGACACCACCGCCACGCACGGCGTCATTCCTCTGGTCAATCCGGCGGTGGGCGGATTGCGCCCGGCCATAGCGCAAACCGAGAGCAGCCTGTCCCTCAAGTATCCGGATGGCACTCGCGTCGAATTACCCGTCAAGGTTTATTCATCCCTCGGGACAGGCCAGTGGGCGCGCCTGCTGGCGGAACCCATCGCGGCCACATCACCGAACGGTGATACGAACGTGGCGTGGGAAGGCGCCGACATCTCGGCAAAATTTGGTAACACGACCACGTACTCGGGATCGATCGGCGCACTGGACATTGACGGCAACGGGGCGCGTCTTGAAACGAGCGAGGTAACCGTTGAAGGCCGGATAGAAAAGGGCGCCTATGCGTTCAGCGAAAGCGAGTCATCCATGTCGCTCGACAAAGTCACGCTGACTCCACCCTCCGCATCGGGGGAGGCGATTGTACTGACCGACCTTCGGGGTAATGGCTCGGTAGCGCTGGACGGCGATCGCGCCGTTGCTGTGTCTAATTTCAGCATTGGCGGCATCGACAATTCCACCCTTAAAATTGACCGCGTCGACATGATTGCGAACTACAACGTTGACGCCACCGCGCTGTCAGCCTTTGTCGATGAATCAAGAAAACTCCAGGCCAGCGGCGACGACGAAGATGCCATGGCGGCCGGCGCGGAAGCCACGCTCGCGGCCATGAGTCAGATTCTTGAAAAAGGCGCCAGCCTCAGGCTGGAAAAATTTGACGTTGCGGTCGAGGGCGGCACGATGACCGTCGATCTGGATGTCGATCTGCCACCCGGAAGTGATTCGATGCAGCTGGCGCTGGCCAGTGGCAGCGCGGCGGGTAACGTGGTCATCCCGGATGCCGTTGTCAGTACGCTCGGCGTACTGTCACCGGAAATATCGAGCGGTCTCACGATGGCCGCGATGATGGGTTTTGTGCAGCAAAAAGACGGCGCGTATCGCGCAAGCGTCAGTTACAAAAATGGTGTGCTGATGCTGAACGATCTGCCGGTACCGCTACCGTTCTGATACGGCAGCCGTTATTCAGTCATGAAAACGTACCCGCTTCACTGCGGGTATTTTTTATCCATGATTTTGACCGACTTCTGAATGATCTGGGTAAGCACATCCACGTTAACGTCTTCGAGCTTGTTAATGTAGAGACACGAGCGTCCCACCTTGTGTTTGCCCAGCTTCCTGAGAAGCCCGGTAAAGCCGGTGAAGCCCGGAATAACGTAAACCGACAGGTTCTGTTTTCGAGGTGAAAACCCGACGCGCATGAAATCGCCTTCCCGGCCGCTGTCGTAGCGATAATGATACTGACCGTAACCGACGATGTTAGCGCCCCACATCCTGGCACGATTACCCGTTGCCTCGCGCATGATTTTGGCAATGACTTTGGCGTCCTTGCGTTTTTGTGGTGGTTCGATCGAATTGAGAAACTGCGTCACGCCAGCTTTGGTTGCTTTCGTTTTATTCTCAGCCATTACTGTTCTCCTGACAGGCCATGTTCGACCCCTGCGGGTCTTTCGTATGAACCCTAGGATATAAAAAAAGGCCAGGTCCTGCTGGACCTGGCCTTTTCCTAACTAATCTTCGAACGATAGTATCGTCGAGACAGCCATTCTTACTGAGGCGTTACCTCTTCGGCTTGTGGGCCTTTTTGACCCTGAGTAACCTTCATGGTGACTTGCTGGCCTTCGGTCAGTGAGCGACGACCTTCGCCGTTGATTGCGCTGAAGTGTACGAATACATCTTTGCCGCCTTCACGCTCGATGAAACCAAAACCTTTCTCGTCATTGAACCACTTAACGGTTCCCGTAATTAAATCTGACATACTATCCTCTTAAAATACTAACAGCCGACAATCGTCGACTTACTATTAACGAACACTGGCCACGCCGGCTTAACAATAAGTCCCGGCCTTTCCAGCGTCGTCAGTGTACCTGTTTCGAAGGCCGGTGTAACTGAAAATCCAATGGATTTCGCCTTTTCCACGGTTTTTTAAGCTAAATTGTGACTTTACTTCGCTTTAAGCTCGCCAAAGTTGATGAATCGCTTCGAAATTATGGCCGCAGGGGTCACGGTTTGGACTCGTTCCATATCGAGACACGCTCAAAATAACCGGCCCGCATGAGGGCTGTATACGTGGAATTGCGGACATGGCTAAGCGGATTTTTTCAGATGCACGAGCAGCAGCGACAAAGCCGCAGGCGTCATTCCGGCAATGCGGCCAGCCTGACCGAGCGTCGCGGGTTTGACCTGCTTGAGTTTCTGCCGCACTTCATTGGATAACCCGGTGACCTGATCATAGTTTACAGATGCCGGAATCTTCAGCTGTTCATTCTTTCGATGACGGGCAATTTCAGTCTGCTGCCGAACAATGTAACCCGCGTAGCGGGCATGAATTTCGATTTGCTCTGCCACAGCCGGTGCCACGCCGGCATCGCCAACGCCTTCGATCGATGTAACACGCGAGTACGTCATTTCAGGCCGTTTCAGCAATTCCAGCGCCTTGGATTCGCGGCTCATACCGCCATTGAAGTAGTGCTCGTTTTGCTCTGGCGTTAGCCAGTGCGGGTGCACGGTCACGGCCGCAAGGCGCGCCGTCTCTTTTTCAATCGCATCACGTTTGTCAACGAACCGCTGCCAGCGGTTGTCATCCACAAGACCCAGCTCCCGGCCCACAGGCGTCAGCCGCAGGTCCGCGTTATCTTCGCGCAGCAACAGTCGATATTCGGCGCGGGACGTAAACATTCGGTAAGGCTCCTGGGTACCCTGGGTAACGAGGTCGTCAACCAGCACGCCGAGGTAGGCCTCGTCGCGCTTCGGATACCAGGGCTCTTTGCCGGCTATCCGAAGGGCCGCGTTCAGTCCTGCCAGTAATCCCTGCGCGCCCGCTTCTTCATACCCCGTTGTGCCGTTGATCTGCCCGGCAAAAAACAGACCGGCGATGTATCGCGTTTCCAGCGTGTGATGCAAACCACGCGGGTCGAAAAAATCGTATTCGATGGCATAACCTGGCCGCGTAATGTGCGCCTGCTCAAACCCCTTGATGCTGTGAACAAACTCAAGCTGAGCGGCATAGGGCAAACTGGTGGAAATACCGTTCGGGTAGTATTCGTTCACCGTGAGGCCTTCGGGCTCGACAAAAATCTGATGCGACGTGCGATCACCAAACCGCACAATTTTATCTTCCACCGAAGGACAGTATCGCGGACCGACACCATCGATCGCGCCACTGTACATGGGCGAATCGGGAATGGCCGCGCGAATAATGTCGTGCGTGCGTTCGTTGGTGGCGGTCAGATAGCACGGTATCTGGCGCGGATGGTCACTCACGCTTCCGATAAACGAAAACACCGGCAGCGGCGTATCGCCCGGCTGCGGGGTGAGCTGGGAAAAATCGATCGTACGACCGTCGATGCGCGGCGGCGTACCGGTTTTAAGTCGCTCAACGTTAAACGGCAGTTCTCGCAGACGAGCCGCCAGCCCGATCGAAGCCGGATCGCCGGCACGGCCTCCGGAGTAATTGCTGCGTCCAATATGAATCTTGCCGCCGAGGAATGTACCAACGGTAAGAACAACCGTAGCCGCCGTGAACTCCAGTCCCATCTGCGTGACTACGCCGCGCACGCGATCCTGCTCGATCAGCAGGTCGTCAACGCTCTGTTGAAAAATAGTCAGATTGGGCGTGTTTTCGAGCCGGTGGCGAATCGCCTGCCGGTACAACGACCGGTCGGCCTGCGCTCGCGTTGCCCGCACGGCAGGACCTTTACTCGCGTTAAGCATGCGAAACTGAATGCCGGCAGCATCGGCCGCCTGAGCCATGGCACCGCCCAGCGCATCGATCTCTTTGGTCAGATGCCCTTTGCCTATCCCGCCAATCGCCGGATTGCAGCTCATTTGCCCAAGCGTCTCAATGTTCTGGGTGAGCAATAGCGTGCGCGCACCCATGCGGGCCGCTGCCAGGCTGGCTTCGGTTCCGGCGTGGCCGCCGCCGACCACAATGACATCGAATGTATTGCTCATAACTTAACCTTAACTCCGGGTCTGACCTGACGCTGGATCCGCCCAAAAAATGGCCTGAACCCTGTAAACCGGTCTGATCGTGCTCCGGGGCGCGACAGTGTAGAAAAATGGCGAAAAAATCGCCAGTCCGTCGATCACCTTTTTACCACCCGAGTACACGTTCCCGCTGCCTGCGTAGTGTAAACTTACCCGGTTTTTCACGGATGTGCTGCCTTCATGCCCAATCACCGCTATCGCAACCGACCAATTTACCTCGGTTTTTTCCTTGTAATCGCCGTTCTGGGCCTGCTCTTCGGGTGTGCTGATCAGCAAGATACGCCCGAATCGACCGTCGAACTGATGGAGTGCCGTCTGGAAGGTTTTGGCGGGTTCAGCAAGGTAAAAGCGCTGTGCGGACAATTTGAAGTCGCCCTGGATCCGGCGCAGCCCGATGGCGAACAGATTTCACTGTATGTCGCCAAAATACCGGCCCTTAATCGCAACCCCAGACCCAGCGCGTTTACGATTATCGCGGGTGGCCCCGGCCAGGCCTCGACCCAGGCCTATGCGAGCCTGCGCGGAGTGTTTGAACGCGTCAGGCGGGAACACGATATTGTGCTCGTTGATCAGCGCGGTACCGGTCGTTCCAATCCTCAGCAGTGCGACACCGGCGCCATGGAATCGGGCATGGACCCCAACAGCTATTCACCGGAACTGGTTCGCGATATAGCCGAACAGTGTCTTGCGGAACTTGGCGACAATGTCAGGTTTTATACGACCAGCGTTGCCGTGAGCGACCTCGACCTGGTTCGGGAAGCCCTGGGCTATGCGCAGCTTGATGTGTACGGCGTCTCATACGGCACGCGAGTCGCCCAGCACTACCTTCGCCGATACCCGGACAAGACGCGCACGGTGGTACTTGACGGTGTGGTTCCCGTTGACGTGCCGCTGGGTCCGGATATTGCGCCCGACGCCCAGCGAGCGCTCGATCTGATTTTTACCCGCTGCGTCAACGACTCCGACTGCCACCTGGCCTTTGGCGATATCAAAACCAAGTTTGAGGAGTTGTTGAATCGCACCCGCAGAACGCCGCTGGAGCTTGAAATTTCTGATCCTATATCGGGCGAAAAGGTCACCACAGTCTTTGGCTTTGGCGAACTGCTCATGGCGGTACGCCTGATGAGCTACTCGCCGGAAACGGCCGCGCTGCTGCCGTTCATGATCAAAGAAGCAAACGACGGTAACCTGCAGCCGCTTGCCTCGCAGGCGCTGTTGAACATGGAAAACCTGAACGACATGCTGGCCTACGGCATGCATAACAGCGTGGTGTGCGCCGAAGACGTGCCCTTTTATGATCACGACAATATCGATTCCGACATTCTGGCTGCCGCCTACATGGGAGACCTGGCATACAAGGGTCTGGTTGAAACCTGTAGAGTCTGGCCGCGCGGTCCAATCGATGACGATTTTACCCAGCCGTTTTCAAGCGATGTCCCGGTTCTGGTGCTGTCTGGCGAAGTCGATCCGGTAACACCTCCGCGTAACGGCGAACGGGCCGCCAGCTATCTTGGCAACGCACGATCACTCACGCTGCCCGGCCAGGGGCACGGCCAGATCCAGACGGGCTGCATGCCAAGAATTCTGGCTGAATTTATCAGCACCGCAAATCACTCCGAT
>CAWUKD010000103.1:0-12769 GCA_963922815.1 uncultured Gammaproteobacteria bacterium
CGCTGTCGTCCTGCCTGATCCGCACCGGATACACGCTGGTGAACCATCCCACGGTGCGCAAGACGTCCACGTCGCTGCTGATCTGCTCTCGTCCATGCGCCTCGACATCAACCGTCAGAGACGTCGCATCACACTCTGACATCACGGTCTCTATGAACGCCGCAAGAATCAGGTCCTGGGGTTGAACACGCCAGTTAGCCGTCACGTCGGTCAATAATGCTCGACTGGTCTTCGCATCAAGAGTGAACTGGGAGGATGCCGACGTACCCGGTGCCATTCTGCGCGACGATGAGTCACCGGCCAGATCGGGCAGGTCCGTAACGGAGGACACCGCATCTTTCCACACAGGTAGCTCCTCCCGTGCGATTGAACCTTCGGAAAAGCGGGCATTCAGGTCTGCCCAGTGCCGCATAGACGATGATTTCCGCGGAAGGTCCACCGGCCGGGCGCTGCTCAGCGCCCGATAGCCTTCTTCAAGATCCTCCACCAGAATCCACCAGGAAACCGCATCGACCACAAGATGGTGCGCAATCAGCAATAGCCGGGGTGGCGCATCGCCGTCGTTAAGAAGCACAGCCTTGAACAGGTTCCCGCGCTCCAGACTGAATTTGCTTTGGATCGCCTTGACGACAGCGACTACCCTGTCTCGCGGTTCGTTCGATCCTGACGTTGATACGGCGCTGTCTTCCAGTATGCTCCCCGCCCTCTCAATCGGCTCAAACGACTGTTCCCACTCCGAATCAATCCGAACATATCTCGCTCGCAGGGCATCGTGGTGAACGGCCAGCTGCCTTAACGCTTCCTGCAATGCATGAATATCCAGCGCGTCGCCGGTATCCAGCACGACGTACTGGCAGTAGCGTTCGGGTGCCGCCAGTCGCCACGAGAAAAACCGCTTCTGAATCGGGGTCAGGTCAACATCGCCGACTACCGGGCCCTGCTCGGCGGTCAGCTCGGTGGCAGAACCCACCACCATGGCGAGCTGCCTGATTGTTGGGCAATCAAAAACCTGCTGCGGCGAGAGCTGCACGCCGCGCCGGGCGACGTTTGCGACGATCTGAATATTGACTATCGAATCTCCGCCTAACTCGAAGAAATTGTCGTTAACGCCGATACGATCAATGCCAAACACCTGCTGCCAGGCCTGAGCCAGCACCGTTTCGATCTGGCCTTCGGGCGCCTCGTAGCTGACGGCAAGATGCGAGCGACTGGATGACGGGGACGGCAGCGCGTCTCGATCAATCTTGCCGTTAGGCGTTAGCGGTATTGCCTCCAGCTGAATGAAGCTCGACGGCACGAGTCCAACCGGGAGTATCCGGGACAGCTGCTCTCTGAGGTCCGCCGCATCAATGGTTGCCGACGCCACGTAGTAGGCCACCAGTGTTGCGCGACGACTCGTATCTGACGCATTGGCGCGCGGGGTGTACTCGATTTCGCTCAATATCCGCTTGACGTTGTCAACGTTGATGTTGTCATCCAGCTCTTCGCGAGCCGCATCCCGTTCTTTGTGACCCAACCGAACGTCCCAACTGTAGGGCAGCGAATAGTTGTGAAAGCCACGCTCTTTCTTGTGGACGAAAATTCCGGCTTCGTTAATCAGGCAGTTGGTTGATCGACCCGTATCCGCCGGTCGCACCCAGGGCACACGGTTTTTGAGGTAGCTGAGAATATCGCCCAAAGACACGTCGCTGTAGCGATAGTAATCGACGTATTCGATTTCCGAAAAAATCGCGTCCTGTTCGAAATGCGAGACATCCATCAGCTGTGACACAGCGTCATCCGCCCGATGGTACGCCTTGCGGGCCTCGACAATCATCGCGTCGATCCGTTCAATATCAAACTCGCCCTGACGGAACAGATCGGCCACACGCGTTTCGAAAATTTGTCCTCGCGA
Source organism: uncultured Gammaproteobacteria bacterium (assembly GCA_963922815.1). Taxonomy (GTDB): domain Bacteria; phylum Pseudomonadota; class Gammaproteobacteria; order Steroidobacterales; family SZUA-146; genus SZUA-146. The sequence goes on from CAWUKD010000103.1 coordinate 1,895, forward strand.
CAGTCCGGTGAATATATGCCGGATGCCCCGCTCCTGGGCAATCCGGAGACTCAGGGTATAAATCGTCTTGAAGCAGCCGTTACAAACGTTGCTGAACCGATTGAGGCTGTCGCGGAAGATGGCATTCATCGCGGGCGTCGAACCGCAAATCAATTCAAGGCCGAGGTGACTGACCACCCGCTCCATGTTGTCTTTCGCACCCTGTGAAATAAATCCGTTATCAAGCGTAAAAACCAGGGGTTTCAGCCCAATATCAACCATCTGGCACAGCGCGTACGTGCTGTCCTTGCCACCGCTAAGCAGCATCATGCAATCCGGTGCCCCATCGGGCCTGGAATCACGACTGGCAATGATGGAATCGACAATCTTCTGCAAATCATCCGCAGTACCAAAATACTCCCGCGCCCGGTCTGATTCCTGTTCATAGATGTGGCAGATCCTGCACACCTTGTCTTCATCGAGCCGTGCAGACGGATGCCTCCCGGAAATTCCGCAGCGAACGCAAAAGGACTCATCGGACTCGCTCGCCTGAGGCTCCGGCACGTAGAGCGACACGACGGCCTCGCTGATCGTCGGATGCCGCAACATCGCCTGCTCGATCTCGGCGGGTTCAGTGCGCAGCCCGTTAACCTTCATCTGTTGATCGACGCGACCCAGGCACATCAGCACGTCAGCCTCGCCGTCTTCGTCAAGCCGAAGCCGCGCCAGATCCCCAGTGCGGTACATGGTCTCGCCGGGCCGGAACGGGTTGTCGACAAAGCGTTCTGCCGTCATCTCCCGATTCCGAAAGTACCCGCTGGCTACGCCGGCTCCGCCAATGTAAAGCTCGCCAGTAGTCCCGGGCGGCTGAAACTGTCGCTCCGAATTCAACACGTACAGGTACGCGTTGGAAATACTCTTGCCGATGGGAACAGACAGCGAGGTGTCCGTTGCAGGATCGAAGCAGTGAACGCTGCAGGCAACGGTTCCCTCGGTCGGGCCATATTCATTAAACAGCTTTACCCGTCCGCCGAAATAGTTGCTCACCGAGCGAGCCAGATCGGTTCTGAAGTCCTCGCCTCCCACGACCAGGCTTTGCAACTTGCTGGTAGACAGGTCCATGGCCTGTAACAGCGCCAGGTGGGCGGGCGTGAGCTTCATGATATCAACGCGATTGTCTTCGACCACGCGCCGCACGACGATATCCCGCTCATCGGGCCGCTCCGGATACACCACCAGCTCCCCGCCACTGCACAAGGGTACGAATATGGACGTCACTGTCAGATCAAAGGCAAGCGATGAAAACAAGGGCCAGCACAGTGCTTCCTCCGGCTGATAGTACGCGCGTGCCCATTGAACGTAGTTGGCGAGGTTTGCATGGGTAACTTCAACGCCTTTCGGCCTGCCGGTGGAGCCCGAAGTAAAAATAATGTACGCGCATTGCTCCGAATGCAGCGCTTCCGCATTGTCAGGGTCTTCTGCCGACGCCTGTCCGAGTTCAATGCTCAGCCGCGCAATGTGGTCGGGTATCAGACGGGTGCTGCCGGGTACGCAAACAGCCGCACGAACTCCCCCTTCGGACAGAATCAGCGTCTGCCTTTCTTCCGGATATGCCGTATCCACCGGTACGTAAGTTGCTCCGGCCATTAGCGTACCGAACATCGCGACGATGGCTTCGAACGATCTTGGCAAGACAATCGCAACGCGATCACCGGGCCCTATCGATTCCCGGTTAAGTAACGCAGAGAATCGGCGGGCTTCGTCAAAGAGCCGCCGATATGACATGACACGTTCGCCGTCACGAAGCGCTACCTGATCAGGTGAATTTCGCACCTGCTCTTCAAACGCGTCAACTACAGTACGGAACGCCCGGGTTTTGGTAGCCAGCCCCGGCGTACCGCCTCTTTGTGACCGCTCATCGCTGTCGGACAATAGAGAAACTGCGCTGATCCGGCCACCCGGGTCTTGTGTGAAGGCATCAACAAGCGCACAGAAATGCTCGCCCGGCAGATGCTGTTGCGCGGGTGCAAAGGCACTCTCGTTAAGATCAAAAAAGACGCGCAGCTGGTCCAGGCCGTCGAAATTCTCTACCTGCACCCGCACCAGATGATTGCGGTCTGCCGAGTCGGAGTGCAGCCATCGAGACGACATTGGAATATCGCCAAACGCCCCAAATTCTGCGGTGATGTAGTTCAGCACGACCTGTACATCGCGATTCAGCGCAAAGCTGCTGACGCCAGGCCCGCTGTTTACCAGCAATTCCTGAACGCTTCTGGCCACTTTCTTGTACAGACTGGCAAACGTATCCTGCTCATCCACGTCAACTCTTAGCGGGTAGAGTTCCATGAACAAACCGGGCGTGTTCTTGTGCGCAGCCAGACCCCGGTTATGCGTGGGCATTCCAAAGGCCAGTGCTTGATTACCCGTAATCCGGTATAGCCAGGCAAACAGCGAGGTTGCAAACACTTGAAACTGCGCCAGATCACTCGTCATAGCCCGGCATTCACTGGATTCGGCCAGAGCCTTGATGCGCTCAATTCGAGTGTCGCCCAATTCACACGGCACGCGCCTTGAAACCCCGAAACGCTCAGCTGGCAGTGCCTGATAGAAGCTCGACGGCGGTATGGGCGATTGGGTGCGCGCGTTCCAGTATTTTTCGGCACGCGCGGTCGATTTTGCGGTCTGCCGATCGTATTCAAAGTCAACGTAATCGCTGTATGCGGAAAAACTGTTCTCTGGCGTATCTTCGCCGAGGATGCGGCGCTGGTATTCGCGCGCGACTGCGCGATACACCATCGCCGTTGCGGTGGCGTCGGTGATCAGGTGATGCTGGTTCAGGTACCAGATGTAGTGATCGTCTTTAAGCTTCAGAAGAACCGAATCAAACAGACAGCGGTCCAGATCGAAGCAGTGCATTGTGCGCTTTGCGAGCCAGTTTTCGACGTCGTCAGCTACGTCCGGTCGTTTACTGACATCCAGCACTTCTACATCGTAGATCAACTGCTCGTGGAACCGCTGACGAACAACTCCGGCATGGTGTTCAAACGTCGTACGCAGCGCTTCGCTTGCCTGAACAACGTGCTGAAACGCCTCCTGAAACACATCCGTATCAATAGCGCCTTCCAATGAAAACGCCAGCGCCATATTGTACAGCGGATCGTCCGGTTGCAGTCTCTGTCCGGTCCAGATCAGCAGCTGACTGCGCGTCAAAGGACGCGTAGAACACGCACTGGATAGCAGTCTAAGCGCCAAGGTTACCGTTCCCGGCACAACGCTTGCCAAGATAGATCATCAACTGATTCAACGTGCGAAAATTCTCCAGCACAAAGTCTTCCGGTGGGATCTCTATGCCGAACGTTTCATCGATAAAGCTGACCAGTCTCAACATTCCAAGAGAGTCAACCATGCCGTCGGCCAGCAGGTTTTCATCACCCTGAAGCGGCTCATCATCCTCAAGCAATTCTTCGCAAATATATCGTTCAATTGTGCCCTGCATGTCCAATCTGATTATCCTCTGTGTTACCCGGGTTGTCCGTCATTAAAACGGGCCTGCGCGTCTTGCTGTAGGCGGCGTCGATTAATCTTGCCGGTCGTCGTGCGCGGAAATTCATCGCGTGTTTGCAACTGCGCAGGCAGCGCATACCATGGAAGGCTTTTTTTCAGAGCCCGGTTCAAGTCTGCGACGTCGGCGCCTGGTATTTTCAATGTCACCTCGGCACGCACTTCGCGCACACCGTCATCGACATCAATCACGTAGACCGCACCCTCTTCAACGGCGTCAAGCGAGGTGAGCGCGATCTCAATCTCGTCGAGCTCCACGCGATAGCCGCGAACCTTGACCTGCCGGTCCGCCCGGCCAACAAACCGCAGGTTACCGTCCGGCAGCTCCTCCACCAGATCACCCGTGCGGTAAAACGTTTTCCCGACCTCTGCATCAAAGCGTACGAGTGATGCCAGCGTTAACTCCTCCCGCTGCCAGTACTCCCGCATCATTGACGTTGCGCTCACCAGCAGCTCGCCGGACTCGCCCGGTTGCACGGGCTGATCATGCGCGTCGACAATCACACATTCGGCGAAGCCAGCCGGTTTGCCGATTGGAATGCTGTCACCTTCTTGTGGAGGTTCGGTCACCGCATAAAGCGTGACTCCGTTGACTTCTGCCGGTCCATACATGTTCAAAAACGTCACGTGCGGCAGCTTGCTCATCAGCGCACGCAAGTACACCGCATGAAATGGCTCCCCGCCAAAAATCGCGTAGCGCAGTTTGCTCAGATCGCGGTGCTCCAGTTCGCCGCGCAGCAGCAGCTGCGTCAGCGCAAACGGAACCGTATAGAGCACCGTCACACCCTGATCGACAATGAGCTGCGAGTAACTGGCCGGCATTTTTGTATAATCTTCCGGCACGATTACCGTCGTGGCACCTGCGATTGCCGCGGAAAAATAGTCCATCACCGAAAGATCAAAATGCAGCGGCGCATGATTGCTAAGCCGATCGGTACTGGCGAACCCCATTTCATCCACGGTCCAGCGACAGAAGGCCAGACCGCTACCGTGCGTGTGTACGATACCCTTCGGTGTACCCGTAGAGCCCGACGTATAAATGATATAGGCGATATCGTCGGCGCTCAGGGTAACGCCGACAGATTCACCGGATTGCTGCTCAACGTCTGACCACGGCACATGCTGCCAGTCGTCACCCTCGACAGGATCAAGACCGATGACATGCCGGATGGGCGTTGCTGATGTGCTTAACGGACGCAGTCGGCGCGACTGTTCAGATGACGAAATGATGCATCGAATATCACAGTCCCGACTCAATCCCGCCACCCGCTCAACCGGTGCCGATGGATCCAGAGGCACATACGCAGCGCCCGCCTTAAGTATGCCGTACAGAGCTATGGGCGTATGCATCGACTTGGGCATGTAAATACCCACCCGATCGCCCCGCTCTACGCCCAGGAGATGCAAATACTGCGCGAGCTGACTGGATCGCCGGTCAAGGTCAGCGTAGGTCAGCGACTGATCCAGATAGGTGCTCGCAATCTGGTCAGGACTGGACGCCGCCGCCCGTTCCACGTAGTGATGCAGCAAGCCCGGATCCGAGTTGTCAGCGAATGCGTTCATCGTCAAAAATCAGAGCCCCAACATCCGGGCAACGATGTTGCGTTGAATATCTGAAGTTCCGGCGTAAATGACCCCGCCGACGGAATCACGCAGGTTCCGCTCTACGCCAAACTCGCTTATGTATCCTTTTGCCCCGTGTAAGCGAATGGCATCGAGGCTCGATTCGACAAAGCATTCGCCCAGGTGCAGCTTCAGCATCGCTGCCTCGGCCATCGCCGACTTGCCCGACTGCTTAAGCCACGCCGTGTGATAAAGCAGGAGACGCGACGTTTCAAGACGCAACCTCATGTCCACAATGCGATTCGACACCGACTGGTATTTTGCGACCGGCTGACCAAACTGTTCACGCTCGCGCACAAAGCTGATGCACTCTTCAAGCTGTCGCTGCATGATGCCCACCTGACTTGCCAGAATCGAACAGCGCTCCCATTCAAGAAAGCTGGTCGCGAGCGACATACCGGCGCCTTCCGGCCCGAGTCGATGGGATTCCGGTACAAAACAGTCGTCAAACTCGTAGTCGCCAAAAGGAACCGTTCGCAGACCCATCTTCTCGCGATTCGCACCAACGGTAAGACCCGGGCTGTTGGTGTCGACGAGAAACGCGCTGACTCCCCACTTACCCGCATCCGGATCGGTTAGCGCGAACACCATCGTCACGTCGGCCACCGGCCCCAGCGTGATGTAACACTTGCTACCGTTCAGTCGGTAGCCTCCGTCACAGCGGGTTGCCGTAGTCGCCATGGCAAACACGTCCGAACCGGCATCGGGTTCTGACAGCGCGTGTGAACTGATCATCTGTCCCCGACTAAGTGCGGGCAGGTAAGTGTCTTTTAGCTCGTCGCTGCCCAACTTGAGAATGGGCAGCTGTACGGTCCACATCTGCGCATTGAGCGCAAACGTCAGACCATTGTCCTGACAGCCGTAACCGAAGCCCTCCATCGCCAGTATCGCGGTCAGAAAATCAACCGCCTCGCGCCCGGAGTACTGCTCCGGCAGGGATAGCGCCAACAGTCCAAAGTCTGCACATCGATTCCAGTTTTCACGAGGGAATTCGCTCGCAAGATCGCGCTCGACTTCACCCTCTTCGAGCTGCGATCGGGCAAACTCCATGCAGCGTGCCTTAAACTCAAGCTGCTCTTTGGTCCAGCTAAAATCCATGCGACGTCCTTTGGGTAACTGTCTTCTCGATAGGTTGCATCCTGATCACGAAAACCATGCCAGGATAGAATTGACGATCGCACCGGCGGGCAAATCAACCTCAAACGCCCTTTCGATAAACCAGTAAAGCGAAATGGTGATCAATGCCAGCGCGCCGGCAGGCAACAGGAACCGCGCATACGCGCGGCTGCGTGCCAGGATGAACAGCACCGGGAAGAGCACGCCGACTATGGCGAGCTGGCCGATCTCGACGCCCACGTTAAAGCCGAGCAGAGAATGGACCATGTAGTTGGACGGAATACCAATCTCCCCGAGCACGCTGGCAAAACCAAAGCCGTGGAACAAACCAAACACAAAAACAATCAGCCAGATTCGCCGCTTGAAAACGGGCCTCAATATATCGAATGCCGCCACCGCAATTGACAGTGCAATGATGGACTCGATGAGACGCGACGAAAGTGACACGGCATTGAGCGCCGCGAGGCTCAGAGTAATCGTGTGCGCCACGGTGAACACGGTAACGATTTTTACCACGTGGATGAATGCATCTTTGAAGCTGGCTGCCGCTTCCCATTTGCCGGAAGGCCGTGTGACAACTGCCGGCAACAACAGGGCCAGCAAGAACAGGATGTGATCGATACCGATCCAGATATGATGGATCCCGCTACGCACCTGAGCCATGAGCCCGGTCCAGACGCTTGCTTCTTCAATGTTCAGCGTTTGACGTTCCTTACCCGGCTCAAAAATCAGGGAAATAAACTCCTCGTTGTCAAAGGTTCCGGCTTTCCAGTTGGTTTCGATGACAGCCATGCCGCGGTGGCTGGGTCGTTCGTCAAACAGGACGGAATAATCAAAATCGATCGAAGTCGGTATTTCTTGCAGATTCTCGAACGCAAAATAATACTGAAGGTACTGAGCGATGGGCTGTTCAGACAGCTCCAGTCCGGTCAGCGGCAAGCCGGCCGGGCCGCCATCCACCGACAGTATTACTCGCTCACGAAGATAACTGGCGATGGCCTCCTGATACGCGGCGATTTCCTCTGCCGTAACGGGTCTCTCAGTGGGCAGATTCAGCCCCACAGCGGCATTGACATCTTCTACCGTCATGTCGATGTGTCCGGATACGCGCGTGTCTTCAATGTTCAGGAACACGTAGCTTTGATCCAGCTCATGCGCCCCGGCAACATTCCCCCAGCCTAAGAAAAGCAGCCCCAACAGACACGTAATTAGCGTTCGTTTTATCATCTGTGACCTCGATCTTCGTAGCAATTTTAATTGATGTCCTGACTTAATCGGAAATCAGGTCCGGTTTTAGTTCGTAATTGCCCTCATTGGACAAGTCCTTCGATGAATTGGCAAGCGCCAACGTGAAACGCTCGGCAAAATGCCGCACGCCAGGCTCTCTGAGAATGGAATCGTGATCGTCTCCGTCGATATCAACGGTCACAGCTTCTTCCGCCAGACGCCCCCAGCTGAGCGCGTCGTCATTTACTCGCCAGTACGGCTGCGACGCCAGACGAAACACCGTGATGGTTGCCCTTACGCGCTGCATAGCCGGCATGCGATGTGAAAAACCCACCTGCCTGATCCAGGGGTTATCGAGGCCCACCGCGGCGTCCGCTGGCAAGAGCCGGGCGTCTGACTGCAGCACGACTGGCTTGTCGCCCTCCCCGTCTCCCTCATTGACGAAGCCTGTCTCACCATTCATCGGAATATCACGGTCTTGTCCTGCTTGCCGGCGGGTTAACACCTGTGCGAGCCGGTCGCGATAGTAGCTGGCCACGTTAATAAGCCTGTTGAGATAGAATTTCCACGAAATGGAGTACAGGCTCCACGTGTTAATAACCCCGGCAAAGCGAATCACGTCACCCTGACGTTCCAGTTGGCGAATCATTTCGATAGCAATGTGCGAACCCGAACACATGCTCAACAAATAGTACGGCCCATCGGCCTGAATACTTTTCAAAGCCGTTACGTATCGAGACGCATATCCCGACAGTTCGTCCGGATGCATCTGCGCCAGCTCGTCGCTACTCGGTGGCGCCTGGAGCAGCACCATGTTTTGATTCGCCGGTAGATGCCGCGTGAGCATGGCATAGCCCAGCGTATTGACCTCAGGCGACGCGACGCAAAACACGGCGGGTCGCGAACCGTTCACCTGAAGTGGAACGGCAATCCCCGCGCGTAACGGCCACCGTTCATTGACAAGAGTCCGGGCCATACCGCGCAGCGTTGACCGCTCAAAGAGCGCGAGTAGCGGCACCGATTTTCGCGTGGCCGATTCAATCCTCGTATGCAGTGAGGCCGCCTTAAGCGAGTCTCCGCCCAGCTCAAAGAAGTCCTGCTCCGCTGCAATCGGGTCATTAACCTCCAGAAGTCGCTGCCACTCTGAAATGAGTAATTCTTCCATTGCCTCCAGAGGCTCGCTTTCACGGCCCGCCCTGACGTTATCAGAAGACGCTTCTGCATCAGCGCTTACCGGCATTACGACACCGGAGCCGCCGGCTTGCGCCGCCGCGGAATCACCCTCAAAAGCCGCACCGGCGATACAGTCCAGAGTATCGTTAGCCGATACTGCCAGGAGAGCATCCAGAGAGTCTCTGATTGCCGCCAGCAGCGGCTCTAGCGGAAGCGGTCGGCCTGCTGCGCTGTCCGCTCGAAGAGTTAGCGTGTCAGGTGTTTCAATCATGCTGAGCGTGAGTGGAAACGCGGTGGCGTACTGCTCTGACATAGCCTCCAGATGTACCGCTTCCCCGCTATTGCGCTCCGATTCTTCGAGCGACGTCTGGCTCAGCCACACCATCAAAATCTCAAAGAGCGGTTTCTCCGCGGGCAGCGAAGTACAGGAACGTAGCTGCGCCGGTGACATGTAGTCTTTTCCACCGCTGGCAAACTGGGCGGAGTTGAGAGCTCGCAACCACTCGCCGAGCACGGTCGTCCTGGCAAATCGCGCGCGCACGGGAATCGAGTTGATAAACGAGCCGACAATGTCTTCGACGTGAGGTAGCTCGGCCGGACGCCCGGAAACCGTCATGCCAAACACGACATCCTGGTTGTGGCTGATGCGATTAATCGCAACGGCGAGTGCGGCCTGCACCAGGCAGCTGAACGTTACTTTCAGACTGGCTGCGCGTGCTCTCGCCGCACGGGTTTGTTGCGGATCCAGAGACAGAGTCGCTTGCGCTGCGCGCTCGCCCTTTAGAAACTCGTCCGATTCGAACAAGCCTGCTGTCAACGTCGGGGCACAAAAACCTTTGAGATAGTCGGTCCAGTAAAAGCGTGTTGACCGCTCGTCCTGTTGCCGAATCCAGCCAATGTAGTCGCGGAAGGACGGCCCTTTGACTAATGCCATTCCGTCGTTATTCAGTAGCGCCCGATAGTAGCGTTGAAATTGTGCAAACAGCACATCGATACACCAGCGGTCCAGAATCAAATGATGACTGCTCCACACCATGCGCCACAGGTTGACATCGAGTCGGATAAGCATGAACCGCATCAAAGGAGCGCGACGGAAATCAAAACCTGCTGCGCGGTCTTCGGCAAGCAGCGAATTAATTCGAGATTCCTGGTTGCCAGGCTCTTCTCCACGCAAATCGATCACATCGCACGTCACGCTGACTTTCTGTCGCACCACCTGCTGGGGTTCTTTAACCCCTTTCCAGATAAACGCGGTTCGCAAGGCCGGGTGTGTAGCGACCACCTGATCCCACGCATTTTGAAACACATCAGGATCAAGCGCATGGTCGATACGAAACACAAACTGATTGAACAGCGTATCGTCGCCGCGCCCGCTCAGCGCATGCAAAAGCATGAATTCCTGCATGGGTGACACAGGATAAATGTCCTGAACATTTTTCAATGGACCGAACCCCCAGGCGGGTCCGACAAAGCGCACTGCGAAGGCCCGGAACGAATTCCGGATGGTGGAAAAATAGTCACGCTCGTTAGCATGACGCAGAGCTTAGTAGCAAGTGGGTGAGCATTGCATGAATATACACTTAAGTTATTGTTTTAAATACCACTAATAACATAATACCCAAACTGCTTTTACCCGATCAAGGCGTCGCATGAACCCCATCGATTCGGTACCGTATTATCCCGGCACTATTCCAGAATGATTTCCGGCCTTCAGCGAGGCGCGCTGGCGACTTCGAACACGTAGAATGAGCCCAGTTAACCAGACCCCCGAACCTGACTGTTCACGCGCATTATCCGACTGACTCAACACGGTACTCATCATGCCCCAACGGCACATTGTCGACATCCATTCAGTATCGCTGGAAGCGACACGGACTCAGCTTGAACAACGCGGTCGCCTGTTGAGCGCCGCCGAACGAGCTCGTACCGCACGATTCAAATTCGAGCGCGACCGGTCTCGCTGGATCAGCAGCCGGGCGGCACTGCGCTGCGTACTTGGCAAACATCTTGAATCTGATCCTGAGTCCATTGCGCTGACTCTGCGAGAGAATCAAAAACCGATCGTATCTGTTAGCAATGGCACCGACGCGGTGCCCGTCCGTGAATCCGGTTCGAACCGAGCCTGTCCGCCCCTCGAATTCAATCTCTCCCACTCCCGAGACCGTGCGCTGATTGCCGTCTCCCATACACTCGAGG
>CAWUKD010000104.1:0-12736 GCA_963922815.1 uncultured Gammaproteobacteria bacterium
CTAATAGTACTAGAATAGTCCCCTTTATTTTGTGCGCTGCGCAAACCCTCTGACGAGACCTTGATTATGTTACGTATGAGTCGAATGACGGACTACGGCACGGTTGTTTTGGCGATGCTGGCCAACCGGCCTGACGATGTGTTCAGCGCGGTCGAGGTGGCAGAAGCCACTCACCTGAACGAGCCAACGGTGAAGAAGATTCTGAAAACGCTGGCCAAAGCCGACCTTGTCGACTCGTTTCGCGGCAAACAGGGTGGCTACACACTCAAGGGAAATGCAGAGCACATCAGCGCGGCGCGTATTCTTGATGCCCTCGAAGGCCCCGTCTCTCTGACAGAGTGCAGCGCCGGCGAAGGTAACTGCCAGATTCAGTCAAAGTGCACAGTGGGCCGAAGCTGGCAGGTTATCAATCACCAGATTCGCGTAGCACTTGAAAGCATCAGCCTTGCGCAGCTGCTCCAGGGCGGACCCGCGATGCTCAACACCCCTTTCGAACTTTCACTCCCCGCCTCTGCGGGCTAACCGAGACCAGTCATGGCGAAAACGCAAGACGATATGCACGACTTGGTAGACCGTTCCTACAAGCACGGTTTTATCACCGACATTGCCTCTGAAACCCTGCCTCCAGGCCTGGATGAAGACGTCATCAAACACATATCAGCCATCAAGGACGAGCCGGAGTTCATGCTCGAATGGAGACTCAAGGCGTACCGTCGCTGGCTGAAGATGGAATCACCTGACTGGGCGAAGCTCGATATCGAGCCGATCGACTATCAGTCGATCTCGTACTACTCCGCGCCCAAGTCTGACAAAGACAAACCGCAGAGCCTGGACGAGGTGGACCCGAAGCTGCTCGAAACGTATGACAAACTGGGCATTCCGCTGCATGAACGCGCCCGACTGGCGGGCGTGGCCGTCGACGCCGTATTTGACAGCGTGTCTGTTGCCACGACGTTTCGCGAGAGACTGCTGGATGCCGGCGTGATTTTTTGCTCGTTTTCGGAAGCCGTCAAAGACTATCCGGAACTCGTGAAAAAGTATCTGGGCACCGTGGTGTCTTACGCGGATAACTATTTCGCCGCGCTCAACTCTGCGGTGTTTACCGATGGTTCGTTCGTCTATATTCCTGAAGGCGTACGCTGCCCCATGGAGCTGTCCACCTACTTCCGCATCAATGCGGCGAATACCGGGCAATTCGAACGTACGCTGATCGTGGCTGACAAGCGCAGCCACGTCAGCTACCTCGAGGGATGCACCGCACCCATGCGTGACGAGAATCAACTGCACGCGGCCGTCGTAGAACTGGTAGCTCTCGACGATGCCGAGATTAAATATTCGACTGTCCAGAACTGGTATCCCGGCGACGAGAATGGCGTTGGCGGCATTTACAACTTTGTAACCAAGCGCGGTGACTGTCGCGGCGCGCGGTCGAAAATTTCGTGGACGCAGGTTGAAACTGGTTCGGCCATCACCTGGAAATACCCAAGCTGCATTCTGCGAGGAGACGACTCTCAAGGTGAGTTTTACTCAGTGGCGGTGACCAATAACTGGCAGCAGGCCGACACCGGCACAAAAATGATTCACATTGGAAAGAACACGCGCAGCACGATCATTTCCAAGGGCATCTCGGCCGGCCAGGCCCAGAATGCCTATCGTGGACTGGTAAAAGTCATGCCTTCGGCAGACGGCGCGCGCAATTACGCCCAGTGCGACTCCCTGCTGCTCGGCGACAAATGCGGCGCCCACACGTTTCCGTACATCGAAGCGGCAAACCCGACTGCAAAAATAGAGCACGAGGCCACCACCTCCAAAATTGGTGAAGACCAGATGTTCTACTGCATGCAGCGCGGCCTGTCGGAAGAGGACGCGGTCAGTCTTATCGTTAACGGCTTCTGTAAAGAAGTATTCAAAGAATTGCCCATGGAATTTGCGGTAGAAGCACAGGCGCTTCTCACCGTGAGTCTTGAAGGCGCGGTTGGTTAGGAACATACACATGCTTAACATTAAAAATTTACACGCCAGCGTTGAAGGCACACCGATTCTCAAAGGCATCAATTTGTCCCTCGAGCCCGGTAAAGTACACGCGATCATGGGACCGAACGGGTCAGGAAAAAGCACGCTGGCCGGCGTACTCGCCGGCAATCCGCGCTACGAGATTGACGAAGGCAGCATCGAATTCCTCGGGCAGGATCTGACCGAAATGAGCACGGAAGACCGGGCTCGCGCGGGCATGTTTCTCGCGTTTCAGTATCCCGTCGAAATTCCTGGCGTTAATAACGCTTACCTGCTCAAGGCTGCGCTGAATGCCAAGCGAGCCTACAACGGGATGCCCGAGCTGGACGCCTTTGAGTTTCTGACCAAAATCAAAGCCAGCATGAAAGACATGAACATGAGCGAAGACTTTCTGAAACGCGACGTCAATGCCGGCTTTTCGGGCGGCGAAAAGAAACGCAATGAAGTACTTCAAATGCAAATGCTGGAGCCGGCACTGGCCGTACTGGACGAAACGGACTCAGGGCTCGATATCGACGCACTGAAAATCGTCGCCGACGGCGTCAACCGACTGCGCAGCGACGAGCGGTCGTTTCTGGTTATCACGCATTACCAGCGCCTGCTTGACTATATCGTGCCCGACTACGTTCACGTGCTCGCCCAGGGACGCATCGTCAAAAGCGGTACGCGTGAACTCGCGCTTGAACTGGAAGCGCGGGGTTATGACTGGATCGACACGCAGGCTGTAGCATCATGAGACCTTCCATGGACCACCTTGCGTCGGCCTTTGAGCAGCGACCAGCAGTCAATGATGGCCCCAACTGGCTTAAAGAATTTCAGGAAAGCGCCTGGCAACGGGCAAGCGCCCATGGCCTGCCCTGGCGCAAGGACGAACACTGGAAATACACCAGCCTGTACAACCTTGCCAAAATCGAACTGACCGTAGCACCGCCTTCCAGTAAGGACGGCGCCCGGCATCTGAGCCCTGTTTATACAAACGAGCATGCGACGGTCATTCACTGGCAGAACGGCCGACCGTCGGTAACCGGATCTTTGCCGCAAGGCGTTGCAATACAGCGCGCGGACAGCGAAGCGAGCTTTCTTAACGCCAAACCCGCTCGTGAATCGGTCATGCAGGACCTGAACCACGCCTTTGCCGATGACATCGTCGTTATCACGATCGAGTCGGGTACACGCCTGGACAAACCGCTCTATTTCACGCACTCCGTCACAGGGCAGAACACCCTGTCGTCGCAACGACTGCATGTGGTCGTTGGAGATAACTGCGAAATAGACCTGCTCGATCATCTGACGGGCACGGGTTCCGACAGCCTGAACAATCGGCGTCTGTCGATGGTCCTGGGAGCAAACAGTCACGTCCGCCATACGCAAATTCAGCAGGAAGATGCCAGCGCCACGCTGGTTGACGACATAGATGTTGTCGTAGGCCGGGATTCACACTATTTGTCTCATGTGTTTGATCTGGGTGCTGCATTGGCACGTCATGACCTTGGCATCACATTGAGCGACTCGAATGCCCATTGCACGATGCTGGCCGCTTACCTGCCTCACAATAATCAGCACGTCGACCATCACACTCTGGTTAAACACAGTCATCCGCACACGCACAGTGAGCAACGCTATCACGGCGTCGCCGGAGCCAAGGGCCACGGTGTTTTCAATGGCAAAGTGCTCGTTGAGAAGGACGCGCAGAAAATCACGGCGGCTCAGAGCAACCAGAACATTCTGCTGTGCGAACAGGCCGCGATAGACACCAAACCCGAACTTGAAATCTATGCCGATGATGTGAAGTGCTCTCACGGAGCAACCGTAGGCCAGCTGGATGAGAACTCGTTGTTCTACCTGCAAAGCCGCGGCCTGGATCGCAACGACGCTCAGCAGCTGCTGGTGCGGGGATTCATTCGGGATATCTATGCCGATATACAATGCCCGACGTTGCATGGCTGGCTGGACTCGGCCATTTCTGACAAACTCGATCAACTCGTGGAGCAGCTGCCGTGAGTGCAAGCGCACAGTTACAAACACACCCATTTGACGTTGACAAAGTTCGCGCCGACTTCCCCGTCCTTCATCAGCAGGTTCATGGAAAGGATCTGGTGTTTCTGGATAACGCCGCGTCATCGCAGCGCCCACAGAGCGTGATCGATGCCATCAGCCACTACTATGAACACGACCACGCCAATGTTCATCGCGGCGTTCACGCGCTGAGCGAACGGGCTACGGCTGCGTACGAAGGCGCTCGGGAAAAAGTGCGAGGCTACATAAACGCACGCAGCACGGCCGAGATTATATTCGTACGTGGTACCACCGAGGCGATCAATCTGGTCGCTCAGTCGTATGGCCGTGAGCGACTCAAGCCCGGTGACGAAATTCTGATTACCTGGATGGAGCACCACGCCAACATCGTTCCGTGGCAAATGGTTTGCGAGCAGACCGGCGCGACGCTGGTGGTGGCACCCATAAACGCAGCCGGTGAGCTGGGTATGGACGGGTTCCGTAAACGCCTCAACGAAAATACGAAGATCGTTGCTGTCGGCCATATTTCCAACGCGATCGGTACGGTAAACCCCATCAAGACCATCATTGACCTTGCGCACGAAAACGGCACTCCGGTGCTGATCGACGGCGCGCAGTCCATGCCGCACACGCGCGTCGACGTGCAGGCTCTCGATGCCGACTTCTTCGCGTTTTCGGGACACAAAATGTTTGGCCCAACCGGCATCGGCGTGCTGTACGGAAAACAGGAATTGCTTGACGCCATGCCTCCCTATCAGGGCGGCGGCGATATGATTCTTGCGGTGGACTTCAAGAAAACGATTTACAATGAACTGCCGGCCAAATTCGAAGCGGGTACGCCGCATATAGCGGGCGTTGTGGGACTTGGCGCAACGATCGACTATTTGAATCAGCTCGATTTTGAGGCGGTCGCCCGGCACGAGCAGGATCTGCTGGACTACGCACATGAACAGCTGCAAACCATTTCCGGTCTCAGGCTGATTGGAACCGCGCGCGACAAGGCCAGCGTTGTGTCATTCGTACTTGATGGCATTCACGCTCACGATCTTGGCACCATTGTCGACAGCGAAGGCGTTGCCATACGGACCGGCCACCATTGTGCCATGCCGGTTATGGACTTTTTCGATGTTCCTGCGACGGCCAGAGCATCCTTTGCTTTTTACAATCGTTCTGACGAAGTCGATGCGCTGGTCTCGGCGTTGCACAAAGCACAGAGGATGTTTGCCTGATGGATTTACGCGACCTCTATCAAGAAATCATTGTTGATCACAATCGGCGTCCGCGAAACTTTCGCAAGCTGGAGCCGTGTACGCATACTGCTCAGGGTTTTAATCCGTTGTGTGGTGACAAGCTGACGTTGTACATCACACTTGATGGTGACGTCATTACAGACATTGCGTTTCAAGGCAGCGGTTGCGCCATCTCAGTGGCTTCCGCTTCCCTGCTCACGGAGCGACTCAAGGGAAAGACTGTCGAAGAGGCCAACGAAATCTTTAACGAACTGCACGCTGTGTTTACCTCCACCGATGAACCAGACAACCTTGAAGCGCTCGGAAAACTGGGCGCTCTGGCTGGAGTTCGCGCATATCCTTCCAGAATCAAATGCGCGAGCTTAAGTTGGCACGCGCTCAATAACGCTCTAAAATCCGGCGGCGAAACGGCATCGACTGAATAGGGTCGTCAGCGCCCCCCCACTTTCATATCCAGTATCTACCTCTAACCACAGCAGACCACGACTATGTACAGCGCAACCAGTGAACCCGTAACTTTGCTTCGAGATTGTAAAGCGACGCTGATTCCAGACGGCTACGAAATCGAACTGCCTCAGGGCAGTATCGGTTATATCACCCAGGCGCTTGGCGGCAGCTTCACCGTCTACGTTGACGGGAGCCTTTTTCGCGTCAGCGGTATCGATGCGGACGCGCTTGGCAAAGAACCCCTGACGCCGCCCGAGCTCCCTGAAAACTGTTCTGATGACGATGTAGAAGACGTGATCTGGAGTCAGATTAAAACCTGCTATGACCCCGAAATACCCATCAACGTTGTGGACCTTGGGCTCATCTACCGCTGCGATATTGTCAAAACTGATGACAACTCGCGACAGGTTAGTATTGATATGACGCTGACGGCACCTGGCTGCGGGATGGGCGACATTCTGGTTGAAGACGTTCGGAGCAAGGTCATGCTGGTACCTACGGTAACCCACGCTCAGGTCGAGCTCGTTTTCGACCCACCCTGGGACCGGTCCATGATGTCCGAAGAAGCCCGGCTGCAAACGGGCATGATGTATTAGCGCCGGCTTGATTGACAATACTGTGGGATAACCTTCACACTACTGGCCAGTAGACGCGCAAGCGTGGATTCATCAGGTCAGAGGACACTCCTTGAAACACCTAATTCTGGTTCGTCATGCCAAAGCCAGCTGGAACAATCCGGACATCGCCGATATTGATCGCCCCCTGAACGATACGGGACGTCGCGAAGTACCCACCATGGGCGAGCGCCTCGCTGCCCGTGAGATCATGCCCGACATGATTATTTCAAGCCCTGCTGAGCGGGCACATCACACGGCGACCATGCTGGCACCCTACATGAAACTTCCGTCGGACCGAATCGAGGTTCTGGATGAAATGTTTCTGGCCGATACTGACGTGCTGTTGTCTCTTGCACAGCTGTGCGACAACAACGTCGAGTGCCTGATGATGGTCGGACACAACCCTGGCCTCACGCAGTTTGCCAATATGATGACCGAGGTCGCCGTTGATAACATTCCCACGTGCGGCATGTATCACATGCGCTTCGACGTTGATGCCTGGCATAACGTTGAACTGAAAACAGGCGACTACGTGGCGTTTGATTTCCCAAGAAACCAATAGACAGATATAACCTGAATAATCTGCCGTGACGCAGGAACAAAAAAAGGCCGGATAAACATCCGGCCTTTTCGTTGCATGTGACTTGCTGTTACGTTGAGCAGTTCCTCTAACGCTTCTTGCCAAAACCCAGCAATCCAACGCAGCCGCTTAACAGGAACCAGACGGCCGCCGGTAGCGGAATGGGGGCAGCGTTATAGCCGGTGATATGAGACAAACCTTTATTGTCCAGAGTAGAGGTATCAAAGAACCCCATATTCAGGCCGTCAGTGAATTCAAACACTGAATAGTTCGGTCCGGCTTTGATCACGATATGGGTAATGATTTCGGTGCCGCTAAAAGACCATTCCCCTGCAATTATTTCATCGTCATCATTCAATACAAAATTAAATATCGACATATCTCCTTCTGATGTCGCAGGCGTATCGATTTTCTCGATCAGGTCGGCGTCGAGTCCAAGATCGGCCAATAGTGCCGACTCGCTGTCGTTGCCGGAAAATGTACCGAGGTAGTTGCCAAAATTGCCGATTCCACCAAAGGATGCGGCGCTGGCGGACACGGACGTAAGCCCGATCGCGATCAGTGTGATAAATGTTTGTTTCGTTAAGAGATTTTTCATGTTAACTACCCTGACTATCCGTGATAACCCACTAAGGACGGGATTCATAATGGCCCGCTTAAGACGGGGCTTGTGACGAACCGCTCCATGCGGTGTCTGTATTTGTACATTTAGTATACACATTTGCCGGACATTCAAACGTTTTCGAATGCACCCGGGCGCATTTCGGCGGTGCAGTTGAGGGATTTCCTTAGTTTCAACACGTTACCAGAATTGTTATGTAAGATAGGGAGCAGAATGCATCTAATGGCCTTAATCCAATTGTGTAAACCGCGCACGTTGTCACGTGACGAAACGCGAGAATAACGGAGGCACCTGGCCAATCAACGGCCGATCCGCCATTCCGGTTTATCTGCAAGGAAAACCCTCCCTGCCGCTACTGTCTGCGGATCCGACATAGGCGTTCCTGTAAACAGAATGCTCGTTTGAAAAGTGTGCAAACGTCGACGGACATGAAGCGAATCCGGAAGAAACGTCAAAAAGAATTGGTAAAAACTTTTGATTGACCCGAGTAAAATCACCGATTATGTTTTGTCGATGTGCAGAATAAATGTGTTCGGAGCCGGTAAGTATTGTAAGGAAACGCATCGAAAATAGGTAAGCCGTGATCGAATTCCCGACCCATTGTTCACGCCGCAGGGCACATTCAGGCCAGAGTTTAAACTGTGACCCGGGTCAAAGGCAGACTGACTAATTTTTGGCAGGCTGGAACCAGAATCCACTTTCTGAGGTCCTAATCTTTATTAGCCGGGGATTGAACCTGAACTGACCACAGCTTTACTGAGAGGATATGTGACCACTCGCGTTGGCAAGATTACAAGACAGGTATTGCGGCCAGTTCTCATCCTGAGTGCTGCGATCGTTCTGTCTGCCTGCGCAGAAACCCCCGTCAAACCTACCGTCATACCCGCCAGCCTGACGAGCGAACCCGCTCGCGCCAATCATGTAGCCCACTACCAGCATGTACGCTGTAACAACCCCGGATTTGAAACGCTCGATGCGATTGTGCGAGTCGCGAATACATCGACAGGTGGTGGAGATGGCAGCGGCGTGGTGATTGCCCCTAATGTGGTGTTAACAGCCGCACATGTACTTGAAGACTCAAACGTTGGCATGGTTTACATAGGCAATCACTATAAAGAAGCCACCATTCTTGGGCGCGACACGTATTCCGATCTTGCCCTGCTGATGGTAGGAACCGAAAACCTGGAACCCATTCAAATCAGTGACCGCGGTCTGGCGATTAATGAATCGGTATGGGCCGTCGGTTTCCCATTGGCGCTGGACCAGACGACTACGACCGGCGAGTTTTTTCACTACCGCAACGGCGGACTGCTAACTTCCGCCGGCATTGACGCCGGCTCATCGGGAGGCGGCCTCCTTCACTGCGAGCGCGGTCAGTTCAAACTGGCCGGCATGATCCGCAGCTATCTGGCCCGCGTGAAACACGGCGAGGCCATTGCCATACCGCATCGCTCCATATCCGTGCCCGCCGACGCCATCGAAGCCTTTATGAATTTGCACGGCGTGTCTAACTGAACCTGGTACACATTGCCGAGTTCGGCAATGATTAGATTGTTGCGAAGTTTTAGCCGACCCGGCGCCAATACCGATTGAAACGCACTGGACTACCGAACAGTTTGTTCAGCACTCGACGACATTTACAGCTAAACCGCCTCGGGATGTTTCTTTATACACGGAGTTCATATCGAGGCCCGTCTGCCGCATGGTTTCAATCACCTGATCCAGCGTCACTTTCTGAGTGCCGTCACCCTGAAGCGCCAGTCGCGCCGCATTAATCGCTTTTACGGCACCCATGGCATTGCGCTCGATGCAAGGTATCTGCACGAGCCCGGCGATGGGGTCACAGGTCAGCCCCAGGTTGTGCTCCATGCCTATCTCGGCAGCGTTCTCGATCATCTCGTTGGTGCCATTCAACGCGGCCATCAACCCACCCGCGGCCATTGAGCACGCCACACCGACTTCACCCTGACACCCCATTTCCGCACCGGAAATTGACGCGTTCATTTTATACAGACTGCCGATAACGGCTGCGACCAGCAGAAATCGGATCACTCCTTCTTCGTCGGCGCCTTCTTCGAATTTGAGGTAGTAGTGCAGCACCGCCGGAATAATTCCGGCCGCCCCGTTGGTAGGCGCAGTGACAACCTTCCCTCCGGCGGCGTTCTCTTCGTTAACGGACAGCGCCCACGCCGTTACCCAGTCCATAAACAGGGTTGGACTGCGGTAGTCAGGAGAGGACAACAATGCGTACGATTTTGGCGCACGACGCGTCACGCGGAGTACACCGGGTAACGTACCTGACTGTTTGAAGCCGCGTTCAACGCAGGCTTGCATGACGTTCCAGATTCCCAGCAGTTTGTTTCGAACGCTTGACTCGCTGTCCAGGTACACCTCGTTGGCCATTGCCAGCTCGGCAATCGTCATACCCTGTTGTTCGCACATCTCGAGCAAGTGCGCGGCCGATTTAAAGGCGTGCGGAAAAGTTGCGCCCTGCTTGCCCAGCGGTTTGTTCACCTCATCTTTGGTCGAAATAAACCCGCCGCCGGTCGAAAAATACTCCTGCTGGAGTATCACGCTTTCATGCGCATCGAAGGCCGTGAAACGCATTCCATTAGGGTGCTCGGGCAAGTACTGTTCGGTCAGGAATAGCAAATCAAGCTGCTCGTCGAACGCGACGTGATGACGGCCACCGAGCTTTAACCGTTGAAACTGTCGAATCTGTTCGATTCTCGCCGCGCCCTCATCAGGATCGAGGCTATCGGGCCTGATACCTTCCAGCCCCAACAGTACTGCAGTGTCCGTGCAGTGCCCTACCCCCGTTAGCGCCAGCGAGCCAAAGAGCTCGGCGGTCACATGGACAACATTCCCGAGATCTCCCAACCTTTCGCACGCCTGCACGAATTCGGCCGCTGCATTCATTGGCCCCATGGTGTGAGAACTCGAAGGACCCACGCCAATCTTGAATATATCAAAGGCACTGATGCTCATGAGGGAGTCCGCGGCATGTCTATCCGGCCACACCGGACAACGTGGAGCACGCTATCGAAAAACGGAACGGTGACACTCATAACGCTCTCGTCACCATCGCACCTGGCGCCGTTAACAACTTGTGTTGGCAGGTGAGCATCGATATCGTATTTCTAGGAGCTGGGCTGCAGAGACAGCAGCGTCGTATTCCCGCCCACTGCGGCGGTATTCGTCGTAACCGTTTTTTCGGTGGCATACCGATGCAGATAGTAGGGGCCACCGGCCTTGGGCCCGGTCCCGGACAAACCACAGCCGCCAAACGGCTGAACGCCAACCACCGCGCCGATCTGGTTTCGATTTACATAGACATTGCCAACATTTACGCGCCTTTGAATGTAACGCGCCGTGCTCTCAATGCGGCTGTGAATACCCAGCGTCAAACCGTAACCGGTGGCATTTATCTCGTCGATCATCTGGTCAAGCTTATCGCTGGAGTACCTGACGACGTGCAGAATCGGCCCGAATACTTCGCGCTCCAGTGACGAAATCGATTCGATTTCTACGGCAAGCGGCGCAAAATAGTGGCCATCGGGTAAATCTTTGGGTAGCGCACACTCATGCACCAGTTTTCCCGTTGCCAACAATTGCTCCCGATGTTTATTCAACATCGCCAGAGCCGCCGAGTCGATAACCGGGCCACAGTCGGTACTTAACAGGCCAGGATTACCAATGACCAGTTCATCCATATAGCCCTGTAGCAATTCAATCACCCGGGGGGCTATCTCGTCCTGCAAGAACAATACCCGCAGCGCCGAGCAACGTTGTCCTGCGCTGTTAAACGCTGAACTGACCACATCAAGCACCACCTGCTCGGGCAACGCCGAGCTATCCACCAGCATGGCATTCAGCCCGCCCGTTTCCGCAACAAGAGTGGCAATTGGCCCGTCTTTGCCCGCAAGCGTTCGATTGATCACTCGCGCTGTTTCGGTGGAACCGGTAAATGCGACACCGTCAACGCTCGGGTGTGCCACGACCGCAGCGCCCACTTCGGCACCCATTCCCGGAAGAAGCTGAAGCACGTCCTTCGGAACACCCGCTTCATGTAACAGTTCAGTTACAACGAAGGCGCACAGCGTACTTTGCTCGGCTGGCTTGGCAATAACCGCATTACCCGCCGCCAGTGCCGCCGACACCTGGCCTGTGAAAATAGCAATCGGGAAATTCCAGGGGCTGATACACACAAATACGCCACGGCCTTCAAGCGACAGCGTGTTGCTCTCTCCGGTCGGTCCCGGCATAACTTCAGGCTCGCCAAAATCTTCGGCGGCTCGCGCCGCGTAATAATTCAGGAAGTCGATCGCTTCACGCAGTTCGGCATGAGCATCAAAAATGGATTTACCGGCTTCGCGAATACACAGATTAAACAGGCGCGCTTCGTTTTCCTGAAGCAGCTCGGCAGCTCTCGCTAAAATCGCGGCTCGTTTTTCTCCGCCGAGCCGGTTCCAGGCGGCTTGCGCGGAAACCGCAGTCTGCATCGCACTGTCAACGTCTACTGATGTGGCCGACTGCCACTCCCCTACGTCGTCTGAAAAACTGGCCGGGTTCTTCACCGCGATTGTTGCACCTGCCCCACCGTTCTTGCGCTTCTCCGCGCTGGCGATCAGAGGCCCGCCCGTTACGCGGGTCGCCGTGTACGACGCCAGGTCGCGAGACAGCGCTTGAATACGCTGTGCGTCAAACAAATTCAGACCCATAGAGTTGGCGCGATCTTTCCCAAACAGTTTCGGTGGCAGCACAATTTGCGGATGCGGCTTTTCTGTTAGCTCGGCAACCTGTTTTACCGGATCCTCAATAATTTTTTCAATGGGCGCACTGTCGTCAACAATGCGGTTAACAAACGATGTGTTGGCACCGTTCTCCAGTAATCGACGAACCAGATAAGGCAGCAGATCTTCGTGCTCTCCAACCGGTGCATAAACGCGACACGATTTGTCCAGCTTGTCGGCCCCGATTACTTCTGCATAAAGCTCTTCACCCATGCCATGCAGCCGCTGAAATTCAAACGGTTTGTCGCCGGCCAGCTCAACGATCGACGCAACTGTGTGCGCGTTATGCGTAGCAAACTGGGGGTACACCGCTTCCGGTGCGTCCAGCAGTATGCGCGCGCAGGCCAGATACGAAACATCGGTGGTGGCTTTGCGGGTAAACACAGGATAGCTTTCCA
>CAWUKD010000105.1:0-12691 GCA_963922815.1 uncultured Gammaproteobacteria bacterium
GCCGGCAATCGCAAGAGCCTCTTTGAGACGATAGCCGGACGACAGGCGTCTACGCGTGGCCAGGAGCACCATCAGAACAAGGGTGATCGCCGTTACACCAAATAATTTTGCCGAATCGGACAGCGCGACCGCGAGAATGGCGTTGTCTTCAGCGCCGTTGGCCAGGGACCCGTTCTCGGCGGCCGGAAAGAAGAACGTAATCCCCACACACAGTGCAGCAAGAACCACCGGCCAGAACGCGCCCGCTCGAATATCGTGCGGAGAGGCTTCAAAGTATTTGTAGTCAGTCATGCCCGAAGTGTACAAACTAAGCGCGTTCGAAACCAACCCCCAGAGTTAATTTCCAGTCAATTCCGATTCAGTCCAGGGTCAGGAATGACTGAGGGGTATGGCGTACTGGAGTGCCGCAACGACGAGCCCCGCCCAAAATCAGCAAATCTCGCATGGACCGACAACTGACCAGCGAATTCGGATCCTATAACCGTACCAGATAAGGTTCTACAGAGGCCCAGTTCGCGCTCTTGTCCGCCAGGGAATATCGTGCGTTCGCCGGGCTCGTCGACAACAGGAGCACCGCTGGGATCGCGACGGCTCTGTCGCTGAGTTCGGGCCGCACACGCCGCGCGAACTCCTGCCCGGCTCGTCCACCGTTAAAGAAAATGGCGCGAATCTGGCGATGATGCTCAAGGAACAGATCAAAATCGTTAACTTCTACGGTCGCGTTTTCAATACTGGAATCAAGACTGCCCGGCCTGACACAGCGTTTAATGACGTCCCAAACCGCAATACGGGCATCAATCAGGCCTTGCACCCGCGTCGCGTAGTCGCTGCTTGCATCGACCTGCGTGTAACGACTCATGATGCGCCAGAACGCGTTGTGGGGATTTCCGTAATACTGCTGTTCGTCGAGCGAGCGGCGGCCGGGCATGGACCCGAGTATCAGAACGCGGGCGTCGGGGGCCGAAATCGGCGCGAACCCGTCTTCCGGAGTCACGCCGAACGGCTCGCCGATCCCGCCAGGTCCAGTTCGAAACACGGCACGGGCTCGCTGTCCGGCTCAAACTGTGAGCGATTCAAAAACCGGAAGCCCAGTTTCGACAGTAAATTCTGGGAAGCGGTGTTGGTCTCACTGGTAACCGCCAGAATACGCGGAAGCTTAAGTTTTGACCGCGCAAAATCGATAACCGCCCTGCTCGACTCGTAGGCGTAACCCTTACCTCGTGCAATCGGCAGGAACGCATACCCAATATCGGGAACCGGCAGCGTCTCCCGCTGCAGGATGCCGCACATGCCAACTTTTTGTCCGGTGCTTTGTTCGATAACACAACACAGACCAATACCAAACCGCTCGTAGCTGGCTAACGGACCGTTGGATAGATAGCCGCGCGCATCTTCGAGCGTTCTCACGCCGCGGTCCTGAATGTGCCGGATAAAATCCTTGTCGTTCAGCAGTTCCAGAATGAACGGCGCGTCTTCGTGCGTGAACGGCCTGATCTCGAGGCGAGAGGTCAGGATCACCGGAGGCGGCGTTGTTGCAGCGGTGGTCATCGTCCCTGCTGGGCTACCGTTTTAGTAAGCGGTGAAACGACGTCACCGGTGTGTTTGGTTGTCACGGTTTCGATCAAACAGATCCAGCACTCTTCCTCAGCGACGGGATTGTGCAGCGTGTCTCTGGGCACAACGTGCATGTCCCCGGGCCCCAGCTCAACCGCGCCGTCCTCGTACAGTATTTTCAGCTTTCCGCGGACAACGTAAAACAGCTCGTCCTCGTCATCGTGCTTGTGCCAGGTGAACTCACCTTTCAGTTTGGCCAGCTTCACATACTGATCGTTGACCTGCTCAACTATGCGAGGTGACCAGTACTCGGTAATTGCTGCAAACTCGGTCTCGAGGTTGGAAATGTGCATAAGTACGCCCGGTTACACCCGATTAATCGAATACGCGCGGGCAGCCACCCACATCATTGAAACGCTCATCCCAGCGCCTGACGTCGTTTGCGCGACGCCATCTTCGATGAAAAAACTCCATCAGACAGGAACCCGAATCGAGCTCGATAATCATCAGGTCACGCTCTTTGACCTTGCTGTACTCCGGGTAGTCCTTGCGCACACCCCACGTCAGGCCACCGTTCATGGCGGCAAACGTTGTCCAGAATGTCATGGGCGTAACCCACCTGTTGAGCGATTTGCTCCACACTTCGACGCCATCAGACTGGCGAATCTCGCCGTCGCGTACGTCCTGTGCCTGGCTGACAGCAGAACTCGCCAGCGCACCGCAAATCATGACGACTGTCACCAGTATCTGTCTGGACATTGAAAAGCGGGTTTTAGCTGCACTTTTATAGAGTGTGTTCAAAAGGTGTCTCCCTGAGCGTCTGTTATCGATGCGTCGCGTGACCTTGGCTTTGCTGGATAAATAATGACGCCACTGCGGGCAGCCCGTCAGACCAGGAGCGTCAGTCGCGGTCTTCCTCAAGAAACCAGTGCCATGGCTCGTAGAGATAACCATACGAGTTATCTTCGGGATAAGAAAGACCAAAACCGAAGTCGTCCGCGTTCTTTTCCAGCCATCCAAAAGCGGGGGTCGCACCAAACGCCAGCGATGCCGGTTCACAGCCCGGCGTACCGATATCCAGCGCCCTGCCCGTGTGGTGCTGGCTGCACCCGGGAGGCGCCAGCACGCGAAACAGATCGGTAACCGACTCGCCGGCGTCTACGCGCCGACTGATAATGTCGAACTGGCGATCAAAGCTGCGAAACCCGGAGATCAGAATGAGTTCGATCGTCTCATCCAGGGCCGCTTTCTTCATCAGATGCCACTGCTGTGTCGCATATGGTGTCAGCTGGTGTTCAAAACCGCGCTTGCTGGTATCGGCGGTCACCAGCCTGACCGCGTCGTCATACTGTGGAAGCCCGCGAGAACGCACAATGGCCGGATCTCCTCCCAGCGCCACAATACTGCTCAAAACCTTTCGCTCGAATTGAGAGGACATGCCGAATGCTCCGATCACTGTTCCTGCGAATGAAATATCTGTCAGGATGTCATCAAACTATAGATCGATTCGCGACACCGCTCTCCTTTAAACACAGCGTCCACCTCGTCGATCTTTGCAAAACCACAGGCTTCCAGCAACCGAATGCTGGCATGGTTACGCGTATCGGTAACCGCCTTGATGGTATCCACGCCGGTATTTGAAAACGCCAGCGCGCTGAGAATCTCTACGGCCCGTCTGGCGTGCCCTTTGCCCTGCCCCGCCTGACTCAGCGTAAATCCGATTTCCACCTGGCCGTGTGCCAAAGACAAACAGGCGCCCAGATCACCGATCAATTTCCCGGTGTCAGCATCAACGATACCCAGCTGAATCCAGCGCCCGTCCTCAAAGTGTGCCACACCGCTGGCTTTCTCCAGATAGGCCAGGGCTTCGGCACGACTCATGGGCTCCCAGTCCTGATAGCGGGCCAGCACCGGGTCGGCCCGATACCCGGCAAACGGGCCCAGGTCTTCCGGAGTCAACACCCGCACGAGCGTAATGTCTTTCTGGATTGGCAATTGGCTCAGCAAATTGTTGCCGCCATCAGCAGATGTACTCATGACCGTTCCTGTTAATCGAACCAGTTAAACAGCACGTCTCCCACGCTGTTGCACTTCCAGTACTCGATTTCGCGCATCTCGGATTCATCAAGATTGGCGCAGTTGCCCGCCGTCAGAGGAAGCGCCAATACGTCCGGTGATAACACCTTGTAGCCTTGCAGCTTAAACGATTTTGCCAAATCCGGCTGGTCCACAAACGCCAGTCTTGCGTCTGTGGACAGTTTCGCCATGGCCAGATATCCCAGCGCTACGCTGCACACCACGCTGCACTCCTGATCACCAAAGCGAATTTCGGCCTGATGAAAGCTCGGGGAAACCAGCGCCTGCGAAAACCGGGAGGCTCTGCCATCGATACGCCTGGCAGCCTCAAAGCACGCTAACTTAAAACGGGAGAAGGTTTTATCAGACAGGTCGTCACTCCGGGTCGGAAAGACGACACCCGCAGGTAATTGAAACTCTTTGTCGGTCATTTCGTGGTGGTGTCCTGTGGCTCATTCGGCACACTTTTGCTGTTTCAGCGGGCGTCAACCATGAAGCGCGATTTACGCAACTTCCGTCATCATAGCCAAAAGCTTGCCTACGGTCCGATAGTTTCGGGCGGTAACCACGACACCGAGATGCTTCTCAACGTTTGCTGCGAGCTTCGAGCGCCCCACACCGTCGGGAGCGTGAAGATAAAACACGCGACCGACCAGCTTGAAACGTTCACCCGGGGCGGCAGAAGCCTCGATAGACGCCATGTCCGGATTTGACGCAGGTTCAGCCATAAAATAAAAATGCAGCGTTTTCGGATCAGATGCGGCTTTGGGAAACGGGTTTAAGCGCTTCGCGTCATACAGCTCTTCTTCAGTCAGTACCAGAACGTCCGGCTGCACGGCATAGTGTCGCCTGAGCAGTTTTTGAATTTTTTCGACTAGCGCCTCGGCCGTTTTGATGTTGGCGTCAAACAAGACGTTGCCGCTTTGAATGTACGTACGCACACGGGAAAAACCGAGCGACTCGAAATGGCTTCGCAACTCCACCATGGGAATCAGATTCTTCCCACCTACATTGATGCCACGAAATAGTGCAATCCAGGTTTTCATATGTATCTCATTATAGTGTGCCAGTGCAGCGTCCCCACGCCCGGGGCTGTCCCCGAACGGTCGGGTATGTCAATCGTCTCAGAAGTCTCATGCCAGTACGTCGATAGTCGTGGTGGTCTGTTCCCGGCGGGCAGCTGCCTGAACTCTAGACCCGATATTTCTTATGGATAAACGTGGCAATGTCGGTGGTCAGCTGATCGGCATCGGCCGCGCGTGAATTCACGCTGTAACCACCGTCGGCTGTCCACTCGAGGCTTACAAGAACGTTACCACAACTATACTCCTGTAATTTTTCTTTGGGCGTATCAATAAACTTGCCCTCGGGCTGCAGCTTGAACCGTCGGGCAACATTACTCGAAATTCGGGCATACCGGCCGACACGCACATCTTCAAAGTGGAAGCTTGGTCGTCCGCTAAAATCACGTTTTTCTATCATAGTAATGCCGCCTGATTCCCGGTAAAAATTCTGGCTCCTCGCCGCGCGCGAGTACCCCTGAGCGCCTCAATCTGTCTGTGATTGCAGTCGGCCCGGGTACTTTCGGGCTTTCCCGTCTCGACTCAGACAAATTCACGCCGCCTGTCGGTATACGTCAGCGCCAGGTACAGCGCCCCGCACACCGCCGCACCGTAAATCAGTCCGTTCGACAAAAGTCCGGCAAATTCATAGTGCGCATGGGTCGTAAACAGCCCGTGCAGTCCGGCATGCAAAACCAGAAATGCGCTCGTTAGCATCCGGGCTCGCGCGCGCGTTGCCGGGTTCAGGCTGGCAATAAAACCAATCACCAGCGCAAACAGCGGAATGTGCAGTAGCACAAACGCAAGTTCTCCCGCGCTGTCGCCGAGCATGGACGTCAACGGCAGAACCCGCCACTCCTGATTAGGCATGGCGTCCAGTTCGTGGGTGAACAGGAGCGAAACGCCTAAATAAAACAGCACATTTTTCATGGCTTGCATCCCTTTGCTGCACTGGATCTGTCATCGACGAAATGCGATACGCCTTGCCGGCCGGGCCGTGAGTAACACGGCCGGCGGCTGTCTGATTCAGTCCTGATCCTGCAGCTGCGATTTGATATGGCTCATGCGCGTTTTAAGACTGCCGACATGTAATTCCAGTTTATGCCCATCCGGGTCAAGAAAATAGATCGAGTCGCCTTCGCTCGTGTTCTTCTGCCACAGCTCGACACCCATCTTGTCAAACGCGGCGGTGAACGACATAAACGACTCTTTCGTGACGTCGAACGCGAGGTGCGTATAGTCTGTTCGAACATCAACCGGGCTGCCGACCGACAGACACACCCAGGCGTCACCGGCTTCGAGATACGCACCCTTGTCCCAGACGTGCACGCACTGACAGCCCAGCAGATCCCGGTAGAAGGCCAGCGATGCCTGCAGATCGCTGACGGCCAGCGTGATGTGGTTGATGCCGGATATCATCACCACAGTGTAACAGCTGAAACGACCCACACACCGCAGGGGCCAACCGTGCGAAGTAACCAAACCCGGTCAATACACAGGCGCATTGGCGTCACAGGAGTACCGTTCCACGCTTTTCTCACCGGGCAATCACAGTACAGCGGGTAACCTGTTCGGCCAACATCGCGCGGAATGGCAGACGGTAAATCTCGTTGCCACCGCCACGGCGATGTCCGGTAGATTTTAGCCACTCTGTCCGGGCACTTCGCGCTATTATCAGCACCGCAGCAAGCGCATTTTGCACTCATCGAGATCCCGACCATGTCCATCGACCCTATCATCTGGTTTTTTCTTTTCGGAATCATCGCCGGCATCCTGCGCTCGGAGCTGCGCTTGCCCAGCCAGGTCTATGATTTTGTATCGATGCTGCTGCTGCTGACGATCGGACTAAAAGGCGGCATCGAATTGTCCAAGCAGTCGTTTGGGACGCTTTTGCCCCAAATGAGCATCGTGGTGGCTATCGGATTTATTCTGCCGCTGCTGATTTATCCGGTATTGCGCTACGTGGGTCGCTTCACGCGCGCCGACTCGGCGTCCATCGCCGCTCACTACGGCTCAGTCAGTGTCGGTACGTTTGCGGTAGCCGTGGCCTACATGAACACCAAGAACATTTACTACGAAGAGCATATGGCGCTGTTTGTCGTACTTCTTGAAATTCCGGCCATTCTTGTGGGCATCGTGCTCGCCAAAGGCATGAGCCGGGATCTGCAATGGGGCAACGTGGCGCACGAAGTGCTGCTGGGCAAAGGCGTCATGCTGCTGATCGGCGGCCTGTTGATCGGCTGGGTCAGCGGTCCTGAGGGCCTCGAATCCGTCTCACCGCTGTTTTTTGATCTGTTCAAAGGCGTGCTTGCACTGTTCCTTCTGGAAATGGGCCTGATAACGGCCCTGCAGCTGGAGAGCCTGAGGAAATACGGTCTGTTTCTCATTGCATTCGGAATCGTTGTGCCGCTGATATTTTCGGTCATTGGCGTCGGCCTCGGCCACGCCATGGGTCTGTCTATCGGGGGCACCGCTATCCTGGCAACGTTACTGGCAAGCTGCTCCTACATCGCTGTCCCCGCGGCCATGCGTATCTCGGTACCGGAAGCGAATCCCACGCTGTCGCTCACCGCATCCCTGGGTATTACCTTTCCGTTCAATATACTGATCGGCATTCCCATCTATTATCGTTTGTCAGAAAAAGCATCTACTGTGTTAGGAGTGAGTTAAATGACCGACAATATCGTCAAACTGGTCACCATCATCACTGAAGCGGCTCTGGAGTCGCAGTTGGTACGAGAAGTGGAAGAACACGGTGCCCACGGGTACACGCTAACGAACGCCAGGGGCAAAGGCAGCCGAGGCACGCGCAGTGCGACGTGGGAGGCGAATGCCAACATACGCCTTGAAATCATCTGTGATGAAGCGGTCGCCAAAACCATTTCGGAACACGTAACCACCAAGTATTTTGAGCACTATGCGATGGTCATTTTCACCAGCGATATTGAAGTCGTTCGACCGGAAAAATATTAGGCCCAGGCGAGTGTCTTCGGGTACTGCGTCACTAAGCCATCAGTCCCGGAGTAGCTGACTCAGGGTAACTATCCTGAAGCATCACCTCTGAGGTATTGGGTCTGACCTGAGGCATCACATCTGAAACACTGGATCTGGGGCATTAGGCTTGAGCCATTGGGCCAGGATTACCAGATCCCGGTCACCCGGACTGTCGCATCAAACCGACAGTCCTGCTGCGGAGTCGGCGGGCGGTACTCTGACCCGCCAGGCGCTGGACTGCAGGTCAGCCTTTATCCGGGACAGACTGTTTACGTTTAATCTGCCCCCGCGTCGCCTGCACCCAGCCAGGCGTCGGCTTCCTCAAACGACTGAAACACTTCAACTTCCATCGGCACCGCTTCGGCAAAGGCCGAAATCATTCGCACCATGCCGTACGAAGCCGGCGATGACGTGACGGCGGCCCAGCGGGCTCCCGCCAGAAACCGGGACATGTTCTGAAAGTTGCGAATCAGTTCTTTAGCCTGCTCGGTAGTGATTGCTTTACCAATACGCGTATGGTCGGTAAGTACACCGAACCCGGGCTTGATGCCTGGTTCCTTGATCCAGCGTCTGATCGTTTCGACGACTTCTTCGATCGTGATTTCACCGACGATCGTCAATACCACGCGCTGGCGCTTTTCATCAATGTGAGTTTCAAGTGGCACAACGACGTCCGACGCGGCTGCACAGCCGTACTGAATTCGTGGAAGGTCTGGTTAAAATATCGTATCGATAATCGACTGATCTGCAATCCCTGTCCATGATGTAATCCTTTGTTCCGCACCTGCGGAGCTTCTCTGAATCCGATTCAAATACACGTTCCTGTTTCGAGCATCATTTTGCAGCCACCGACAAACACACATCACTACAGCCTGCTTCACTGCACCGGGGGCCGCGGTCCTGGTAATCGGTGCAGAGTCAGTTCTGGCTGTTGACCATCGCCAATACCTGGCGGGCCGCAAACGACTCAACCCCGCCTCGGGCAACCGCCTGCTGCATCCGGACCACGGCCTGATCGACGAGAAACGGATACTTTTGAGGTGCTTCAAGCACGTAAAACGCGACCCATAGTCCCAACGAGGAGTGTCCCATAAAATCTACCAGCTCGATCTCGGACGCCCTCGCCAGTTCATCCCTAATCGAATCGGCAATGGCATTGGCTACCGCGGACGATTCGCCATCGGTGTAACTCGCGTCCCGGTGACTCTCAGCGAGTCGAATCAAACGTTCCTGCGACATAGTCCATCACTCTTTCTGGCGGTCTGATCGACCGGGTATGATTCTAACGAAACGTCGACTCACTCTACGGGTATTCTACCAAACTAAAAGCCGTACACAGCAGCCGAGTTAATTTTCCAGACTCCGTCCAAATTATGTAACCAGTAGCCAGTCTTATAGACAAGTGGCTCTGCACCGGTTGCGATGGTCCACTCCAGATCAACGAAACAGGCGTCAGGCCCCAGCCTGTAACAGGCGGTGCAGGCAAAAGACGCGCCCTCATAGTCCAGCGCTTTCATGTTGTCACAGTACGACGCCATCTTGGCGTGAACATGCTCGGCAGAACTCAGGGTCTGAGCGCCGCTCGAATCCGATACCGTTGACGGCACCGTGTAGTGTTCCGCAATCCTGCTGGCGCTCAGCGCGTCGAAGCTTTCGATATAGCCCCTGAAAAAGGCCTGCAGGTCGTCATGAGGTAATCCGGCCATCAAACCAGCGCCCGCCGTTGTGTCAGCTGCCGGCTGCGTAAAATCAGATAGAGCGGAAAGCCGACGGCTACGCCAGGCACGACTCCCAGAATCAGACAGATCCACCCGTGCCGGATCGAATGGGCCTGCACGTCGTAAATCACCCAGACTGCGAGCGTCACCCAGCACAGAATGACGTCGGCCGAATACCCGGTGGAATACGGATTCACAAAACCCGCGGCAAACGCCCCGACAATGTCGCCATCCTGCATCAATGCAGGGATTACAACGACGGCAAACACGGCGGTAAACACCAGTGCGATCGCCGCGCAGAACGCAAGAAACACTTTTTCGCTCACAGGAACACCTTTGTGTTGGAGGGTCCGTCACCGATAAAATCGATACCCGTACCGGTAGAAGTCAGACCTCGCCAAGCGATGCCCGACCGTTTGTGACAAGTATAGATCAGGTGCAATCCTGTGTGGGGGCGGACGATCTATCGTCACCCGAACTGGCTGAGAGGCACGAACTCCAAAGCCTCTCAGCCCCGTCTAAATTGTCCTTACTCGCACAATCCTGTACTCAACCCCGGGCCGGGTACGCCGGAAAAGGCGTTCACCACCACGGTCAGGTCCAGAAAATTCACGACTCCGTCGTTGGTCATGTCGAATAGCGGATTAGTGCCAAGAAATGCATCGGCAAACTGACTGAAGTCGATAAAGTTCACCACGCAGTCATTGTTAAAGTCAGCGTCACAGGCGTTGCCGTATCCGTCGCCGTCCGTGTCCGTCTGATCAGCGTTCACCAGGACCTTGCAGTTGTCTTTACCGTAGTCGATACCGTCGCCGTCAGTATCGAGCGTGCCGCGCTCGGTCAGCAGCGTCCACAAACGATACTCGCCATTGTCGATCGTATCGAGCCAGTCGAGCGACGACACGCCGCTGATGGGGCCGTCCGACTGGCCAATGGGCGTGCCGTTGTAGCCACCTGTGTATACGCAGCGCGAGGACAGTCGCGCCAGATCCGCCGTGCTTGCGTTCAGGCAATCGCCGCTGGCCCAGCCCTCTCTGAGATCGACGTCGAGCGGTGACACAAGACTGAACGCCCGCATAAACCCGTAATAGGAATTGAAGATCGGGAGCAGATTGTCGCTCAGGAACCTTTGCCGCAAAACGTCAATATCGGTTTCACCGTCAATCCAGTCATGATCAACCGAACCGTTGCCGTTTGCCGCAAACATGACTCGTCCCCATTCTGCAGACCCCATGATTTCGGTGGCTACGATGCGCAAGGTCTCCGACAGCGGAAGCAGCCTGCCGTTATCATTAAAATGATCGTCCCGAGCCCCGTTGACATACGTACTCCCGACCATCGTGTTGTGCGCGCCGGGCACCAGGAAAACATCGACCGGATAGCTCGAATCAGATCCGTCCGGAATGACCGGCGCAAAGCCAATGGATCGCTCATCATTGGCATAGAACCCAATGTACTCGGTAATCGGAGACAGCTTGAAGATCTGACTGGTGCGAAGCCGGTCACCTGGCACCGGATCGAACGCGATAATGTTGATCTTCCTGATCGAGCTTTCGCTTTCATACAAATCATGTGCCGTGTCCATCGTCGACACCGCACCGCGACTGAACCCCACCAGATTCAAAATTACGCACTTGCCAGAGCAGGCCGGCCGGTCGTCAAATATGGCCGCCGCAGCAGCACGCTGCGCAGGCCAGTCCGGAACGAAAGGATCATTGACCAGATTCTGCGTAATGCCTTCGACAATTCCTTTATGGTGACCTGGCTGTGACAGCTGGGAATGATGCAACGCTGCCACGGTTTCGGGCTTCCCGAATGCGCTGGCCGACGAGTTCCACATGGAGCTGTCGAGATTCGTACCGGAAAAATAGATAGTCACTACAACTTCGTCAAAGTTTGCGTGACTCGCCGCCGACAGCGTCAGGACGACAAGGGCCATCAGAAATTTGTTAAACGTTTTCATGATCATCTCCCTCACTTCCACCACGATGAAAAGGGCAGCGACGATCCAAAGTCGTCGGAGCCGTCCGGACCTGAGCAGCACAGTCGGTCCTGCTGCACCGTGTTGAAGTATTCCAGCAGATTGATCGGTCCCAGATGGTAGTACACCTTGCCGGCACGCGTTGAAGTAGTGCTGCCCTGGCCGTTGGGGGCACCGACTACGAGGTCACTGATACCGTCGGCATTAATATCAAGCGCCGCGAGACTGGCACCGTATTGCTCAGCGTCGATCAAACCTGACAGGCATCCCTGGCCGGGCATGGCGGCCATCTGTTCAAAGTCTGTGCTGGCATTGTTGTAGCGCATGACGTACACAATGCCGCAGCCATAATCCTTCTCATCCGTCTTGGACGGGGCGCTGGCCGCCAGATCGTCAACCCCGTCGCCATCAAAGTCACCCACGGCGAGCGCACTGCCAAATTTGTCATCCGTGTTCTCGGCAAACCACATCGTGGGACTTGCGAGTGTGATGAAATCATCATTGGCGGTGATGCCGCCTGAACTGCCAAACAGTACGGCAACAGCCCCGGCATTAACGCCGCCACTAAGGTTTTCCTCGGGCACACCAATTGCCAGATCGTCATAACCATCGTTATTAAAATCGCCGCTGGCGAGCGCCGCACCAAAAAAGTCGTTGGTTTCTGCTGCGCCTTTAATGCCTGAGCTATCCTGATGCCAGCCCTGGTCGCCCGCGGTAGACAGACCGCCTGATCCGCCGTAAAGAATGGTTACCATACCGGCGTCATTCTCGTTCCCGATGTCTTCTTTGGGACTACCGATCGCCAGATCGTCGTAGCCGTCTCCATCAAAATCGCCGGCCGCCAAAGACGTACCAAACTCGTCGTTGGTTTCCGCAACAGATCCCGCGCTGGTGTTGTCCTGATGCCAGATATCGTCAGCCGCCGAAACGCCTCCGGATCCGCCATAAAGCACTTGCACCAGGCCACCACCTTCGGGACCCGGATCCACCTCTTCACCCGGCACGCCGACCGCGAGGTCGTCGTATCCGTCATTGTTGAAATCGCCCACTGCAAACGAGCTGCCAAACAAATCGCCCGTTTCGACCTCATCCTTCAGGCCGCTCGTGTTCTGATGGAAGGTCTCCGACCCCTGGGAGCTAAGTCCGCCTGACGAACCATAAACAACGTTGATCATGCCGGCGTCCAGCTTGTCGAAGCCGGATACTTCGAAGTTTTCTTCGGGAACGCCAAACACAGCGTCGGCGTAGCCGTCGTTATCAAAATCGCCGGTGGCCATGGCGCGGGCAAAAAAGTCGTTGGTTTCCGA
>CAWUKD010000106.1:0-12674 GCA_963922815.1 uncultured Gammaproteobacteria bacterium
GGCCGAGCGACACTCCAAGACCTTACAGGCAAAAAAAAGCCGCTTCATCGTCTTACGATTCAGCGGCGAGGGAGAGATGTTCACTGAGGGGACTTGATTTGGTTTCCCATCTCGTATTTAACATATTGTCATATTATGTAATAAAATGAAAACCTTGCTCTAAACGCCTGTAAGCGTTAAGAATTTGTTCGTCATTCTGCGACACAATCGCTGGCTAAAGCACACAATTCCTATTATATTCAGTCTCATGCGCATAATAATTAAATCAACCTTCATCCTCCTTCTTACGTTCAGCTCCGGTGTATTGCTTTCGTCGTCCGCCCTGGCCTCCACCAGCCCCTACAGCGACGCCCTGCGCGCAGAGTTCAAGCAAACCTACAATCAGGCGGCCGCCGGTAACACTCGCGCGGTCAGTAATGCCAGCCAGAATCTTCGAGCCTACCCGCTATGGCCAGATGTTCAGGCGGCTCACTACCGAACGCAGCTTGGCAAAATATCGGACAAGACACTGCAGCAGTTCATCGACACGCACGCAGGAAAATCGTCGGTCAATACGCTGCGCTACCGATTCGCCCAGGATCTGGCAAAACGCGGTCAGTGGAAGCAGCTCGATGGGCTGCTGAACCGGCATTACGCCGACTCCACAGACGACGTTATTTTGTGCCATACGGCCCGTGCAAAACTGAATGTGTCCCCTGGTAAGGACAGCAACCGCTACGCGCTCGACCTGTGGATGAGTGGCAAGAGCCTGCCGGATGAATGTGATCCCGTATTCGCGCATCTGCAGAATGAAAAGCTGCTGACCGTGAAGCGTGTACGAGAGCGCATTAATCTGGCGCTGGACGAAGGCAACATCAAGCTCGCCAGGTATCTGGCCAAGTCGGCGCACAGCATCGATGTGGATCGCGTGAACCGGTGGTCTCGCATGCGCAGCAACCCGCTGGGCGAACTCAGACAGACGAAAAAACTTCGCGACAATCAGGCCAACCGCAAGCTGATGCTCTACGGCATCAAGCGCGCCGCACGTCGTGATCCGCAAACCACTCATAAGATGTGGCCCGTATTCAATGAGCGCTTTCGCTTTAGCCGCGAAGAACAGCGAGACATGGAGCGCAGACTGGCGCTGTCCGCAGCACGAGATCATTTACCGATCGCTCTGACCTGGATGAAGGAGATCGACGAGCATACGGAAGACTCCGGAAGCTGGTACGTGCGACGAGCATTGGCTAGCGGCGATTGGCCGACGGTCATGACGGCGCTGAATGCGCTGCCTGAAAGCATCCGCGAAGACACCACCTGGCGCTATTGGCGCGCACGTGCTCTGGAAGCCATGGGCCAGAAAGCCGATGCGACCACGCAGTATCAGGCCATTGCCAATGAACGGTCTTACTACGGATTCCTCGCTGCCGACCGGCTGGGCGTTCCCTACAACTTTGGCCACGAGGCGCTTGAACCCAACGATACCCTTATGGACACACTGCGCTCCGATTCAAGCGTGGTGCGGGCGCGCGAACTCTTTGAGGTCGGCTTTTTCGGCATGGCTCGCTCCGAGTGGAACAAGGTCATAGACGGGCTTGATCGCGAGCAGCGTCAGCAAGCCGCGCTGCTTGCTCATGAGTGGAACTGGCACTCACGCGCCATCAACACGCTGGCCCGCTCCGGCGGACGCGACGTGATGGTGTCTTACCCAACGCCGTACAAAGAATTTTTTGATGAAGCTACTTTGGTCAACGGCATCGACCGCACCTGGGCCTATGGCGTCGCCCGTACCGAAAGCCTCTTCATGCCGGACGTTCGGTCAAGCGCCAACGCGTTTGGCCTGATGCAGCTGATCCCAAGCACGGGTCGCCTCACCGCAAAGCAAGCCAACATCCAGTATCGCGGCCGGGCCACCCTGCTCGACCCGGAAACCAACATCAAGCTGGGCACCCACTATCTCGGCCAGGTTTACAGCCGCTTCGGCAGCAACCCGGTTCTGGCCACGGCGGCCTACAATGCAGGGCCGCACAGAGTCAAAACCTGGCTGCCAGAAACAACCTGGCACGCCGATGTCTGGGTTGAGAACATTCCGTTTACGGAAACCCGTCGCTATGTGAAGAAAGTGCTTTCCGCGCAGTCAGTTACACATTGGCGCCTGACCGGAAAAGAACAGCGGCTGGCCGGCATGATGCCTCCGGTGCTCAGCAACCCGGGAGAAGCCAACCGCTTCGCCCAGCGGTAGGTCCGCGACGCCGTACCGAACCCTGCCCTGAAACAACGACCGAGGCCGGGCAGGCGCCCGGTCGTTTGCGGCAAGCGTCTTACTACGCATAATCCGCAAGAAAAACTCTGCAAACTTTCACCTGATTGAGCAAGGAAGTTGTTTTATACTTCGCGGCTACAACAGTCAGGTGTCATCACATGTCAGGCAAACACATCACCGTACTCGGCGGCAGCGGCTTTCTCGGTCGAAACGTCGTTGCTCATTTGGCCAACCAGGGCCACCACGTAAAAGTTCTCACGCGTTATCGCGAGAACAGCCGTCGCCTGCTCGTGTTGCCCCAGGTTCGAGTGGTAGAAGGCAACGTGCACTATCCGGCTTTTCTGAATCGTGAAATTGCGGGATCTGACTGCGTTATCAATCTGATCGGCATACTCAATGAGTTTGGTGGCGACAATCAGAAATTTGAACGGGTACACGTTGAACTTACCGAGTCTGTTGTTAAAAGCTGCGTGGACAATAACGTGGCCAGATTTGTGCATGTCAGCGCACTGAAAGCAGATGCCGAAGAAGGGCCCAGCAAATATCTTCGAACCAAAGGTCAGGCTGAAAACGTTATCAAACGTCTGCCTGCCGATTCGGTCAAGTGGTCTATCCTTCAGCCATCGGTTATTTTTGGCACCGAGGATTCGTTTGTAAACCGGTTCGCAACACTGCTCAAATTACCCGCTCCGTTTCTGCCTCTGCCGCGCGCGCAGGCACGATTTGCTCCGGTATTTGTAGACGACGTCGTCGCCGCAATCACCCAGTGCATCGAACGCTCTGACACCCACGGCATGACCTATCAGCTGTGCGGCCCGCAGGTTTTTTCTCTCAGAGAAATTGTAGAAAGAATTCGCTCGGAGCTTGGCGTCAAGCGAGCTATCGTGGCCATGCCCGACGCTATCGCGCGCGTACAGGCGGCCATCATGGATTTTGTACCTGGAAAACCGTTTTCGAGTGACAACTACATGTCACTGACTGTGCACAGCATCTGCGACACGGACGGCTTTGCGCGCCTGGGAATTGAACCACGTTCAATGAACGCGATTATTCCTCACTATCTCGGAGACGCCCTTAAATCCCGGCGCTACGGCCGCATGCGCGCCAAGGCAGGGCGAGGTTCGATTCGATAGTTATCGGCCAACGACTTCGAGCACAGAAGACGCTGCGCAAATCCGGCCCGTGCCGTGCTCCAAATGGCTACGCCGCAGAGCGTTAACTGATTAACGATTCAGCCGGGACTCTTAATTTCCCCCAGGCGCTGCGGTTGCGGCGGGTACAGCGCCCGACGTCCGCGCAGTGGCTTTTTCCAGTAGCGCCGCCATTTCAATAGCCAGCGCGTCATTGTCCATTTCGGCCAACGATTCGGCGCGAGTAAAAAAAACGTCGAAATCGCCATCTGCCTCATGCAGCAATTCGCTAAACGCAGGCACCAGTCGGTTATAGGTACTGATCGACATCAGGTGCGCGTTATTGAGATCCCGATCAAACCAGCCGTCATAACCCGCGTAGCCGCCCCAACGATCGCGCAGTTCTCGATACGCCTGCTGCAGTTTTTCGAACTCACGCCGCTTGGCGGATCTCATGTCCGACGGATCAAGATCTGTCAGATAGAGCTGCCCGAGCGCCTCCCGGGCACCCGTGACCAGCGCGACAAACTCGTCTTCCCGCGTCTGCCCAAGCTGGTAGCGCTCAATTCCCTCCGCGTCGTTCTGCCTGATGAGCCACCGACGCACGCCTTCCATTTGCACAAAGGATGCCAGTGACTCACTGAATTCGCTGTCATCGTTGCGATAGACCACCTGATGAGTCAGCTCATGAAACAGCAGTCCGGCCAGGTCTGCGTCACCCCGATTCAGCATGGTGTTAAGCACCGGATCAGCAAACCGGCCGAGCGTAGAATACGCGGGCACGCCACCCACAAACGCATCATAGCCCTGCTCGATCAGGTCGGCGGCGACCTCGATCGCCTCTTCCTCGGCGTAGTAGCCGCGGTAGCCGAGGCAACCGACAAACAGATAGCACCACGTGGTCGCCCGGGTCGAAAACTCCTCTGTCGCGAAAACGTTCCACAGCACGTAGGGCCGCTCAAGATCGGCGTACATGCGATAACTCTTGTTATCGGGAAGTTTGAGCTCCTCGACCGCAAATGACCGGGCCTCGAGCACCGTTCTGAGTCTGGCTTTCAGCGCCTCGTCCGCGTCCGAACTGGCCAGTATTTCGTCAATGGGTACGCGTCTCGACATCAGGTCAAGATGCCCGCGCGTTACCTGCGTGTAGTAGCGCACGCTCGTGCAACCCTGCAGCGCAATTATCAAAGCGATCAGAGCTACCAGCGCGATTCGAAATAGTGGCTTCATGCTTCTAATGTGCAATATCCGACGCAAAACTGCCACCTCGATTCAGCCTGCGATGAGCAGGCCCAATCCGACCCACCTTTTCCCATTCATCGACACTGCGTCCCACTTTCCCACACGATCACTCACCGGACCCCACTTCGTCCCACTCAGCGCGGGTGCACCTGTCATCCATGACGGTCCGGATTACGCGCATTTTCCTCGCCAACCTCTTACAATGCCTCATGGATATTTATCTGGTTGGCGGCGCTGTACGTGATCAGCTGCTCGACCTGGACATCAAAGATCGCGACTGGGTTGTGGTTGGCGGCAGCGCCAGCAAACTGCGCGCGCTGGGTTACAAGTCGGTGGGCAAAGACTTCCCCGTTTTCCTGCACCCCGAGAGCCATGAGGAATACGCTCTGGCGCGGGTTGAACGAAAAACGGGGCACGGCTACGCCGGCTTCGAATTTGATGCGTCCGAGAGCGTTACGCTCGAAGAAGACCTGTCGCGCCGCGACCTGACCATTAACGCAATGGCACAGACCCTCGACGGCGAACTGATTGACCCCTACGGCGGTCACAGCGATCTTAAAGCCGGCCTGTTACGCCACGTCTCGGATGCGTTCAGCGAGGATCCGGTCCGAATACTGCGCGTGGCGCGATTTGCCTCCCGACTGCACGCTCGCGGCTTCACCGTCCACGAGTCGACGCTGAGCCTCATGCGCTCCATGGTAGACAATGGCGAAGTTGATCACCTGGTCCCTGAGCGAGTGTGGGCAGAAACCCAAAGTGCTCTGGCGGGTGACAATCCGCAGGTGTTTTTTGACGTCTTACGAGCGTGCGGCGCCCTGGATGCGCTGTTTCCCGAACTGGAGGCGCTTTACGGCGTACCTCAACCGGCGCAGTGGCACCCCGAAATAGACACGGGTGTCCACACCATGATGGTGCTCTATCAGGCCAGCATCCTGTCTTCCGACCCTGAGATTCGTTTCGCTGCCCTGGTACACGATCTTGGCAAGGCCACCACACCCAAAGACCTGCTGCCGAGCCATCACGGCCACGAACAGCGCAGTGTCGACCTGGTTCGCAAGCTGTGTCGCCGACTGACCATTCCGAATCGCTACCGTGATCTGGCGGTACTGGTTGCTGAATTACACGGCAAGGTTCATCGGGTGTTCGATCTTAAACTCACCACGCTACTAAAACTGTTGCAGCGTACCGATGCGTTTCGAAAACCGGAAAGGTTCGAAGCCTTTTTGGTGTCGTGCGAAGCCGATTCGCGCGGGCGTCTGGGTTTGGAAGACCGACCGTATCCGCAGGCAGACTACCTGCGCAAGGCGTTCGACCTGGCAAATGGCGTCAGAGTGTCAGACTTCATAACGCCCGATATGAGCGGCGAGCACATTGCCACAGAGCTTTATCGCCGACGACTCAGAGCACTCAAAACGCTGTCAGACGAGCACCCACAAGATGACAACGCCTAACGCGATGCGATACAGCGCAAAAGGCAAGAACCCTATGGTTCCAATGAACTTCAGAAACCACCGGATACACAAGTAAGCGGCGACCGCTGAACACGCAACGCCGAGCATCAGCATGCCCCAGTCAACCGCTTCCTGAGCTTTGATCAGTTTCAAAACCTGAAGGCCACTGGCAAGGATAATAATCGGGATACTCATGAGGAAGCTGAATCGAGCCGCGGCTTCCCTGCCAAGACCAAGCGCCAGTCCGGCGGTCATGGTGATACCGGAACGGGAAGTACCCGGAATAAGAGCGAGCGCCTGAGCGGCGCCGATCAGCAAGGCATCCTTCCAGGTCAGGTCGCGTTCGGCGCGGTGTTCGCGTTTGAACACATCGCTGAGCCACAACAGCACACCAAACCCAATGGTTGTCATGGCAATCACAAACGGTGATCGCAACGATGTCTCGATGATGTCATTGAACAGCAGGCCCGCCAGTCCGGCCGGTATCGTCGCCAAACCCACCCAGAACAGCAGCCGGGCCGACGGGGTAACAGGACCACCGCGCAACACGCCGATCCCGGCACCGGCCATATCGATCAAGTCCCGACGAAAATACGACACCACAGCCAGTAGTGTTCCCAGGTGCACGGCTACGTCAAATGCCAGCCCCTGATCTTCCCAGCCGAAAAAATGCGGCGTCAGTATCAGATGACCCGAACTTGAAATGGGCAGAAACTCCGTGAGCCCCTGAACGAGGGCCAAAATGATTACTTGTAATAAGGTCATGTCAATCCAGTCGTCGGTTCATAGTCGGCGCTCGAGGCCAACGTGCGCTGGCGACAGTAAGCCATGAGTCAGTCCGCGCGACAAGGAAATCGCCTTGAACCGCTCCCCCATTTCTCCGGGCAAGGTTAATTGCCTGACCTCGGCAGCGAGCCGCAGCTGCGCTGTTGCAGTGGCATCCGCAAAGCGCGCGCCGACGACATCATCAAGCTCAAAATCGATCAGCAAGTGTGCCTGAGTCGTGTAGCCATCCAGAGTCCAGCCCAGGTCCACGGCGGCTTCCGCAACCTGGGAAAAGTCTACCCAGCTGGTGATGTCCTGCAGGCCCGGCCACAGCAGCACCCGGTCATGCGCCCGATGACGGTAGTGACACAGCAGCGTGCCCGCACTGCGATCCGCACGATACATCTCTGCGGCATCCGCACCGTAATCCACCATGAGCATGGCACCGCGTGTAAGCCTCGCAGAAATGGACTGCAACCATCCTGCAAGTCCGGTGCGCACCTCGCTAACATAGGGGAGCGACCAGGGTTCAGTCTCGCCCAGTCGATCGCGCAGTTCTTTCACGGCACTGGCAACGGCGGGGACGGCAGGCGCCGAGAC
The DNA here is from genome assembly GCA_963922815.1 of uncultured Gammaproteobacteria bacterium. GTDB lineage: Bacteria > Pseudomonadota > Gammaproteobacteria > Steroidobacterales > SZUA-146 > SZUA-146. Next base: position 7,431 of record CAWUKD010000106.1, read on the forward strand.
CGAGTGCAGTCCGGAGTCTGTACTTTCATCGACGTCGACAAACTCCATCTCAATGGTTTCATCCGACGTTACGCGAAAGCGCTCCATGGGCAGGGCATCGATTACTTCGTTGGCAAATATCACGCCTTCAAAGGGCACCTGAGGAGGCGCCTGTAGCCACTCGACGCGCCGGTACACATCATCTGGCAACGTGGCCAGCAGCTCCTGCTGACGCACCCGAAGATCGGCGCTCACTTCCAGAATCTGATAGGCAGCCGGCAGAGCATCCAGCTCTGCAAGCGCGAGCAAACAGTCATAGGCAAACTGGCCGCTGCCTGCGCCCAGCTCAAGCACAACTGCGTGTTGCCGCGTGGCATGATCCAGCTCATCGAGCACGCGTCGAATACCGCGGGCGATACACCGGGCAAACACCGACCCGAGTTCCGGGGCCGTGACAAAATCGCCCTGTTCACCAAACTTTCGCGTTCCCGCTGCATAATAGCCAAGGTCTGGCTGATAGAGCGCATGATGCACGAACTCACCCAGCGACAGAGGCTTGCCGGTGGCATGGATAGCCGTTCTGATCGCGTTAACAAGGGAGTTACTTTGTCGTATTGCATCGTCGCCCGGTACGGGCAGAGTGGATATATCTGTAGTTGATGCAAACATGAAACACACTCGATATGTGAAGTGCGCGTAGACAAACGCACGCGCGGAGATTATAACAGCGTGAGCACCGACGCTACCCTTGCAGGAAAAACCATGTCGTCACAGCAGACCCCCGAACGCTCTTTAACGAACAAAGTAGTCCTGATCACAGGTGCCGCCAGGCGTCTCGGTGCCGCCATGGCCGATCACCTTCATGCGGATGGTGCCAACGTTATTATTCACTATCGGCATTCGTCAACAGATGCCGACGCCCTGAGTAACGGCCTTAACGAAAGACGCGCGGAGAGCTCCGTCACGATTCAGGCCGACCTCAGCAACCCGGACGACATTCTGCGGCTCGCCGAAAGCGCCACGGCTGCTTTTGGTCAGATCGACTTCCTCATCAACAACGCGTCATCTTTTTATCCAACGCCGGTGGGTACGGTTACCCACGAGCAGTGGGATGACCTGATGTCCACCAATTTACGGGCGCCGTTTTTCCTGGCCCAGGCGCTGTCTCAGGAGCTGCGCAGCCGACAAGGGGCCATACTCAACATGGTCGACATTTACGCGACAAGACCGCTGGAAGAACATCCCGTGTACTGTGCCGCCAAAGCCGGCCTTGCCATGATGACCATGTCTTTGGCAAAAGAACTGGGACCTGAGGTTCGCGTCAATGGCATTGCACCCGGACCCGTCATGTGGCCTGAGAACGGCCAGTCGCAAGCCCGCAAAGCATCGATTATTGACAGCACTTTGCTCAAACGGAGCGGTAACCCGGACGACATCGTGCGCGCGGCGTTGTTTCTTCTCAGGGATGCAACGTTTACAACCGGCCAGATTCTGCCCGTTGACGGCGGTCGTAATCTGCGCAGCTAACGCTCGTTTATCCAAATATCGGGAACGCCGACGTATCCAACCAAACCGGTATTGAGAATGACGTTCCGGGCGACAGCCGCCCCCCGGCGCACCCAGAGCAGGCCACCGGTTGATGCTGAATCGTCGGGATAGACTATGGCTTTAGAACGCGCCAATCAAACCGCGAAACTCAGCCTCCCGCCCCAGCACCGTGCGCAACTTTGACGTACCGACGCCAGCCGATTTGGCCTGCGTAGCAACGAGCGAACAGGTTCCGGTGCTCAACACCGTAATCGCTTCAGCCAGCATCGCTTCAAGCTCACTTCCCAGCGGCTGGGTCAGATCATCCTCGGCCGGACAGTCCACTTCGAAGCCATCAAAGTAATCACCCTCGTCAAGCGCATTCACGTTGTTGAATGCAATAGGCACCGCAGTTTTGTCACAAAAGTCATAGCCGTAAGACCCGACGGGTTTTCCAAACGACTTTTCTCCGACCAGCGTAACGTCGAGAAACGGATTCAGACCATTGATCACCAGCTCGCTCGCCGACGCCGAAGCACCGGTTGTAATGACCACAAGTCGCGACAGGTTCAGGGTATTCACCTCGCTGGAAAACAGCGTCTCAACATTAAAGTTGGTGTTGAGCCGGTTGTGCTGGCGCAGCGCGAACAGCTCTCCATCCGTGACCGACCCACCAATCAGCGAGGACAGGAATTCGGCAACGCTGACCAGTCCGCCGCCGTTATAGCGAACGTCGAGAATCAGATCGGTAGCGCCTTCCGCAGCGAACAGTTCGAACGCATCGCGCAGCGCCTCAAACGACGGCTCCACAAAATTGCGAAAACCCAGATAGGCCGTGGGCGTGTTGTTGACCTGAATGACTTTGGCCGTTGTCACCGTCTCAATCGTGACCAGCGCCTTGGCAAAACTGACGTTCGCGATGCTCCCGGCAAGATCACGGTAGCGCATATCAACATTAACGCCCACTTCGTCTTCCCCAAACTGAGCGCTGACGCTCTCGCCTGCGGCAATCACGTCGCTGACGTCCCGTCCATTGATGCTCAGAATTTCGTATCCCCGATCGAGCCCTGCAGCCGCGGCAGGGCCATCGCCAAACACCTGTGCGATAAACACGCGATCGTCATCGGTAAACTGAAGTGTAATGCCCACGCCAATGAACTGGCTTTCGGAGAAAAAGGCGTCATTGGCAGCCCGGTCGCGTATTCCGCTAAATCGATCCAGCGCTTTGAACTGCATGGCATCAAGAGTCGCTTCGGGAGAATCGTAATCGGCTGCGCTGATGCCGCCAGGCAGCTCATCCAGCCAGAAATAGATATCCCGCATCAGATCGATAACAAACTGGTTCTGTTCGGCGATTGAACAGCCGGCCACGGGGGGCGCCGAGACAGGTGGACTACCGCCCCCGCCTCCACCGCATGCGCTCAACCCAAACAGCATCGTTAGCAGTAGTAGCGGCTTCATGTTCATTGACTGTTCCTCGGGGTTCGGGCGTCTTTTCTATGACTGATGTTATATCAGACTGACCGGCGTCATTTCATGGCCACCCTGGCCATCACTTCTCAGCTCTTTCCATAGCTGCGCCAGCGTATACTCAAGTGTTGGATGCCTGACATCCCCGGCAAGTTCCGCTAAAGGTCTTAACATAAACGGAAATTTGAGAATTTCCGGCCGTGGCAAAAGGGTATCACCTCGCGTCAGCACGGTATCGCCAAACATCAGAAGGTCGATATCGAGCGTTCGCGGTGCGAATTTCAGGGTTCCCCGGTCGCGCCCGCACTCGTCTTCGATCTCGGTGCAGATGCGTTTGATTTCATCCAGACCCACCCGCGTTCCGAAGCCCACCACCATATTCAGAAAATCTTCCCCTTCAAATCCGACGGCCTTGTTTTGATACACCGTGGACTGACGCAGCGATCCGAAGCGTTCTGCAAGCAGGTCAAGGGCTTTGCGCATATTTACCTTCGGGTCTATGTTACTACCCAGCGACAGGTAAACGTCTCTTCGGGCGCCGTCATCCGCCACGCCGCGCCGAATTTTGATCCCAACGTTTTTTGATCCGCGTATGGCGCCCGGCTTACTCACGCTGACCTCGACCCAGCTGACCCTGAACTCATCGAGAATGATCGATGCGATGCTTTCGACCAGCGTCTCGATGAGCTGGTATTCGGTGCTTTCCACGTAGCTGATAATTCGCTTGGCGACGTCCTTGTAATTCAACGTATCGGAGATGTCGTCCGAACCCGATGCAAACGATGCGTTAGCCGGCATTTCCAGATCGACGCGAATGGTTTGCTTGGTGTTGCGCTCCCAGTCGTAAATGCCAATAACGCCCTGAATATCGAGGGCTTCGAGAAAAATGCGATCACTCATACTGGTTTCCATTCGAAATGTGACGGGGGCCGCGGACAATACGCCGACGCAACGAGTGTTGAGTGTAGCGCAAAGCACGACGCGCAAATGTGAAAATCACGAAGACGCGGTTCTCGCGGTCAGTGCAGATCCTCGAGCGACCAGCGCGCGCGTACAGGCACATCGTAGTTCGATTCCAGGCCATCTCGTTGCAAACGAAGCCAGCCTGCGTAAGCGATCATGGCGCCGTTGTCTGTGCACAGTCGCATCGGCGGAAAGCAGGCGCGCGCTCCCATCGATTTACAGGCCACGTCCAGCTGTTCGCGAAGCTGTTTATTGGCACCAACGCCGCCCGCCACCATGACCACATCGTGACCGGTCGCCTGCAAGGCTCGCTTGACCTTGCCAGTGAGCGTGTCGACCACCGCCTGCTGAAAACTCGCGGCGATATCGGCACGAACCTGCTCTGATTGGTCACTCGCCTGCCAGGCGAGCAGCACGCTGGTTTTCAAACCGCTGAAACTGAAATCGAGCCCCGGCTTTTTTAACATGGGCCTTGGAAAATCGAACCGCTCCGGATCACCGCTCTCGGCCAGCTTCGCCAGCTCCGGTCCACCCGGATAAGGCAGCCCCATCAGCTTGGCGGTTTTATCGAACGCTTCGCCCACCGCGTCATCAAGGGACTGACCCAGCACGCGGTAGTCACCGTGAGCTTCCACGTTGACCAGCAGCGTGTGTCCGCCGGAAACCAGCAGAGCCACAAACGGAAATCCGGGCATGTCATCGGCCAGCATCGGCGATAGTAAATGACCCTCCATATGGTGGACGCCAATCGAAGGAACCCCCCATCCGAAGGCCAAAGAACGCGCGAGAGACGCCCCGACCAACAGGGCACCGACCAGCCCAGGACCCGCGGTATACGCCACGGCGTCTACCGGAGGGCCTCCGTCGGTGGCGGGACACGCTCGTAACACCTTGTCTACCAAAGGTAAAATCTTTCGAACGTGATCGCGGGAAGCCAATTCCGGCACCACGCCGCCATATCGAGCGTGCAGTTCAACCTGACTATACAGCTCTTCGCCGATAAGCCCTTGTTTTGAATCATAAATAGCGACGCCTGTCTCGTCACAGGACGACTCAATCCCCAAAACACGCATTTTTCACCCTCAATACTTTCAATTTACCAATCAGCGTTTTAGAATGCGCATCCTTTCCGGGACAGCCCGGTGGTTTTGCGACTATCAATTTTTTTGCAAGACCGAGACCATAAACCAAAGACAGCGGACACACTATGCCCAGCGTAAGAATTCGAGAAAACGAGTATTTTGATTCAGCACTGCGTCGCTTTAAGCGCGCTTGTGAGAAGGCCGGTATCCTGACCGAACTGCG
>CAWUKD010000107.1:0-12665 GCA_963922815.1 uncultured Gammaproteobacteria bacterium
TGACAGTTCGAGCGGAGCTTCACACCGGTCATCCTGCGCGTACACTTCCTGAGCGAGCTCAGCGATTTTTTCCACCAACCCTGAGTCTCCCGTGCTTGCCGTGTACAGGTTGATGTAGATATCGCTCAGTTCGGGCAGGCCGTCAGGCGCGATGACGCAGCCCGGTTCCATCGAGGTCTCAACCTGTGGCGTAATCGCCAGATCCGCGGCCACCATGGCGTTGACTGTCGCATCGGAATTGGTATCGGTAACCAGCTCCCAGGGAATGCCGGCGCTGTCCATCGAATCGATTGCGTCCTGACGCTGCGAGCACACGTTGCACATAGCCAACGGTACCGGTCGCTTCAAATGGGCCTGGCCACCCTCTGCGCCCATCCACACCTGCTTTACTTTCGCCAGGGTTCGGCCTCCGCGATGCAGGCGCTTTTCTGTGGTCAGGGTGAGATCAACTTCGCCCTTGTTCAGTTGATCCAGGAGCAAACGCGTTAATGAAGAAACCAGACTGATCTTGATTCGGGGATACCGTTCCTTGGCTCGCTGCAAAATAATCGGCATGTGAGGGTAGATCAGATCAATCGGTACGCCCAGAGAGATTTCGCCTTCGTAGTCGTCATTGGTCAGACGGGTCCAGGTTTCATCGTTCAGTGTAATCAGTCGGCGCGCGTAGCTGACCAGCTGCTGTCCGGTCGCCGTCAACACAACACCTCTGCCCTCCCGATGGAGCAACTTGGTATCGAAGGTTCGTTCAAGCCGCTTGATCTGCATGCTAACAGCCGACTGCGTCAGGTGATTCTGCTGGGCCGCCTTGGTCACCGTGCGGGTATCGGCTATGGCGATCAGCGAGCGCAGGGCGCCGATATCGAGATTTCGCATACGTCAGTCTCCGTGATGGGTTCGATCACAAATGATCGATGTTCTTCTGTCTTCCTGAGCCCATAATACATCAACGGTATGCGATTAATTTTCTATTTTCATCATTATTGTTGATAGGTATCATCATGGACCTGAAACGTTTAAGCCCCACCCCCTTTTCCCGCGGATTCCTCATTCCCGCTATTTTTCAACTACTTGGAATACTTCTCCTGATCACCTCGAGCGGCTGCACCACATCCCAGAGCGTGGACCAGAGCGTGGACAGGCACAGCATCTCGGAGGCTACGCTGCTATCCGCCGGGACAGGCACAGACGCAGAGACAGGCACCGCAGATTCGTGGACAGGCACAACCAGAGCATGCGGAAAAGCCCCTGATTCTGATCACATCCCGCTCGACTCATCGTCGGTTTCAGGGAGTGCGTGCGAGTTGCAGACGGCCGGGCCCAAGGCTGCGTTGAACCCTTCAGTAAATGCACCTGCAGCACAGACACGGCATACGCCGCCCTACCCGGTCCCCACCCTCAGGAGCGCTCGAGGGCTGCGAGTAACCAACTCGCGCAACGTAAAACGTTGCCCGACCGGCATGCTGCGCTATTGCGACCACCGCAGGAATCACTGTTCCTGCGTCTCCCCGGATGCAGCCACACGCGCCATGCAGCCTCTGCCGGGGCGTTTCTGACACTCTCGACAACATGCGCTTGCTGTTGAGCAGGCCCTAAAAGACTGACGCAGAGTCGCCCGCTGACAGCCGCACCCGCTGCCCGGTACACACCACCGTCGTCTGCGTGCGACTCACGTTTGCACAGGAATAAAAAGCGCAGGCAAGGCGCAGAGGCCGTATCATGCTGGACACCAAAGTATGACCTGCGGAAGTACCGACTATGAGCGATCAAATCCTGTCACAGCCTCTGACACTGCCATGCGGTGCAACGCTGAAAAATCGACTGTGTAAAGCGGCCATGACCGAAGGTCTGGCAGACCCGGCCGGCGGCGCCACACCGAGTCTGAATACGCTCTACAACCGATGGGCCAGAGGTGGTGCAGGTCTGCTGATTACCGGCAACGTACAGATTGATCGTCGTTACATTGAACGCCCGGGAAACGTGGTTATCGACGGACCGCAGTCGGATGACCAGCTATCGCGCTTAACAGCGTTAGCGCAAAGCGCCACCGTTGATCACACGCACGCCTGGGTGCAGCTGTCTCACGCCGGCCGGCAAACGCCCAAAATTGTCAGCGCGACTCCGGTCGGGCCTTCTGCTATTGCAGTCGCGCTGCCAGGCAACCAGTTCGGCAAGCCCCGCGCTCTTGAGCACGACGAAATCGAGGATGTGATACAACGATTCGCCCACGCTGCGAGCGTATGCAAACAGGCGGGGTTTACCGGCGTCGAAGTGCACAGCGCCCACGGATACCTGCTGTCATCTTTTCTTAATCCGCGCACCAACGTACGCACAGACCAGTGGGGTGGTTCACTGAAAAACCGGGCAAGACTGCTGCTGCGTGTTGTAGACGCCGTAAGAAAGCGCGTCGGCCCGGATTATCCGGTATCCGTAAAGCTGAATTCATCTGATTTTCAGCAGGGCGGGTATACCTTTGAAGAGTGCCAGCAAGTCGTGATGTGGCTGAACGAGGCCGGAATCGATTTGCTTGAAATTTCGGGTGGCTCCTACGAACAGCCGCAAATGATGGGACTGGATGGACTGGAGCCGGTAGTCGAAAGCGGCACAAGCGAGCGCACGGCATCACGCGAGGCGTATTTTCTGAACTACGCTCGGGTCATTGCCGAAAGCGTAGAAACACCACTAATGGTGACCGGTGGGTTCCGGTCTAAATCGGTCATGGAAAGCGCCCTCGCTGACGGGTCCGCACACGTGATTGGACTGGCGAGACCGCTTTGCGTTGATCCAGACGCTCCGGCCCAGCTGCTAAACGGTCAGACGGACAAACTGGAACAGTGGGAAAAGAAACTGGCGATGGGCCCCGGCTGGTTGGGGCCCGGTTCCAGGATTGATCTGATCAAGGCGCTTAACGGGTTCGGTAGCATGGCGTTTTACTATCGAAACATCGACCTGCTGGCGGCTAACCAGCCGACCCAAAGAAACATGAATCTATTTATCGCTTTCGTCAAACTGCAGATTAATGAGCGCAAAAAGGCATCGAAACTGGTGAAGTAAAATCTGGTGAATGAGAACATAACATCCGAATCCGCGCAGGTAACCGTGTACTACGATAATTCGTGCCCAATGTGTCGCGAAGAAATCAGCGCTCTTAAATCGATGGACACGGCGAACCGACTGCGCCTTGTCGATTGTTCGACGGAAGGGTTCACCGACCCCGACACAGCCCGGGCCGGACTGACCCGGAGTGAATTAATGCAGGCGCTTCACGTTCGGGATGACGACGGTCAATGGCACAGCGCCGTTGATGCATTCGTTGTGATGTACGAGGCCGTAGGCTTCGACGCCGCGGTAAGTCTGCTTAAAAGAAAAAGCGCCAGATCGGCGTTTGAACGCGTCTATCCGGTTTTTGTCAGGCACCGGCACAAACTCCGCTTTACGGGCGCGCATAAACTTATGCCCTGGCTGATCCGTCGCGCCGCACGCAAACAGGCGCAACGCGCTGCTGCCTGCTCAACGCTGAATCGCTGAGCCCCACTCACGCCACTCGACGACGAATCGCACCGGCCATCGTATCAGCCGCCTCGGGTGCCAGGTTAAACATGAGCTCAGGCTCCGCAAGTTCAAGCTCCATTAGCTGAAACGCCCCGTCTACCATCAGACCATCTACGCGCGCGTACAGCGGCGCATCGCCAACCAGCTGACCCGCCCGGTCGAGGCAATCTGTGGCCGCCTGCTTTACCGCATCGTCCGGTTCCACGCGGGCGTACTGACCGCCGAACTCGCTCTGAATGCGAAACTCGTCGGATTTGGGTGTTTTGCATACCGCGTGAGAGAAGCTTCCATCCACATACACCATCGATAGCTCACCCGAGTCTTTAATCTCGGGCATGAACGGCTGCACTACCAGTCCGTACTGTGACCACGGTGCGGCAACGCCAATGGCCTGTTCAATCTGCTCGACGGAATCGCTGTCGAACAAACTCAATCCTCGAGCGGTGCCGCTAACCAGGCACTTGAGCACCGCCCTGTCCCACCCGTGATCAACGGCTGCCGACTGGATTGACGGCACGTCAGACTCAACGCCTACCATGGGCAACACCGGTGCTCCGGCGCGCTTTAAATCGAACAGGTAACTCTTGTGTATGTTCCAGCGAAGTATCGCCAGCGAATTCAAAACCTGAACATCATGTGCCTCCAGTCTGTCCAGCCAAAGGCAAAACTCGGGATAGTGATCGAAGTAATCCCAGGTCGTTCGAATCACAACAACCTGCGCCTGAAGAAACGGCTCAAAGTCACCGTTCCACGGCGCACCGGAAACCGCCGCGCCGTCGCTTTCAAGGGCACGGGCCAACACGCGATCGCTGGTTGAGATTTCAGGCTGCGTTTGGCAGGTCGCAAAAACTACGTTCATCGTTTGGTACTCGCAGATCAGTTGACTATAGAACGGGACGGATGGAACAAGAGGCGGGTTACACTGCCCATCACGTAAAACGTCGCGCTAACAATCTGGTGGGTCAGCACCCGACCCCGCAGCGTACGTCAAAACCGTTTAGATTATCGTGCGAACCGACTTCCCCGCTCGCTGTCGTTCGGCCCACAGCTCATCGATATCAACCGTGACGTCCTGCGGCGCGAGAACATTTCCCTTGATTAAGTCGGCGCCTCGTTCGGCCACCATCATCGTAGGTGCGTTCAGGTTTCCGTTGGGGATAGTCGGAAACACTGACGAATCCACCACTCTCAGATTGTTCATCCCGCGAACCCGAAGTTCAGAATCCACAACCGCCTCATCGTCCTCACCCATTCGGCATGTGCACGACGGGTGATAGGCACTTTCAACATGTGCACGGACAAACTCGTCAATCTCTTCATCACTCTTCACATGTTCGCCCGGCTGAATTTCGCCGTCGCGATAGGCATCGAATGCCGGCTGCCCGACAATTTCGCGCGTCAGTCGTACACAGGCGCGAAAGCCCTCGATATCCTCCGCGCGCTGAAGATAATTGAATAGCAGCGCCGGTTTATCGTTAACGTTATTACTCTGCGTCCTGAGCCAGCCGCGACTAATCGGTTTGTTGTGCCCAACATGTACCTGAAAACCGTGGCCGTTAAACGCCGCGTGTCCGTCGTATCGAATGGCCGCCGGTAAGAAATGGTACTGAATGTCAGGCCACGCGACTCCGGCCCTGGAGCGAATAAACGCGCAGGATTCAAAATGGTTGGTGCTGCCAAGGCCGCTCTTGAGAAACCACCACCGCGTGCCAATCTTCAGCTTGCTTAAGGCATCGAGTTTGCCGTTAAGCGTAATGGGCTGACGACAGCGAAACTGGAAATAGAACTCCAGGTGGTCCTGAAGGTTGGCGCCAACGCCCGCAAGTTCGTGCCGCACCTCGATACCCGCATCCTTCAGCACATCGGCCGGTCCGATTCCCGACAGCTGCAGCAAATGCGGCGTGCCAATGGCCCCGGCGCAGAGGATAACTTCGCGACGCGCCGTGACCTGACGCATCTTCGAGCCGTGTTCAACCTCGACGCCTGTCGCCGTTACCCCGTCGAACAGGACGCGCTGAGTTATCGCATGGGTCATTACCGTCAGGTTGGCGCGTGCGCGGGCAGGCGCAAGATACGCCCTGGCCGTCGAGCATCGCACGCCGTCGCTAACGTTCATGTGCATGGGCCCAAACCCCTCCTGCCGGGCTCCGTTATAGTCGTCTGTTGCGTTGTAGCCAGCCTGTACCCCGGCCTCAATAAACGCGTCATAGAGCGGGTTTTGACGATTATTGCCATTGCATACGGCCACCGGACCGTTGCCGCCCCGATAATTGTCGGGTCCGTGCATCCAGTGTTCGAGCTTCTTGAAGTAGGGCAAACAATGACGGTAGCTCCACTGCCTGGCACCGTGCTCTTCCCACTCGTCAAAGTCGGCCGCGTGTCCTCGCACGAACACCATGCCGTTAATCGACGAGGAGCCGCCCAGCACCTTGCCTCGCGGACAGTCCAGAGTGCGACCACCCAGACCCGGCTCCGGCAATGACTTGAAGCGCCAGTTGTACTTGCTCGTATTCATCGGGATTGCCAGGGCCGTTGGCATGCGAATAAACAGGCTGCGATCGCTGCCGCCCGCTTCGATCAACAGTACCGTTACATCCGGGTCTTCGGTTAAGCGATTGGCCAGAATGCATCCGGCCGATCCGGCGCCTACGATGATGTAGTCGTACTCGGAATGGCTCATCGCACGACTACCAGATGACAATGATGCACGCGTTTCATGCCAACAATTTAGCGCAATTGGCCGCCGGCAACACATCTATTTACGACGTACAAATGATCAATGTCTCTGATGGATCCAGAACTACTGGGACATTCCCCGGGCTAAACGGAGCCCTCGGTCAAACCGGCACTGGCATCCTTGATAATGCGGCACAGCTCCAGCACCCCCGGCCCCGCCAGATCAGGTTGTGCCACAACCAGATACACCGTCGCATACCGCTCTCGACCCACCGTGAGCGGAATCGGCTTCAATTCTCCGCTTCGCAGCTCGTTACGAATTTTATGTTCGGGAAACCAGGCGTAGCCGTATCCACGGCACACAGCGCCAATCGACGTGGACATATTGCTCACGGTCCAGCGCTGCTCCCCGGGTTTCGTGGTGCGCCCGCTGCGTTCAGCCGCCGTTTCCCTCACAAACAAATGCCGGTGACGCAGCAGATCATCGGGCGTGACCGGATGGTTGGACTGATGGATGGCGTGAGTGGCGCTGGCCACGGGCAGAAACTTCAGGGTCAGCAGCGGTTCGCCGTGAAACCCCTGCGGAATGCTTGCGGTAATGGCGACATCCGCCCTTCCCGAGTTAAGATCTTCAAGCGTTCCGCCCATTACGGACTCAACAAACTCGATATGGGTGTGGGCGCTCTTGCGTCCAAACGCCTCGAAACAGTCCAGCAACAGCCAGACCGGAAAAATCACGTCGGCGCTGATGCGTATTTGCGCCTCCCAGCCGGCGGACACCTGCTGAGCCGCCTGCTCAAGTCGTTCGGCGCTTTCCAGGAGAGCCTGCGCTCTTTGATACAGCAGCTCACCCGTAGGCGTTAGCACGGCGCGCCTCCCCTTGATCGTAAACGCATCCACCTGCAGCACCGACTCGAGCTTCTTGATCGCGTAGGTAACGGTGGACTGACCCTTGTTGAGTCGTTCGGCCGCCTGGGCGTAGCCGCCGGCGTCAACAACAGCAACCAGCGTTCGCCACTGATCAAGAGAGATGCGGGGTTGTGACAGTTGGGGCATATAACACCTGTTAACAAGGGCTTAGCCGTTTCGGTACCCCATTCTATCTAATTATTCGATCTTTATAAGTCATATTTTACTATTTTTTATCGAATCAATAGAAGGTTTAATGCCTTCAACAATTAATCACCCCGACCAAAGGACACCACCATGCCACGTCTGCTTTTGATTCATACCAGCCTCAACGGAACGGAAAGCCTGTCATCTGCGCTGGCCAGCGAGGCCGTGGCCCGCTGGCGGGAGCAGAATCCGGACGGGACGATCGACGAGCTCGATTTCGCCACATCCCCCATCCCGCATCTGACCGCCGAGACGTTCAAGGCCTTCGTAACCCCCAGCGAAGAACGCACTGGCGGGCAGCGAGACCAGGTTGCCTTGTCCGATGCGCTGATCGCACAGCTGACCGGTGCCGACGAGGTCATCCTGGCGGTGCCCATGTACAACTTTGGCGTACCGTCCCAGCTGCGCGCCTATTTTGATCACATCGCACGCGCCGGGATCACGTTTCGCTACACGCCGACGGGGCCAGTCGGACTGGTCGAGCTCAACAGCCTTACGGTCATCGCGACACGAGGCGGTCGCTATGTTGGCACGCCGCTGGATACGCAGTCTAACTACCTTAAGAACTTCTTCGGGTTCCTTGGGATAGACAACGTGAACTTTATTTACGCCGAAGGCACGGCCATGGGCGAGGAGGCGCTGACCGCCTCTATCTCCACCGCACGAAAGGCTATCGACTCGCTACACGCCGTTAGAACGTAGCGCCAACTTTGATCGCACATCTATAAGGAGCATCTCATGAACTCAAGAACCCTGAAGCGACTCATTCCTTCAATTGCGACGTCCGACGGCGCAGGCGTCAAGCTGCGCCGGAGCCTCGGTGGTGGTGGTGGCCTGCGCGTGGATCCGTTTCTGATGCTGGACGAGTTTGGTACCGATAATCCCAACGACTACATTGCCGGTTTTCCGCCGCACCCACACCGTGGCTTTGAAACCGTCACCTACATGCTCGACGGGCACATGCGTCATGAAGATCACATGGGCAACGTAGGAGAACTGACCGAAGGCGGCGTTCAGTGGATGACCGCCGGGCGCGGCGTCATTCATTCGGAAATGCCGCAGCAAAAGGAAGGTCGCATGCGTGGCTTTCAGCTGTGGGTCAACCTGCCCGCAGCCGAAAAAATGAAGCCCGCTTCGTATCGCGACATTCCCGCCGACCAGATTCCCGTAGATACGTCCACGGATGCAACCGTTAAGGTCATTGCCGGATCGATCGACCCGTCAAGTACCTCAACGTACGGGCGCGGTTCGATTGATGCTGCCTCAGGAACGGCGGACGCTGACGGGATCGTATCGTCAAAAGCCGTGCAATCGACCGTACATGGTCCGATCAACGGCCTGACCACAGAGCCCGTGTTCCTTGACGTGCACCTGCCTGCGAACACAACGTTCCAGCAAGCGCTACCGGAACAGCACAATGCGTTCATTTACGGTTATGAAGGCGACCTGACGCTGGGCGAGGAAACGCGTATCCCGGAACAGCAGGCTGCCGTGCTGTCGATGGGCGATCACTTCACCGTTAGCAGTGGAGACAGTGAGGCCCGTTTTATTCTGGTAGCAGGCAAACCATTGAACGAGCCGGTCGCACAGCGCGGTCCGTTTGTCATGAACACGCAAGATGAAATCAGGCAGGCCATTCGCGACTACAGCAACGGCGTTCTGACCGACTAACCCCCGAGCATGGTGCCACACGGCGCCTGCACCCTTATTGGCCGGAGCCCCGCGTGGTGTCCGGCCTTTTTTTAAAAAATTGACGCTCTGCAAAAGGCTGAACAAACTTTGATTCACAGTGTTCCGCTCTTGTGATGCTAACGACATTTAACTTAATACGAATACCCCTGTCATTTGCGCTTATGTAAATCCTCTGCGAATATGAAGCATGCGTGAAGATCATTCTTTGAACGATCTCACACAGCTAATAACGATAAGCCAGACCTTTTTATCATCGTAAATCACATTTGACGATTGGGGACACAGTCGCGATTTGCCAACACCCGGAACGGTGTGCGGCATTGTGCACTCAATGCAAACAGGGGATCGTCATGAAATCAGTTAAGTTACTCAGCGCGATAGTCATCGCGGGCTTTTTGAGTGCCGGCGTCATCGCCGACGAAAACAACCGATCAAAAGCCAAATCCGACATGTCGTCCAAGGAGCTCGCCAGTAAATGTGCGATGCTAGACGACCCGAAGCGACGTCCTCGCATGGACGCCCTGCTCAACAAGCTCCTCGTGCTGTGTAACCGCACCAGCGAGTTTGGTGGCGTCGAGTCTGAAAAGTACGACGCGGATCACGATGTAAACCGCGTTCCGGGTACCGACGTTGAAGTCAACGACGACACGGGTGAAACCGGCGCGACGCAAACCCAGAACGAAACTTCTCTGGCCATCAATGAAACCACCGGCACCATCTGTTCGGGCTACAACGACGCCTACAGCGGTGTCACGGTAGGCGGCGGATTCACCGGATTCTCGCGGTCAGTCGACGGCGGACAGACCTTTGTCGACAACGGTGCATTTGACAGCAACAGCTTCGGCGATCCCAGTATGACCTGGCGCAAGGCCGACGGTAATTTCTACCTGGCCACGCTGCACAGCAACGGCCTCGGCATCTATCGCTCCGCGGACGACTGCCAGACGTTTACGCTGAACTCTCTGGGTCACGTCGGCGGTTCTGATGATAAAGAACTCCTGGCAATCGACAACAACGAGAGCAGCGACTATTACGGACGCATGCATCTGGTCTGGATCAACTTTGACGATGCCCGCATTTACGCTACGCACAGTGACGACGCCATTAACTGGTCTACGCCTGTGGTACTGAGTGACGCCTTCAGCGACACGCAGGGCGCCTACCCTATCATCGCCACTGACGGCACGATCTACGTTGCCTGGATTCGCTGGAACCCGTTCCCGGACGGGCCGCTGGACATCGAAGTCGCCCGTTCGACGGATGGTGGTGTGAGCTATCAGCGCGTTACCAACCCGGTAACCAACGAAATCAGCCCATTTGAAACCGGTCCGACCAACAACTGTGGTCGCCCGGCGCTTAACGGCAACATTCGATACCTCGCATCACCGCAAATTGCCGTCACGCCAAACGGCGACCTGCACGTGGTGTACACATACGACCCCGATGGTCGTGACGTTGGTGATGTCATTGACGTATTTTACCGACGCTCCACCGACCAGGGGCAAACCTGGTTACCGGAGATTCGTGTCAATGACGACACAACGCTGACCGACCAGTTCTTCCCGAGCCTCAGCGCCGGCCCAACCGGACGGATTGTGGTGGCCTGGTACGACCGACGCCTTGATGAGGCGAACAACCTGTTCGTCGACTACTACGCGGCCATGTCAGAAGATGGCGGTGCGTCATTCGGCCCGAACGAACGCATTTCGGACGAATCGTCCCCGATCTACATCGATCCGGGTCTCGCCGCGTGCTACCACGGTGACTACGATCAACAGCTGCAAACCGCGTCCTCCGCGTTTTTGCAGTGGGCCGATGATCGCAAAGTAAACAGCGGTCACAACGATCCGAACGTCTACCTTGACGAGAACGTGTTTGAACCCGACTTCTTCCTGGGCAGCACCAATTCAATCGAAGAGGTGTGCGCACCCGACTCGGCCGAATATACGATTGACGTTGGCCAGTCCCTGGGATTCACCGACCCCGTTACGCTTAGCGTTGACGGCGTTCCTGCCGGCATGACAAGCAGCTTTGGCGCAAACCCGATTGTTCCTGGCAACAGTACATCGTTGAGCATAGGCAACACGGCAGCCGGTCCGGCAGGCACCTACAACCTTGACGTGACGGGTGTCGCAGGTACCAAAGAACGGGCCGCTCAGTTGACCCTGACGGTCGCTACGGCAATTCCTGATGCCGTGGTCCAGCTATCACCTGCCAACGGCGCTACCGAACAGCCCACATCGCCCACGTTCAGCTGGGCTGCCAGCAGTCAGGCATCGACCTACACCATCGAGATTGCCAGCGATGCCTCGTTCAATAATCTCGTCGCGGTCGACCAGGTAACCGGTACCAGCTACACGCTGCCAGCGAGCCTGTCCCCGCAGACCACCTACTACTGGCGTGTGCGCGGCGACAACATCTGCGGCAACAGTCCGGTTTCAGCTGGATCTTCGTTCACCACGCAAAACATCGTTTGTGTAGTGGCGAATGCGTCCATACCGGACAACTCGGCGGCAGGCGTCGACAGTAATGTCAACGTTGCCTCGGGTGGCGAGCTGTCAGACCTCAACGTCAGCATTGACGCCAGCCATACCTACGTTGGCGATTTGATCTTTACGCTGACTCACGACGACACCGGCACCAGTGTGGTGATGATCGACCGTCCCGGATTCCCGGCCTCTAATTTTGGTTGCAGCAACGACAATGTCGACGTGACCATGGATGACGATGGTTTGGCGCCGGTAGAAGGTGTTTGTGATCCAGGTCCGGCACTCGGTGGAACTCTGATTCCTCAAAACCCGCTTGCTGCCTTCAATGGCGAAGACCTGTCAGGTTCATGGACGCTCAACGTTTCTGATAATGCCGGGCAGGATCTCGGCACGCTGAACGAATGGTGTCTGATTCCGGCCATCGTCGACGTCGTGGTTGACAGTGATGGAGACGGTATCGGCGACGACATCGATAACTGTACAAATACAGCGAATCCATCGCAGCTCGATAGCAACGGTGACGGTTTTGGTAACGCCTGCGATGCCGATACCAACAATGACTGCATCGTTAACTTCATCGACATTGGCAACTTTGCTGACGTATTCAATACGTCGGATGCAGATAACGACTTCAATGGCGACGGCAATGCCAACTTCATTGATTACCAGTATCTGACCAGCCAGTTCCAGCAGCAGCCCGGGCCCAGCGCTCAGGCCAGCTGTGAGAACTCACCGCAGTAAACCGTTTCAGTTCGCGGTAACCTTAAGGGGCGCTCTCGAAAGAGAGCGCCCTTTTTTATTGAGGCCCACTATGACAATTACATTTACCACCCGAACGATGCCTGTTGTCTGCGCCCTTATGGTCGTCGCTGGATGCGCGGCAGTCGATCAACACGCAGACTCACCTGGCGCCCTGCCTGATCCGCTGGCAGCCGGCTGGAACGGTCAAGCGGTGTGTGAACAGCTGGCGCTGACCGAGCGGCAGCGCGTTCTCAAATGCACGTTTCCTCCCGGCGTGGGGCATGAGAAGCACTACCATGTGCCGCACTTCGGTTATGCATTATCGGGTGGTCGCATGCGCCTTAACGATGCCAGAGGCACGCGTGACGTAGAGCTGGCCACCGGCAGCCACTTCACGAGCGA
>CAWUKD010000108.1:0-12604 GCA_963922815.1 uncultured Gammaproteobacteria bacterium
CAACTGGGGCGCGGCTCTGAGACCTGAAGGAACCGGACTGGCTGCCGCATTACCCGGGGATGTAAGCACCATGCCGGATCTGTCAGGCTTGCCGATCACCGGAACGCAACCTGATCAAGGCATGACGTCGGATTCGAGAGCCAGCCTGATGGACGGTTCGATCTACGGTCTCGCGGGTTCCCTGTTTAACTACTGGCCGTCAACAACCATGCCGTGGTCATCCTCGATACTGGGCAATGACTCAACGTCGGGATTGAAAAACAATAACGAAGAAGTGCCTGCGCTCTACAGCATCACGCCCGCGGCGACACTACCGTCCGGGTGGTCAACCGAGCTGACTAAGGCCCTGGATTAGCGTCTGACTCAATAAAGGGTTAACGGTATTGCGGGTTGCAAAGCATGGATATGGAATGCCGGAGTCGGCATTGGTGATACAAGCCTGAACAAACCTGAATTGCGGCCAAACTACCCAAAGAGCTCCGTTTTGAGCTTCAGACAGATGTTTTCAGCGACATCCGGTGTGTAAGGGACCATGTTACCGACTCCCCAGATCGGACCCGGCCAGGCTGGATCCTCACGGTGACGGGCAATAACGTGAATGTGCAGCTGTTCCACCATGTTACCCAGTGCAGCGACGTTCATCTTGTAGGCCCCGGCCGTTTTTTGGACGGCCACCGAAACCCGGTCCAGCTCAGACAGTAAAAGGGCTTTATGCTCTGCCGGTACATCGTGAAATTCACGCAGGTCCGGAATTCGCGGGACGAGAATACACCACAGATAGCGACTGTCGTTGCAGATCAGCACCTTGTTAAGATCCAGTTCTGCCGCTGGAAACGTTTCCTGCTCAAGCTGACGTTGAAGCCTGAACGTTTCCGGAGACTGGATTTTCACTGCGCTTGACATGGTAGATCCTTAAGAGCATTTACGACCAGGCGGTCCGGTCAACGAAAGCCGTATTCCAGTCTTTTAACATCAGAGCTTATTTGACACTAACAAAAACCGGGTTTGAATAGAACCACAAATCGGCCCACGGATCTTCTGCGGGCGGATCCATTTCGGGTTCCAGCTCAGACGTATTGGTTCCTCGGACCCTGACGTAGAGCGAACGGCTTACGGGCAGCGTGTAGCTCATGGTTAAAAACTCTCCGGAGCGCGTCCAGTCTTCGGACGTGAACCGTCGGACCACGCGCGTTGATGAGTTTTTATCGTGCGTGGGGTCGGCAGATTGTCCGGAAACCTCGCCGACGATCAGGTCCACACGATCAACAACCGGGTTGTCTCCGTTGTGATTGGCACTGTCCGGGTCTTTGATGCGAATACGCACGGTGACTTTGTCACGGTCCGATACGGTCAGTTCGTTTCCGATGGAGGCGGTGTGTTCACCGTCGCTTACTTCCACATACAGTTCGCTAATCAGATCGCCGGTCGTCACAAACACGTTTCCGGCCCGGAGACCTGAGAGGATTGAATCGTGATTTTTGTTCGCATAGACATAGGTCTTCGAATACTCCCCTGGCCAGAAGTCCACGCCTTGTTCCGTATAATGAATGTGAGAGTCCGAGTTGGCCGTAATCCACCAGCGGCGACCTTCGCCCAGCATAGAGTCCCAAAAGCCTCCGACACGCGCCGTCATTTGATCATACCCGCCCATCGTCGGATGTCCGCCGTAGCCGCCGCGAACAAGCCGGTCCTTATTGGTTGCTGCGTTTGGGTGGGTGGTTAACGCAATGGCCTGATGTCCCGGCGCTCCAGCCATACCGATAGCCACGTCTGGCGCCGTGTCGTTCCATCGACGTAATTCGGCTGGATGATACGCGCCGTAGGTGCCGTCTTTGGCCATGGTACGGGAAGGGTGGTTGGCAATAACAACAGGCGGTTCATCGAGCTTGCGAGCCACGGTAAGGGCTTCGATCATCTTGTCTTCCGTGTCGCGCGACGGATCGACAGGATACGCGTCCAGGCGATCGAACTTCGACTCGAGGTGGTAAAGCACGTCGGCTTCATCGTGCGTATGGGGAATGATCAGGCTGCTGTGCTCGCCGGCCGGAGTATTTAGTTCCATGCCGTAAAACTGGATCACATCAGCGACATCGACGCGTGACTGCACCAGCTCTGGATAGGCCAGCTCGAGATTCACTTTGCTGTGATTCGGCCCTCCGTGATCGGTCGTTACCATCCAGCTCAGACCAAATTTTTTGCCCATTTTGGCGTTAACCGGAATAGGGTAGATCGCGTCGCCACCAATTTCAGGGGACGGCGGGTTCGTGGAATCATCCCAGCCTACGCTGTACTGGCTATGAATGTGATGATCACCGGACAGCCACCGCCGTGTATCGGCCGCTGGTTTGTCAGCGTCATGAGAATGCGTATGCGAACTGGAATGGGTATGCGTATCGGGCTCGGTGTGGCTGGGCGTGCACCCGGACGCGACAAACGTTAGCAGGGCGATAACGGGAACATTAGTGAACGATTTATGCATGTGTCAGGCCTCCGGTAAGAGGACGACTATACCAATATTTGACAGCGACGATCAGGCCGTCCTTTCACGACACTTCACGTCAGAAAAGGTTGGATCCGTTCCGGCACATCCTTAAATCAGGTCCGAATATGGCGCAGCCTACGAAGCCTGAAACGAAAAATCCCCGGTGAGTCACACTCACCGGGGATTCCTTGTTTTTCTGAACAGCGGGCGTTAGCCCATTGCAGTTAGATTAACTGCGGTTCTGTTTCATCTTGAAGCGGCGTACGCCAAGCAGCGTCAGTCCCAGCATCATAATGGACAGCGTAGCTGGCTCAGATACGGCCATTGCAGCGGCCTGGCCGGTCAGCATGACGTTATCGATGAAGGCCCGTTCCGTATACGTGCTTACGCTGGTATAGAACCGAAACTCGATGCTGGCCTGATTGGCCGCAGCAACACCAAGCTGGAGGACGTTGCCTACCAGACTGGAACCACCCAGAGCGTGCTCGACCAGTTCAGTCCACGATGACGAACCGGAAACGCGCCATTCAACAAACAGTGAATCGTTTGACTCGGTGTTGTTAGATGCTCCCCATTCATACGACAGCAGAATGTTGGTCAGGCCAATGGTGCTAAAACCGTTGAGCTGTGAGGCGGCGGCGTCGATACCCGACTGCTTGTCCCGAAGACGCAGAACGCCTGAATTGACGGCAACGTCGTTGCTGTCATTTTCAATTTCGGACCAGCCGTTGCCAACCGTGTTTCTGTTATTGCCGCTGAAGTTGTCTTGGAAAATCACCACAGCCGATGCTGACTGGGCCAGCATGCCAAACAGAATGAGTAAACCTGGAAGTATTATTTTATTTTTCATTATGGTTAGTGTAGCTAATTTGTTGTTGGTACCCAGTATAAAGCAATACTCATGCCAATTCAATCAATATCAATAATAACAAGAAGTTACAACCCCCTGTTTACGAGGTTTGCCAGCCTTCGTAAAGAAAACTGACGACGCTGCAGCCGGTCGAAAATTTTACCAAAACGGGATGAGTCTACCGACAAAGCCGGATCAGGGCCGGGGAGCGTCTAATGACCCGTGTTCTCGATCGACTCCAGCAGCTGGATGGCGTCATCGCGACTAAGGAAAGGCCGTTCTGCAGTCAGTGCGTCCTCCAGTATGGTCTTGGCGCTTGTGAAGAGCCCTCTGGCTTCAAGCACCGCCGCGTAGTGGTAGGCAATGTCCGGATCGCTGGATGCCGACGTGGCCTGAAAAGCGTCACGCAGGACCGCCTGACTGTCATTGACCCGACCTGATTTGAACAACAGCCATCCATATGTGTCGGCAATACTCGGTTCAGCGTCTGAAAGCTCAAAGGCCTTTTGCGCCATCTCCAGTCCCAGCGCCAGATCACCGTCATCGGCCCGTTCAAAGTACAGCCATGCCAGATTGTTCAGCGTGACGAAAGATTCAGGATCCAGAGACAGCACGCGCTCATAGTACGGAATGGCAATATCTCCATTACCTTTCGCATGGTGAAACTGAGCCAGTCTCAGCAGAGGTCTGGAGTCCTCCGGGTGGCCTTCCGACCACGACAGTAACGACGATTCCGCGTTCTCTATGCCATTGGATTGCCGTACCTGATACAGCGCCAGCGCAACGTCCCAGGTGGATTCTATGGCCTGCGCGGCTACGAATTGCTCTTCCGCTTCTTTGGCCATCCCCTGAGCCGCACGTATTTCCCCAAGCGCCACCAGAGAAGGGCGCGTTTGTCCAAACTGCGCTTCAATCTGGTCCGCGAGCTTGTTGGCCTGAGCGTCTTTTCGGGCGTTCGCATGCATGATCCCCAGCGATCGCAGGGCGGGCAAATGTCCCGGGTCAAATCGAATCACATTTTCAAAACTGGTTCTTGCCTGATGTAACTGGCCGTTGGCCCAGGCGGATTTCCCCAGAAAGTAGCGATACTGAACTGTGTCCGGGCTTAAGATAACGGCTCGCTGAAACTCGGCTTTGGATTCAGAAATTTTGCCACGATACATTTTCGAAAAGCCGTTAAGCGCGTGAGCCCTTGCCGAGTTGGGATACTCTTTGACAGCGGTTGTTGCGAACTGCTCGGCCTCGGCATACGCACCATCGCGAAGTGCCTGCGCGGACAGCATCAGGTTTGGTAACAGCGCCGTCGGATTGCTCTCATGGGCTACCTTGATCATGTTCAGCGCACGATCCTGCTGACCCGTCGCCTCGTATATTCTGGCCAGCACGAGCGCCGGCAATAAGTCACGCGTATCCTGCTGATGCGCGAGTTCAAACAATCTTTGCGACTCTTCATAACTATCCAGTCGCTCATCCAGATTCAGTATGTTCAGCATGGCCGACCGATTGCCGGGCGACAATGCGAGCAGCTCCCGGAATTTGGTTCGCGCCTTGCCCAGCTGGCCGGTTGCGGCGTAAAAGCTTCCCGCAAGACCGATGACGTACGAGTCTCCAGGCGCATCATTGAGCAACTCTTCGATTTGCCTCTCGGCCCGATCGCGATCGTTATTGTCGAGTTTGGCAACACGTATCAAGATTTCGCGCCGCTTGTCGTCAATCGACTTTTCCGGCAGTGACCTGATGATGTTAACCGCTTCATCAGACTGTCCCGAGCTGAGATACGCCGAAGCGAGCGCGAGACCGGACTGAACGCTGTCGGGCGTTTTGGCATAGGCCTCCAGCAAGTGCTCAAGACCCGCGTCCTGTTCACCGCCGCGCATGCGTGCCCGACCGAGCATGGTCAGCAGATCCGCGTTCGTACTGTCTATATTAAGACCATCTCTGAGCGTGCGAACGGCCGCTTCGTCGCGGCCCATACGCATGCGTGTTTCAGCCAGCAGTCGGCGCGCCTGAACGTTTTCCGGGTTATTGGAGACCGCGTTGGCCAGATGCATTTCTGCCTGATCAAAGTCTTCCCGCTGAATCATAACAATGCCCATCAGCGTATGAGCCGGAGCATAGTTTGGGTATTCGGAGAGCGTTTGCTGAAACAGTTCGATGGCTTTGTCGAGATTACCGCTATCAAATTCCACGCGCCCCTTGAGGTATACGGTCATCGGATGCGTTTCGTCGATCGATTCCAGCTTGACGGTCGACGCTCTTGCTTCGTCAATCTCCTTGAGACCAAGCAACGCCTCGGTGAACTGCGCTTCGATAAAAAACCAGTCCTGACGCCGTGCTCTTAATTCTCCGCTTCTGACCCCACCGAGCAGGGCTTTGGCCAGTTCGTACTTGCCTTGATCAAGATATATACGACTAAGGGCCAGCACCGATTCAGGCACGTCGGGGACAAGGTCAATGGCGCGTACCATGAGCCTTTCGGCCTGCTCGAAGTCTTCGTCGAGTTTGGCAATCGTTGCCTTGCCGAGCAGCGCAATGCGCTGGGCTTCGGTGCTGCTGTCTCCTGCGAGCGTTTGATCAAAAACCTGGTCGGCTTCCTGGATTGACCCCAGGTCGAGCATTGAGCGAGCGCGAAGCGCCCTCAGCGTGCTCGCCAGATCCAGGTCACTGATACTGTCTGGGTCGATATCGGCGATGACTTCGACATGATTGCCGGAACCCTGTAAAGCGCGAGCAAGTGTCTCTGCATACAAATCCGGTGGCGCACCAAGATCACGGGCACGCGACGCCTCTTTTTCAGCGGTTTCCATATCGCCGGTGGCCAACAGCGCGGCACCGAGAATCAGACGGGCCTCGACGTTCTTTGGGTCTTTTCTCAGAAGGTTCCGCATCTCGATAATGGCTTCCCGGAATCGCAGCTTTTCCATACTGACCCGGGCGTCGGCCACGCGCTGAACATCGGTACGTTCGTCGGTCGTGCAGGCCGCGAACATCAGCGTGACGGCAACAACTATCAGCCATCGACTGTGAAACAGATTGCACGAGGTACGAGACAGTTTGGTCATGTTTTAATCCGGATAACTCGGGAGCAATAAAGATCGTTCAACCAGCTGCGGTTTAACGGTCTGGAAAAATTTCTCGGTCGCCTTGGGCCACCACAAACGCCAGCAGTTTGACACCACTGGCCAAACCTTTGACATTCGCTTATCGTTCGCTTCGGCAGTCTCATCAGGCAGGCCTGGACAGGTTGCCCTGAACTGGCGGACTTGAACCGGCTACCCGACACAAACGCACTAACGACCTGGCCCAGAATAGCCTGACATAATAGCGTGATAAAGATCATCGAACTGTGCTTAAGTTCACGTACTGAGTCAAATAAATCAGTTGCTTGCGGCTGCTGCTTTGCAATAATTTGATCATTATTCTAATCGGTGGATCCGTATTGGCTAGTTCACTGCTATTATTGTCGCAAACCCGCATGGAGAGACACATGACACGGATCTTCCTTTCACTGCTTGGCACCACCAGAATCCTGATGATCTCAACAGCGCTAGGCGTTTCTGTCGTCGCAGGTGCAGTCGATCTGATTGAAGACAACAGGCTGGTAACGACGTTTAATGACAGCGGTTCAACCCAAACCGCTCCCAGCGCGCCGTTTGCCGTTTTCGACGTACCGCGGCAGACCAGTTCAGTCACCGAGAGCGCGTTTTCAGGGCAGGGAAGCGGATACGGCGAGTCGGATTTCTTCTTCTTTATTGCCGAGTCGATTTTTGACGTCACGTTTGAGGTTACCGTTCCAACGGATATTGATTTGTTTGCCTTTGTGTCGGCCAACAGCGGAGACTTTGGCTTTGCTGCTACCCGCGTTCAGCTGTTCAGATTGGGGTCTTCAACTGAGCTGGTTTTCGGCGACAGTATCGATGCCGACTTCGGGTATGACGAAAAAGAAGTCACCTTTAACGAGACGCTCCAGCCGGCTGTTTATCGTATGTTTCTCAAAACGGATATCACGCCTGGCGGATTCGACACGACCGGGTTCTGGAGCTTCAGCGCGATGTTTACGCCGCTTGAAATTATCGATACCGACGGTGACGGCGTAGAGGACAGCAGCGACAACTGCCTGCTGGCAGCAAACAGCGATCAGCGCGATACGGACAGTGATGGTTTCGGTAACGCCTGCGATCCCGACCTGAATAACGATGGCATTGTTAATTTTGCCGATGTGGCTCTTTGGGTACCGTTTTTCAGCACTCCTTCAGATGGCGATCCCGATTTGAACGGTGACGGCCTGGTTAACTTTGTGGACTATACGATTCTCACGGCGTTGTTCCTGCAGCCTCCTGGGCCAAGCGGCATCGCGCCGTAAAAAACTCATTCGGATTGTTTGTTCCGCAGGGCTGGCTTGCCTGTATCAAGCGCAATCGCTAACCACATGTTACTCAGTATTCGTGCCTGCATTCGGCATTAAAAAGGATTGGATTTTGGATAGAAAGCCAGTCACAGGGTCGGAACAGGCAAGCTCTGTTAAATCACTCAGAACGTCGCAGCCCGGTAAACCCATGAGACTCGTTCGTTCCATCCTTGAACGTCTGGCGTTAGGGCGCGGTACGCCTGTCCGGGTACTGCTGATCAGTTGCATGATCGGGCTTTCGGGCTGCCATACCCTCAAATCGATGCCCGAAGGGACGTCGATGGCCAGCGCCGAACACCCAACGACGGATATCTCTTTTTATGCGGATCGCACCTGGGTCGACGCCACCGGCGAACGACACGTGGAGCAGCAGGTATTTGACGAAATGTTTGCCCTGATTGACGGCGCTCGCAAACTCATCGTTCTTGACATGTTCCTGTTCAACGATTGGCAGGGGCCGATTCCGGAGACCACTCGTGCGCTATCGGGTGAACTCACCCGGCGACTGATCAAAGCCCGGCAGCAACATCCCGGTATACAGATCGTCATCATCACGGATCCGGTAAACACGCTATACAACGGCCTGGCATCGGAACAGTTTGATGCACTGAATAACGCTGGCGTTCGACTCGTGCAAACCGATCTCAATCGGCTTCGAGACAGCAATACATTCTATTCACCGTTCTGGCGGCTGCTGTTCAAGCCCTTTGGCAATAGTAAGGGCAGCCTTCTGCCCAACCCCATTGGGCCCGGCCGGGTCTCGGTTCGCACCTACATGAAGCTGTTTAACTTTAAAGCCAATCACCGCAAGACGCTGGTGGTGGATCAGGGCGAAGAGCTGATCGGGTTTGTGTCCAGTGCCAATCCTCATGACGGCAGCAGCGCCCATCGCAATGTTGCCATTCGCTTCTCTGGTCCCGCGGTGATCGAGTTATTGCATTCCGAAAATGCCGTACTCGAAATGTCCGAAGCGGAGCTTGTGGATGTGCCGGCAATACCCGTGACCAGCCCGGATCCGGCAACGGGATCGGTTACCCTCCAGCTGGTTACAGAAAACGAAATTGAACTGGCCATTTTGCAGGCGCTGAATTCGGCGCAGCCGGGAGATCAGATTGACCTGATGATGTTCTACCTGTCAGATCGCCACGTGATACGGGCGCTGATTGAGGCCCATGATCGTGGCGTGAACACCCGGATCATGCTGGACCCCAACAAGGATGCCTTTGGACGGGAGAAAAACGGCGTGCCCAATCGTCCGGTGGCACGCAAGCTGCACCGCAACGGTCTTGACGTGAGATGGTGTAATTCAAAAGGCGAGCAGTGCCACACCAAGATGCTCGTGGTTAACCGGGCATCTGGTAGCGCAACGATAATCAGCGGCAGTGCCAATTTCACACGACGTAATCTCGACGACTTCAACCTGGAAACTGATGTGGTGATACGAGGACCCAAAGACGCCGCTGTCATCAACGATGCGCGCAGCTATTTTGACGAAATGTGGACCAATGACGACGGCCGGCTGTACAGCACTGACTACGCCGCTTATGAAGATAACTCGCTGTGGCATCGGTTCCTGGGCTGGTTCATGGAATCGAGTGGTATCAGTTCGTTTTAACGATTCAATGACCATGCCGAAGAAAACCGGATAAACCGTGTTCATGCTGGCCAGGCCGCGCCAATCAATGTTCTAGAGCTAAACATGCCGGGCGAGTACCCGGGCCAACGAATCAGGACAGAATTCGCCCCTGTGTCAGATTGCGCAGGATGGCCCGAGGCGTGAGCTGCGGCAGCAGCAGTCGGCTGGCCGACAAACTCGCCCTGCCGGCAATTCCCGAGGCGTAGTGCAGCGGCTCACCCGGAGACGCCAGTCGCGCCATGGTGGCCTGATAAACCGCTTCCTTACCGGCAGCCAGCAGCGGACTGGCCACCACATGGTCGCCGGCCACCAGCCAGGTGGTTACATCCCCAAACGCAATCAGCATCGGCGTGGGTGACGGCCGAAACGCAGACAGCGATCGGTTTTTGAAGAAGCGTGAGACGTTGTCAGCCGCGGTTCGGCCCATGTCCATGGCGTTATAGGCCTGCTTGCGTACAGGCTCGTCGGGTGCAGCGCAGTCACCGGCCATAAACACATTGTCCGCCGTGCTGCTTTGAAGAAACGGATTCGCCGACAGCCCGTCGTGATCGCGCTGGTCAAGATCAGAATCTTTCAGGAAATCCGGCAGGGTGGTACCAGCGGACCAGATGCACAGGTCTGCGGTCAGCTTGGCGCCACTGTCGAGCGTGACGCTGCGCTTTGCGACACCGGCAATGCTTGCGCTGGTATGGATCTGAACGTCATGCGCCTCGCATCGCCGGATCGCATCACGCGAAAGCGAATCAGGGAGCTGAGGCATGAGGCGGGAAGCCTGTTCTACCACGTGTACGTGGAATCGATCACCGTTGGCACGACGTCTTAGAATTTCCCCTGCGACTTCAATGCCCGACACGCCACCGCCCACAATAACCACCGAAGCCACCCGCTTGCGCGTGGCAAGTTTGTCAAGCCGGTCGCGAATGCGAATGGCGTCGTCAACCTTGCGCAAACCGATACTGTGCTCAAGTGCTCCCGGAACGCCGAACTGCGTCTTCTGGCTCCCGGCCGCGATAATGCAGGCATCATAGGGCAGAAGTAGTCCACTCTCCGTTGCCACGGTATTCGACGCATGATCTATGTGCACTGCTGCAGCTTCGATAAAGGTATGCCCGTACCGCGTGACACATTCTGCGCGAGGCAGCACCACGCTGTCGCGACTTTTCACACCCGAAATGATTTCGTGAATGTTGGGCGTCCACTCAAACTCGGCGCCGGGATCTACAACGGTGACATCAACGCAGGTCGACAGGCGGGATGCCGCCACGAGGCCGGCAAAATTGCCGCCAACGATGACGACGCGTTTCTTGGAGGAGGGCATGAGGAATTACCTTGTCGGAATCAGAAGCATGATTTACCAGGTTTCGATGAACGCTTACCAGTCACTTTGAGCGTGCTCAATTGTTATCAGACGAACCACCGTACGGTATCACAGCCGTAGCAGGCAGCCGGTACGACTCTGCGGTTTGATATGCCTGGCTTTGTGCGGCCGCAGAGATTACCAGTTTTTCATTTTTTCGGCTTTGCGGGCGGCACCGTCGGCCGGACGCCAGAACCATCCTTTGGGGTCCCAGCTCTGGGCGTAGGTGAAGTCTTCCGCCAGCATCTTGTAGGTGCGGGTAGCGTCCTGATACCTGCCGAGATCCTCATAGGCATGAGCCATGATAAACAGGCAGGTACCCACATCATTCAGGGCCCATTTTTGAGCCGCGGTTGGTTCAGGCTCAAAGTCGGAGAGTTCGGCGTTCATTTGCCGGCCTTCTTCCCCATACAGTTCTACGCAGCGCTGTGTATATGCAAGCAACTCCGGATAGCGCTTGCGCTTGGAGGCTCGCCAGGCTTTGTTCAGCAAAGTCTGCGAGGAAGAATCGCCGTAGTCGAGGTTGGCCGACACTTCTCGCAACGTGTCATCCGATAGCTCCGTTGAGGCGCAACCAGCCAGACAAAGCGCAACGCATGCGAGTGTAATAATCCTGTTCATAACCTCTCCGGAGTTGTAGCGATAACGCACTTCTGCGCCTGTTGGCAAAGCGTACCTGACGCCTGCGCGAAAGTCTCGATCGAGATGGACGGTTAGAAGCGGCTAAATAGATCCTCTGAACAATGCCTGGGATCCGGTTTTCAAGCGACGAGGTGACGAAACCCTGTGACGCAGAGCCCACTCGTCAAGAATGACCTGAGGGCTGCTCTACAGACCGGTTTCGGCCCTCAGGATTGATCGGAGAAGGCTGCTCCATTCTTCATAGCGCTGCTCAAGACTGCCATCAAGCTGGACAACCTGGCCTTCTACTTCAACTACCGTGGGATCCACTTCGTTGCTGAATCCGCGCGCCCAGTTACGCAGGTTTTGCTCTTCCATCTTCAGCCACTTGTAGTGCTCGTAGCTGGCTTTCATGGCGTTGTAGCTGCCTCGTCGGCTTGAGGACGTTGAGTCGCGTCTTTGCTGTTCGCCGTCCTGGCGATAGCGCGTCAGTCGCTCCTGGTAGCGCAACCACAGGTTGTAGGTGTCAGCGATTTCGGAATACAGCGCCTCGTACTGTTCATCGATCGCATCCGTAAACCGATACTCAAATTCGCGAATGCGTCGAATCCGCTCGAGCATAGGATCATCCTCGGCTGGCAAACGCACAATGCGATAAAGGCCGTCAGGCGAGCTATCCAGGTAGCGGGAGTATGCGTCGGGCAAGAGGCTTCCTGCATAGCGTAACAGGGCAACCTCGCGGTTCTGTCGCAGCGTCCGGTCGTTGTAGACGCCTCGTGCGGCTAACAGGTCTGCGGCAAACTGGCGGAACACGTTTTTAAACGAGCTGGCAATGTCGGCGCTACCCGTCGACTCGCCGACCCCCGACGTCATGGCGTAATTGCCGTTGACCCACTCGTTGCCAAATGCATCGACCGCACGCAGCTCCACTTCCAGTGATTCGCCGTCGGATTTGAGAATGCGCCCATTGACCTGAATCTCGTCGCCGTTGCGATCCGCCGGAACGACCCGCACCGCACCCCACTGATCGCTCTCGATCAGAATTTCACGCAGCACGAACGGCAGCAGGCGGGCTTCAACCGCACGCACCTCGGGAAATACCCGAAGCTGCCGGTGGGTAGACGCGTCGGACGGTATGCCGGCGTCGAACAGGCTGATAATCACATTTTGCTGAAAAAGCGTTCGAGCGTCGGGGTTGGCCGCCGATTCTATCGACAGACCGGCATCGGCAAAGACAGACCGGGACAGAG